>JAIXKU010000169.1 GCA_026936045.1 Flavobacteriales bacterium
CGACTGTCACGCTCAAGAAAGATTGAACAGATTGTACTGGCCACTTCGGTTGACGCACGGAATGCGCCGCTTATAGAACATGTGGAGAAACTGGGCTACTTGACTGTGCGGGGTAGTGAAAGTGATGTGCTGCAACGGTATCTGGATGCGGCCCGGCTGGCACATGCTGATGTCGTAGTTCGCATAACAGGAGATTGTCCACTAATTGATCCCGACCTGGTAGACCAGGTCGTCGAAAGCTTTCTGGCGACAAGAGTTGATTATTTGAGTAACGCTGCACCTGCAACATTCCCTGACGGACTGGATACAGAAGTTTTCACCATGGATGCATTGGAGCGGGCCGCGCGGGAAACACAAGAAGTTTTCGACCGCGAACATGTAACCCCCTATTTACGGAAGACCGGTCTCTTTCGTACCGATTCGTACACCAATAAGCAGGACCTGTCAGGCTTGCGCTGGACGGTAGATGAACCGGAAGATTTCACTGTGGTCAGCAATATATTCAACCACTTTGCTCCTGAAATTCACTTTACTTGGCAGCAAGTGCTGGAGCTACAAAAACAGCAGCCTATCCTTTTTGCAGCCAATCAACAAATTATGCGTAACGAAGGAGCGACTATGGGTACAGGCCAAAAACTTTATAAACGAGCAAAGAAAGTTATTCCTGGCGGCACCATGCTGCTCTCGAAAAGGCCGGAAATGTTTTTGCCTGAACACTGGCCGTCATATTTTAGCAAGGCCAAAGGCTGCACTGTGTGGGATCTAGATGGTAACCAGTATACGGACATGAGCATTATGGGCATTGGCACCAACACCCTTGGTTACGGTCATCCTGAGGTTGACGAGGCAGTTATGCAAACTGTGACCAACGGAAATATGTCCACCTTTAACTGCCCGGAAGAGGTCTATTTGGCTGAAAAGCTGGTCGAGCTGCACCCATGGGCAGACATGGTACGTTTGGCGCGTTCCGGTGGAGAAATCAACTCGATAGCAGTACGTATTGCCAGAGCGGCTACCGGGCGCGACAAGATTGCAATCTGCGGCTACCATGGTTGGCATGACTGGTACTTGGCCACGAACCTAGGCAATGGAAAAAACCTGGATGGTCACCTGTTACCGGGACTGAACCCTGCCGGTGTGCCAAGAGGCCTGTCTGGCACTACGTTACCTTTCAACTACAACCAGAGCGATGAACTGGAAGCCATCATCGCCACCAATCCTGGCCAGATAGCTGCTATCAAAATGGAAGTCTCACGCAATATTGGGCCGGAAGATGGCTTTCTACAAAAGGTCAGGAATATTGCCAGCACCAACGACATAGTCCTGATATTCGACGAATGCACGTCCGGTTTCCGCGAAACCTATGGTGGCCTGTACAAGAAGTATGGTGTCGAACCCGACATGGCAATTTTTGCCAAGACACTTGGCAATGGCTATGCCATCTCTGCCTGTATTGGCAGAAAAGAAGTTATGCAGGCAGCTCAGCAGACATTCATTAGCAGTACATTCTGGACTGAGCGTATTGGGCCTACCGCAGCATTGAAAACGCTTGAAGTCATGGAGCGTGAAAAGTCTTGGGAAAAAATCACACATATAGGAAATCACATCTCGAACCGCTGGCAAGCTCTGGCCGACAGCTATGGGCTGCCAATACAGCGCTGGGGTATTCCTGCCCTATCTGGTTTCACCATTGTGTCGGATAACACACTGGCCTATAAAACGCTCATTACGCAGGAAATGCTGAAAAGAGGCTATCTGGCAGGAAACTCAGTTTATGCCTGTATTGCGCATACGCCTGAAATAATCGACGGTTATTTTGAAGCACTTGAACCTATTTTCACGTTAATTCGCGAGTGTGAAGACGGGCGCGACGTGAATGGCCTTTTGGAAGGTCCGGTGTGTCACGGTGGTTTCAAACGGCTGAACTGATGAACATCACTTTTCGAACCGACGCTTCACTACAAATTGGCACAGGCCATGTTATGCGATGTTTAACCCTTGCCAATGCCTTAAAAAGAGTAGAAAACTAGCTTAAAATAACAGCACCTAGTAACCTTTATGTGTATTAGCTCCTTGGAGGGTAAAGATGACAATGCTTAACGAAAAAACCATGCAAACTTTAGAAAATGAAATCCCTAAACTTGCTGAAGGTGCTGCTAAACAAGCGTATTTGCAAGCGCTAGCCACAGGAAGTAGCGTTATACGAATTGTTAATAATCAACTGGTTGAAACCTTTGCAGATGGTTCATTCAAGGTCATAAAGCAGCTAATCGAACCAACCAAAGTAAAGCCAGGCAGTAAAGTGAGACTTCAAGCGTGAAGGTAACGCCCAGACTACGAATATTTGCAGGGCCTAACGGCTCTGGTAAAAGCACTTATCTTTATTTTATTGCAACAGAAGATCCACAAATTAACATTTCTCGCGTTGCTCACCGTGTAAAAGTGGGTGGCCATCCCGTACCTGAAGAAAAAATTGTAAGCCGTTACCATCGCTCACTTAGTTTGTTACCCCAAGCAATAAATAATGCAGATCGTGCTTATCTTTTTGATAACTCAGGTGACAAAAGTGTTTGGCTTGCAGAAGTAGTAAATGGCGTAGAGCTAGAATATAAAAGTGAGCAGATACCCAGCTGGTTCAGAAGCTCTTTAAAAGAAATTTTGTCTAAGCCATCTTTGTAAAATGAAAATCGTCATCCGCGTTGACGCTTCACTACAAATTAGCACCGGCCATGTTATACGATGTTTGACTTTGGCAAATACTTTACGAGAGAAAGGTGCCTATTGCGAATTTATTTGTCGTGAACATAAAGGCAATTTGATTCACTATATTGAGCAACACGGGTTTACAGTTCATCGCCTATCAACCCGTGCAGAATTCATAATTGACCATTCTGCCTTGAGACATGCCGCTTGGCTTGGTTCTACTCAGCTACAGGATGCACAAGAATGTCTAACGATTCTTCAAGAAAACAAGCCTGATTGGCTTATCGTTGATCATTACGGAATTGATAAAAAATGGGAGCAATTATTACGACCGTATTGTAAAAAGATTTTTGTAATCGATGATTTAGCCGATCGTCAGCAAGATTGTGATTTGCTATTGGATCAAAATTTGATCGAAAATATGCAAAGTCGCTATATTGACTTAGTGCCACAACAATGTATAAAATTGATTGGCCCAAAATATGCATTGCTTCAATCTGAATACTCTAAGTTACATAAGCAGACTCCTCGAAAAAGGAATCAAGTGCAAAGAATATTCGCTTATTTCGGTGGTGTTGATACGTATAATTTAACTACTAAGACAATTACTGCATTTAATCAATTAAAGCAACCAGACATTGAGCTTGACTTGGTTGTAAGCGCTCTTTGCTTGAATTTGGGAACTATAGAAAATTTAGCCTTACATAATAAACGAATACATTTGCATCAATCATTAGCAAGCTTGGCCCCTTTAATGATACAAGCCGATTTGGCCATTGGGGCGGGTGGTGCTACCTCTTGGGAGCGATGCTGCTTAGGGTTACCGTCGATAGTTGTTACAGTCGCAGAAAATCAAGAGCCGATTGCAAAAGAGATGCATAAACAAAGATATATAAATTGGATTGGCAATGCAAGTGAAGTTGACAGTGAACAGTTACTGACAGCAATGAATAGAGTGATAGATAATGCTAATCTTGACAATTGGTCAAAGCATTGCGCTACGTTAGTCGATGGGTTAGGAGCTCAACGTGTTGTTGAGGCAATGATGGTGTAGGTTAAATTAATTGTTAAGCTTATGGCATTGATACCTTTAAATATAAACAATTATGAGCAAATTCTTGCTTGGCGTAACTCACCTAATGTGCGAAACGCTATGTTTCATTCACAAGAAATTAGTCTTAAAGAACATCAAGAATGGTTTAAGAAATTACAACGAAACGATGATAGACAATGGTTTATTTTTCAAGATAGCGAAGGTATGGCCCAAGGTGTTGTTTATTTCAATGATATTAATGGGGTGCATAGTACTGCATTTTGGGGCTTTTATACACGACCGGAAGCTTTGCTTGGTACCGGTATTCGGTTAGCGTTAGAAGCGATTGATCATCTATTTAATAAATTAGAAATAAATAAGCTATGCGCCGAGGTCCGTAGCGATAATCAAAGATCGCTTATCTTTCACCAAAAAATAGGTTTTATTGAAGAAGGCGTTTTTCGGTCGCAATACTTTAATGGCCAACAAAGTATTGATATCATACGCTTTGGCATACTATCAGGTGAATGGCCAATACATAAAGAACAGTTACAAAAACGTATTTGTGAGCTTAGTTTATTGGCAGAGCGCCCCCCCCCCGCCGATATAACATAGTGATATTAAGTGATTATAAAAGTTGGATTAACCCTGCAATCTATGATTTGCAAATCGAATGGGCTGAGCTTGGTCATCAAGTATTTTGGCACCATTCGACGAATGAATTACCAGTAGCAGATTTTTGCTTTTGTTTGAGTTTTAGTAAAATAATAGATAATAGAATTTTGGCAAACTATAAGCATACTTTGGTGGTGCATGAAAGCGACTTACCACAAGGAAAGGGTTGGTCACCACTCACTTGGCAAATTATTGAAGGCAAGAATCGAATTCCGGTGACTTTGATTGAGGCAGCAGAGCAAGTTGATAGCGGTATAATTTATGCTCAGACTTATATTGATTTTGAAGGCCACGAATTAGTAAATGAATTGCGTAAACAACAAGCACAAGCAACACTATATTTATGTCGTGAATTTATTGATAATTATCCGTTAAGCACCGAAAGCGGGCAATTGCAACAAGGTGAAGAAAGTTTTTATGCTCGACGAAGACCGGCAGATAGCTTAATAGATATCGACAAATCATTAAATGAACAATTCGATTTGCTTAGAGTAGTTGATAATGAAAACTACCCAGCTTTTTTTAAGTATAAAGATTTTCAATATCATCTGAAAATTGAAAAAATAAAAGACTGATCAGCTAACTCAATGAACTTTATTATTGCAACATCTAGGCCTTGGAATAACGTTTTGGCAGAACGTCTTGCCGAAAAGACTGGTTATAAGTTTCACTTGATTACTCAAAAAAAAGATTTAACTGTTGAGTATATAGAGAAAATCGACCCAAGGTATGTTTTTTTTCCTCATTGGTCTTATATTATTCCAGAAGAAATTCATACTCGCTTTGGTTGTGTAATTTTTCACATGACTGATTTGCCGTATGGTCGTGGTGGAAGTCCGCTTCAAAATTTAATTCAAAGAGGCCATCATGAAACCAAGATTTCAGCCTTACGGTGTACTTCTGAATTAGATGCGGGCCCGATTTACTTAAAACAATCATTATGCTTAGAAGGCTCGGCTTCTGAAATTTTTTTACGAGCAATAGGTATCATTGAAAACATGATTGAAGCTATTGTGAAGCAGAATCCTACCCCTCAGCCGCAGAGTGGCGAAGTTACAATTTTTCGACGCCGTAAGCCTTCTGAAAGCGATTTGACGAATGCCTCCATTCACTCACTAAATGATTTTTTTGATTTTATTCGTATGCTTGATGCTGAAGGCTATCCTCGTGCGTTTATTAAACTACATAATCATAAAATTGAACTTTCGCGAGTCCAAATAGAGCAAGATAAATTAGTTGGCACATTTATTATCTATAAACAAAATGGTATGCCAGAAGAAAATGTATGAATTTTAGTATCAATAATCGAGCTATCGGTAAGGGTGAATCCCCCTATATTATAGCTGAACTTTCGGCGAATCATAATGGCGATATTGAGCGGGCTTTTGAAACGATTAAAGCGGCAAAAGAAAACGGTGCCGATGCTATAAAAATCCAAACCTACACTGCTGATACCATGACCATCGACTGCGATAAAGAAGAATTTATGATTCGTGGCGGATTATGGAATGGCTATAAGCTGTATGATTTATACAAGTGGGCCGAAACACCATTTGAATGGCATAAACAACTTTTTGATTACGCGAATAAAATTGGTATAACTCTTTTTTCGACACCTTTTGACGAAACTGCCGTTGATTTATTAGAGTCTTTAGATGCGCCAGCCTATAAGATTGCCTCGTTCGAGGCGACTGATTTACCGTTGATTCGATATGCGGCAAGCAAAGATAAACCAATGATTATTTCAACTGGAATGTGTTCCGAAGAAGAGATTGCTGAAATTGTCGAAACGGTGCATTCAACCGGTAATCAGCAATTAGTACTACTTCATTGTATTAGTAGTTATCCGGCTCCGATTGAGCAAGCGAATTTATTACAAATGCCAAATTTAGCAAAACGTTTTAACACTTTGCCGGGTCTTTCTGACCATACATTAGGCACAACAGTAGCCATTGCAGCGGTAGCCTTAGGTGCTTGTGTTATTGAAAAACACTTCACGTTAAGTCGAAGTGATAAAGGCCCTGACAGTGCATTTTCAATTGAACCGGTCGAGTTAAAACAACTGTGCGAAGCAACTCATGATGCTTGGTTGGCACGCGGTAGGATCAGCTTTAAAAGGCAGGCTGTCGAACAAGCAAGCACTCATTTTCGTCGCTCCATTTATTTTGTAAAAGATATGAAAGCGGGCACGGTTATTGGTAAAGAACATATTCGTCGAATTCGACCGGGGTTCGGGTTAGCACCTAAATATTATGATGAGTTGATTGGCCGCACTGTAAAGAAAGATATTGAACGGGGCACAGCTACCAGTTGGGCTTTACTAAGTGAATAAACAGATGAATAAAACTGCACTAGTGGTTGCCGCTCATACCGACGACGAAGCACTTGGTTGTAGCGGCACTATTCTTCGGCATGTTGCTGAAGGCGATACCGTTTATGCTTTATTCTTGGCCGATGGCGTTACCTCAAGGCAAACCAGTGATTCGCAAGATTTAGAAACCCGAAACAGTGCTGCCGAAAAAGCACGAACAGCGCTTGGCATTCAAAAGAATTTCTATTTAGGGTTACCCGATAACCGGCTTGATACGGTACCCTTGCTTGATATTATTTATGAATTGGAAAAAGTTATAGAACAAGTACAGCCACAAGTAGTTTATACGCATCATTTGGGCGACTTAAATATAGATCATCAAATTACTCACCAAGCAGTGATGACGGCATGTAGACCTCAACCGAATAGTCATATTCATGAAATCTACACCTTTGAAGTAATGTCAAGCACCGAATGGGCAACACCTGCCACAAATCCGTTTTTGCCAAATTATTACGTTGATATAACAGACTACTTAGAAGCAAAACTTAATGCACTATCTTGTTACAAGAATGAAATGCGTTCAGCTCCACATTCACGCACCATTGAACATATAGCCGCTCTCGCTAAGCATCGAGGCTATTCGGTTGGAGTTAATGCTGCCGAGGCGTTTATGGCGGTAAGGGTGGTAAGGTAGGGGGGTACGAGCGCGGCAAAGATTGCGCAACGCGAAGGAATTACCGCGCACACGCTTTATAAGTTGAAAGAAAAAATAGCTGCGGGCGATTGCGCGCTACATTCGATTTTATAATCACGAGAAGCCGCATTCGTCGCTCGGTTGGAAGTCGCCGCTTCAATTTGCAGCATGAAAAAAATGGAGAGCAAATAATAAAAAGTGCTTCCAGTTTCAGGGGATCAAACCAATTTGCAGGCTGCATGCTGACTGAACTGTATTAAGAGGTTCAAACCGATTTAAAACTATCATGAACCAGACTTGGAAACAAAAATTACGGTGGGCAAAGCCTGCATGGCACATAATAAAAACCATTTACGGGTACGGACAAAGGAAGAGACTTAAAAAGGATCTTTGTAATCGCCGTTCCATGCCTGTTTCTCGAATACAAGAGTTGTCAAAGGATATTCCCGCTCAGAGTACTATCGAACTGCACCCACCCAATGATTACTACGGGATTGCTACCAATATTAAACACTATGCAGATTTTCCAATTGACTACGCAATTAAGGCGAGTATTGAGCATGGAGTATACTACGCTGACTATTATTGGCAGGCAGACATTGCCGCTCCACTACCGGCAGTATTTTGCCCAAGTGTCCACCGGCAGCAAATACTTAGAAGAGTAACCAATAAACCAGTATACCCTATTGGTCCATCTATAGCGTACGCCGAGGGTGTTTTATCCATAGATACTGTAGAGAAAAAATTACGCGAAGAAGGTCCGACTCTCTTGGTCTTTCCCGCCCATTCAACTCATTGGATTGATGTCAATTTTAGTATTGACCGGTTCTGCACAAATCTAAAAAAGTACAAGAAGGACTTCAAAACTATAAAAATTTGCCTTTACTGGAAAGACGTACTCCGTGGTAGCCATCAACAGTACAAAGAAGCTGGCTTTGATTGCGTAACAGCTGGGCATATATTTGACCCCTATTTTCTAAATCGCCTTAGAAGTATAATAGAGACATCCACTCATACAATGTCTAATAGCATAGGTACTCATGTGGGCTACTGCGTTTTCTTAGGCAAGCCGCACTTTCTTGTACGCGAAGAAACAACCTACAATATGGCAGAAATGGTCAAGCATGAGGCAACCCAACGACTGCTCAAATACGAAACATCACCGGAACAATTACAATTCTTCAATATTTTTGGAAAATGGCAAGACAGTATTACAACAGAACAGAAAGAATTAGTTGATTTGTATTGGGGTATCTCACAAATTAAGTCGCCATCAGAGATGCACAGAATAATTATAGAAGTAGAAACCCTATATCTCCGTCCTCATACTATAGGTACATAGATGAAAGAATTCCTCCCCAATTGGTACTACATCTTCTCCAATCCATTCTTCATAACTCGCCGCCATTTGTATCGAAATATTAAAACTCTATCAGCACATTTTGGTACGGGTATGTTATTGGATATCGGCTGTGGCACCAAACCCTATGCATCGATGTTTGCTCAAGCAGACTATAAAGGTCTTGACTACCGCAAATCGGGGACTAACCAAAACCCAAATGCTGATTTTCTTTACGACGGTGGAAAATTTCCTTTCAGAGCTCAGACATTCAACTATGCTCTTGCCACTGAGGTTCTTGAACATGTTTTTGAGCCAGACTACTTCGTTCATGAGATCGCAAGAATACTCAAACCTGGTGGATTTCTATTGTTAACAGTTCCGTTTATCTGGGACGAACATGAGCAGCCTTATGATTATGGTAGATACACTTCATTTGGTATCAAAGCGCTATTAGAAAGAAATGGGTTTGAAATATTAGAACAGCGCAAAACCGGTGGCTTTATTGAGACTCTTGGCCAACTTTTTTGTACCTATCTATACTATTCTCTTTCCAAAAGGCCCTTTCTGTACAAGCTGAGCTTACCTTTAGTCTTTGCTCCGATACAGCTCTTGTCGATAGCTTTAGAAAATTTGCTACCGAAGAACAAGGGGTTCTATCTCGATAATATTATTCTCTGTAAAAAAAGATGAAGCAACCAATTATTGTCAAAAACTCTGGATATGTTGAACTGAAACTCATTCGCGACGACCGTGATGGCAACCTTATTATTCTTGAAGCCCTGCGGGATGTCCCTTTTGAAGTAAAGCGCCTGTATTACATAACTAATCTTGAAAATTCATTCAGTATTCGCGGACAACACGCGCATAGGGAGCTTGAACAGGTAATATTCTGCATACAAGGCAGCTTTACTCTCGGTCTCGATGATGGTCAAAACCAGCAGCAGGTCTTGATGAACAAAGTAAATGTGGGTATCAAACTTGGCAAGATGCTATGGCACACCATGGAAGATTTTTCTATTGGATGCGTGTTGCTGGTTATAGCATCTGACTACTATTCAGAAGCTGATTACATAAGAGATTATGCAGAATTTCTGCAATTAGTCAAGAAGTAAAGACCAATGATTGAATACGAGAATCTGGCCAGATTGAATGAACCTTTTTTCGCACACCTTGAAACTGAGGCGAGTACTGCAATCCGAAGCGGCTGGTATATTCTGGGTAGTCGCGTTGCGGGGTTTGAACAGGAGTTTGCCGACTATCTTGGAGCAGAAAATTGTATCGGCGTCGCTTCAGGGCTAGATGCGTTAATTTTATCGTTGCGAGCATTTGATTTCGAATACGGAAGCGAAGTTATTGTCCCGGCAAACACCTATATTGCCACGATTCTAGCGATTCTGCACCTTAACTTGACGCCGATTCTGGTTGAGCCTGACCCGGGGACTTATAATATTGACCCAAACCAGATCGCAAAATGTATCACACCGAAGACCAGAGCAATTATGGTTGTTCACCTTTACGGAAAGGCCTGCAATATGACCGGCATAATGCAGATAGCAGGCAAGCATCAGCTTAAGGTAATCGAAGATTGCGCACAAGCACATGGTGCGGAACACTCAGGAAAGAAAGTAGGCACGTTCGGTGACTGCAATGCCTTTAGCTTCTACCCGACAAAAAACCTTGGGGCTTTAGGTGATGCAGGAGCAATCGTCACAAATAATTCTGCACTCGCAGAAAAAATACGAAAACTTCGCAATTATGGATCTGCCGTCAAATACCATAATGAAATGGTAGGCTACAACTCCAGACTAGACGAACTTCAGGCCGCCTTCTTGAGTGTCAAGTTGCCTCACTTGGACAAGATAGTATCCCACAAACAGGAACTTGCCCTGCTATACGAAAAGCACTTGGATATAAGATTCAAAAAACCAATTCCGGCAAATGCTTTGGATAATGTCTTCCATATATACCCCATCAGGCATCCAGCCCGCGACCGATTGCGTGCATACTTGCTTGAGAGAGGAATCAAAACCGAAGTGCATTATCCGATATCTCCCCTTGAGCAGCCAGCCTTGGCTCAATTGAGACAAGCAGGCAAGCTAAAGCAAAGGCCAGAAGATTTCCCTATTACTCAGGAAATCCATCAAACCATCCTAAGTTTGCCCATATCTCCTATACACACGCAAGCCAACATAATACAAGTAATTGATGTACTTAATAGCTTTTTATGAACACCGTCAATTTTTGCACTCTTTTTGATTTTCGCTATTCTTCAAGAGGATTGGCTCTGTATAAGTCGATAGAAAAGCATTGTGCGGATTTCCATCTATTTGTACTGGCCATGGATGATGCGGCGACAGCACTATTAACAAATCTATCCTTGTCAAATATGACAGTAATAACTTTAGCGGAATTTGAAAATGCAGAGTTGAGTCAGGCAAAGTCGACACGAACCCGGCAAGAGTATTGCTGGACATGCACACCTGCCATTATTCGATTCTGCTTAAACAAATATGAATTACCAGAGTGTACCTATTTGGATGCCGATATCCTTTTCTTTAACAATCCCAGAATTATTCTCGAACAACTTCCAAAGCAGAAAACAGTATTAATTACCCCACATCATTACGCCAAAGAATATGACCAATCTGCAACCAGCGGCATCTTCTGTGTACAGTTCGTTACATTCAAAAATGAGTCCAGAGCTTTGAAAGTCCTGGATACGTGGTATCACCAGTGCATTGAGTGGTGTTATGCACATGTTGAGGATGGAAAATTTGGTGACCAGAAGTATTTAGATTCGTGGCCCGAAGAGTATGATTGCGTAGAGGTATCAGAGCACTTCGGCGCCGGTGTGGCTCCATGGAATATCAGAAAATATGACCTCGATGTTACAGATGAGACAATCTTAATCAAAGATTTCACGACAAATAAGATATTACCCCTGATCTTTTATCATTTTCATGATCTCTATTTCAACACCACAGGTTCTTGGTATCACAAATCGGGTTATCCCGGATATCAGATTGGTGAAGACGTATACCACTTGGTGTATGGAAGCTATCTTCGGCAACTACACGCCATCGGAACAGAGCTTGATTTTCCGATAGGCGTCGATTTCCCTAGACCACCCCTAAACTTATCAGTTTCTGATTTTGAGAGGATTATTATTCCAAGAACTAAGACATTTTTGGTAAAAGAAAAACTAAGAAGTTTCTACGTATTCAACGGCCAGGAGTATGAAGCTACCTCTATAATGCTAAATAATGAAGTTCAAATCTTCGAACTTCTCGTTACAACTCACTACAACTTGAGCTCTGTGACGCTATGGGAAATCCCGGAAAACTCACTATATCAATCAATTCTACAGACTCAACTACGATTGAACAAGATAAAGAATAATATAATAATCAGGCTTTTCTTTGCTATACGCAATCTATACAAGAGTATTACAAGAAAACTCAAGCCATGATCAGTCCAGTCCAGTCCAGTCCGCATCGCTCGGGAAGAAGCAAAAAACAACTCAAGGGCGCGTGTTTTGTTAGGGGGGAGCCTGAGATATTACTTATTCGCACAAAAGTCGTAGTAAAAACAAGTCAAACTGCATTCGCGACCGTTGACAGCACTCTCCTTTATGAAAGTTAGAAATAGAAGTATTAAAGGCATCGTACTCGCTGGCGGCAGTGGTACGCGGCTTTATCCCATCACAAAAGGAGTAAGCAAACAGCTTTTACCGATTTATGATAAACCGATGGTATATTATCCCATTTCAGTTTTAATGTTAGCGGGTATTCGTGATATACTCATTATCAGTACACCCGAAGACGTAGCCGATTACCAACGTTTATTGGGAGATGGTAGCGAATTTGGTATTCACCTAAGCTACGCGGTACAACCTAAACCTAATGGCCTTGCCCAAGCGTTCATCATTGGCGAAGATTTTATCAAAAACAGTCACGTTTGCTTAGTGCTGGGTGATAATATTTTCTACGGTCAAGGCTTTGGTCCAAAGCTACGCAAAGCCACCGCACGCAACACAGGCGCTACCATATTTGGCTACCAAGTAAAAGACCCAGAGCGCTTTGGAGTGGTTCAGTTTGATAAAAATTACAAGGCCGTATCTATTCAAGAAAAGCCTATAAAGCCTAAATCACACTTTGCGGTAACAGGCTTATATTTTTATGATAACGATGTGGTGCAAATTGCAAAGGACGTGAAGCCCTCTAAACGTGGGGAATATGAAATTACCAGTATAAACCAAGTTTATTTGGAACGTGATGATTTAACTGTAGAGCTTTTAGGTAGAGGCTTTGCTTGGCTTGATACGGGCACACATGAGAGTTTGCTTGAGGCAAGTCAATTTGTAGAGACGATTGAAAAGCGACAAGGCTTTAAGATCGCTTGCCTTGAAGAAATTGGATTTAATAACGGTTGGCTATCGAAAGAGCAACTTATAGCACAAGCCAAGGCATTGAACAAGAATAGTTATGGGCAGTATTTGTTATATATAGTGAAAGAAAAATGACTAAACGATGAACCACTTCCCCAGAACTAGACCATCGGCAAGGTGGGCTTCTTCTCTGTAAGGAGAGAAAATGAAAACAAAATCTATTAAAAAGACTCCCCTCGTCTCCATTGTCACTATCAATCTCAACAACGCCGAAGGGCTGCAGAAGACTCTCGATAGTCTTGCGGCACAAACATGGAAAAATTTCGAGTCTGTTATCGTCGATGGCGGTTCTACCGATGGTAGCTTTGAAATTATAAAGGAATTTGTAGCAAAAAAACAATTCAAGATTGGCAAATGGGTGTCGGAAAAAGATAAAGGTCTCTATAATGCCCAAAACAAAGGTATTAAGTTTTCAAGAGGCAAGTATTTACTTTTTCTGAATTCAGGCGATTACCTGGCAAGCGCCGACGTCCTTGAAAAACTAAAGCCTGAGAAGTGGAGAAAACAGATAATTTACGGAAATCTAAGCCTTGCAAGAAACGGTATTTTTTCACACTTTCGGCCACCGGCAAATGATCTCGACTATTTCCTGCTTCTTAGCTCTCTACCTCACCCCGCTTCTTTTATCCAATCTAATGTTTTCGGCAAAACTGGCTTTTACCGTGAGGATCTTCGCATCTGCGCTGACTATGATTTTTTTCTCAAAGCTCTTTTTAAGCATCGAGTAACTACGCAATATCATGACTTAGCAATCACTGTCTTCGATACAAGTGGCTTAAGTAATAATCCAAGACATGCCCGACTCAGCAACGCGGAACGTTTGGCTGTTCAAAAAGAAACACTCCCACAGAGTGCATATGCTATCGTAAAGAGCATTCGAGACTTTGAAGACCGTCACAATTCGTTTCGCTTTGCGCTTCTTGCAATCCCTCGTTATTTTGCACGGCGATTGAGAAAGTTTTTTACCCGTCTTAAATGAATCTTTTTATCATCCCTTCTTGGTACCCCAGTTCAAAAAGTCCACTCGCTGGTTGTTTTATTCAAGAGCAAGCCGAAGTGCTTGCGGAACTTTATCCTAATATAAAAGTCATAGTCAGTTTATGGGGGCACGCTGATGCCACACTACCGCTTAGACAACCCAGTCGTTGGTTAAGTCTATTTTGGTGGAAGCTAAAACAAAAGAAGAACGGTATTCGTTTACGAAACGGCGTTTATGAAATCTTTAACGCCAAAATCCACTGGAGCGATAGACTTCCTTTCGGCGGTATTCAACAACTTCTAAAAGTCAATCGCCAGAATTTGCAAGTTGCCGAACGCCATTTTGGCAAAATGGAGTTGATCCATGCTCATGTGAGCTATCCTGGAGGTTACATTGCCGCACGGTTAGCAGAAGAATTTAACCGCCCCTATGTTCTAACAGAACATATGGGCCCGTTTCCCTTTCCAAGCCTTCTTCAAAACGGGCGGCCCCTCTCTGAAATTGCCCAAGCATTCCAGCAGGCGGCCGCTTCTATCGCAGTCAGTCCCACATTAGCCGACCGTATCGCTTCCTTTGATTACCCTCGGCCCGTAGTTATCCCCAATATGGTCGATGAGCGTTTATTTACTTTAGGACAACCCAACTCGAACAAGACAGTATTTTTTACGTTAGGTAGTCTCACCGAGCAAAAAGGGATAGATCTCTTGCTTGACGCTATCGCTCTATGGAACCCACCCGCCGCCGATTTTGAATTCCGTATTGGCGGCGATGGCCCACAGCGCATGGCGTACCAGCACAAAGCACAACGGCTGGGTATCGCTGACAGAGTGCGCTGGTTAGGCCCCATAAGCCGCGCACAAGCGCCGATGCTATTTCGCGATTGCCATATCTTTGTTCTCCCTTCGCAACACGAAACCTTTGGCGTTGTCTATGCTGAGGCTATCGCCAGCGGTAAACCGATTCTTGCAACACGCTGTGGCGGGCCAGAATCCATTGTGAACGCTATCAACGGTAAGTTAGTCGACGTGGGAGATGCACCGGCATTAGCGCAGGCCATGCAAAAGATGGCAGCCCACTGGAAAGACTTCGACCCACAAGCCATTCGGCAAGATTTTGAGGCGCGTTTTTCACGCCATGCGGTAGCCGAGAAACTCTATACGCTTTATCAAAGCGTAGCGGCAAAAAAATAACACCATGTGCGGAATAGCAGCTCTTTTCTCCCATCGAATCGAAAGCGCGGCGGCGATTGTGCACATGGCCGATACCGTGCGCCACCGTGGCCCCGACGACGAGGGTTTTTTGGCTGTCACGGCGCAAAAGAAATTATCCTACTTCGGCGGCAAGGACACGCCATCGCAGTGCATGACCCCGGCGCAGCGCAACAAGTTTTCGTATCTACCCGAATCAAAAATTTCAGCGCACTCGTTTGATAGCTTCAACAAAGCGGGCGATGCGGTTGTGGCGGCATTGGGGCACCGGCGGCTTTCCATTATCGACACCTCCCCTGCCGGGCACCAACCGATGGTGTTTCAAAACCGTCTTGCGGTTGTTTTTAACGGCGAAATCTATAACCACATCGAGATTCGCCAGGAGCTTGAAGCACGGGGCCGCCGCTTCGTTTCGCAAAGCGACACCGAAGTGATTTTGCAGGCGTATGATGAATGGGGCGTTGCGTGCCTCGCAAAGTTCAACGGAATGTTTGCTTTCGTGCTCTACGATATAGCAAAGGATGATGTCTTTGCCGCACGCGACCGGTTTGGGGTGAAGCCGCTCTACTATTACCGCTCGGGTGAAACGATCGCTTTCGCCAGCGAAATTAAGCAGTTCACGGTATTGCCAGGCTTCACGGCGCAGCTCAACCGACGGCGAGGGTATGACTTCTTAGTCTATGGCATGCACGAGCATACCGAGGAAACTTTTTTTGAAGATGTGCATCTCATAGGCCCTGGGAGTTATTACTACGGCTCTCGCGCAGAACTTTTAAGGCCCGGGAAGCAACTGGCGATACAGAAATGGTATATTTTTCCCGTCGATAAAAAATTTCGTGGTTCGTTTGCAGATGCCGCGCATGAATTCCATGCTTTACTTAAAGACTCCATCCGCCTGCGCTTGCGCGCCGATGTGCCTGTCGGTTCATGCCTCTCAGGGGGCCTCGATTCGTCGTCGATCGTCTGCGTGATGAACGAGCTCTTGCGCGAGCAAGGCGCCCACTCGCTACAAAAAACTTTTTCAGCCTGTGCGAAAGAGAAAGCGTTCGACGAGCGCGAGTTTATCGACGCAGTCGTCAAGCACACGGGCGTCCAAGGGCATTACGTCTATCCTCAACTCACGGATTTATTTAAGATAAGCGATCAACTATTGTGGCACCAAGATCAACCGTACGGTTCGACGAGTATCTTCGCACAGTGGAATGTTTTTCAGCTTGCGCATAAGCACAACGTCAAAGTGATGCTCGACGGCCAAGGCGCCGACGAACAATTGGGAGGGTATGCGGCGTTCTTTATGCCGTGGCTCTCAAGTCTTGTACGTAGTTTTCGCTGGTTGAAACTCGTCAAAGAGGCACACGCATTAAACCGCATCCATGGCGTCAACATCGGCCGCCTCTCGTGGTTTGCAGCGAATACGCTGCTCCCGATGCCGGTGCGCCGTTATCTCAAGAAGAAATTACGCGGTGTCACGATGGCTCCCGATTGGCTCAACATGCAGCGCATGGGATTTGAGCCTTATGACTTGCACCGCGAACTTGGTGTGACAACAAGCTATTCTATCCGCGAGCTTAGCCATACAATGCTCACGGGTTCTAACCTACAAATGCTACTCCACTACGAAGACCGCGATTCGATGGCGCATTCTGTCGAGTCGCGTGTGCCCTTTCTCGATTACCGCCTCGTCGAGCACGTCTATTCGCTACCCGATAGTTACAAGATCCACAACGGGCAAACAAAATACGTGCTGCGCGAAGGTTTGAAGGATGTCTTGCCGCGCGAAATCTATAACCGCAATTCAAAACTTGGCTTCGCCACCCCCGAAGAAGTGTGGGTGCGGAATGACGCTCCTGACGTATTTCGTAAACGTATGAAAAGGGCGGTCGAAGTTGCCGACGGGTTGATTGGCCCACAAATTATGCAAGTTCTCGACAACCAAATTTCGGGTAAAGCCCGCTTCGATTTTTTGCCGTGGCGCGTTATCTCTTTTGCCGACTGGATTCGAGTTTTTGGGGTGAAGATTTAGGAACAGGAAGTTTGCCACAGAAACAAGCGGGAACTTACGACAACGGACGTTTATTTATTTGACGTATTAGTATAAAGATATAAAAGGAGTCATGAGAAGTACAGATATTAAAATTCGTACAGATGCAGCATTAGAAGCAAAGGCACAGAAAACTCTATCTGAACTCGGCTTAGATATGACAACGGCAATTAATATTTTTTTAACTCAAGTAGTCCAACAACAAGCAATTCCATTTAGAATGAATAACACCCATCAAAAAGGTATTCAGTTTGGAGGTTGGCAAAATAAAATAAAAATTCATCCAGGGTTTGATGAACCTCTAGACGAGTTTAAAGAATATGTATAATAAGTCTCTCACGAAAACATGTTGATATTGTATCGCAATTACCTTTTATTCACAAAGACCCGTTTGACAGATTATTGATTGCGACTGCACAAGAAGAAAAATTAACTTTGATAAGTGCAGATAAACATATTCAACAATATGATGTTGACTGGCTCTGGTAGCTTCGGCTATTTTTGTTTTCGAATTCAGTGGCCAAGCTCCCTTTTCGTGTCTTTGGTGGATTTCGTGGCAACGATTAGAAATCTTTGAGTGAGCAAATATATGAATATCATCTTTCATCATCCGCTCCCTTTAGACCCAAACGCTAAATCCGCCAGCGGTATACGGCCACAACGGATGCTTAAGGCGTTTCAAGACTTGGGATGCAAGGTAGATTTAGTTACCGGTTATGCCAAAGAACGTAAAGCTGCGATAAGGCTTATTAAAAAAAATATTAAGCGAGGTATAAAATACGATTTTGTTTACGCTGAAAGTTCTACTACCCCCACAACAATGACAGAGACTCACCATCTACCTCTTTATCCATTTTTAGATTTTAATTTCTTTAGATTGTGCAATACATATAATATTCCGATAGGGCTATTTTATCGCGACATTTATTGGCTCTTCAAAGAGTATGGAAAAGGTTTAAATCCTATCAAGGTATGGGCTGCTAAACTGGCTTATCGTTTTGATTTGTGGGTCTATAAGAGAACACTGACAAAGCTTTACTTACCCTCGATGGAGATGGGTGAATACATCCCTTATGTCAATTCTAATCAATTTGAAGCCCTCCCCCCTGGACATTCGGCTAATATCCCCCAACAAACACCACAAAAGACGGGAAAAAACTTAAAGCTATTTTATGTAGGAGGTATGTCTAGCCATTACCAAATGCACAAATTATTTAATGTACTGAAGGGTTTTCCAAACATTGAATTCACGCTTTGTACACGTAAGAGCGAATGGGAAGCGGTAATGCTAGAATACCCCTCCCCTACATCAAACGTAAAAATTATCCATGAGTCAGGAGACATAATACAGCATTATTTACGAGAGTGCGATATTACCGTATTATTTGTGAAGCCACAAGAGTATTGGCAGTTTGCTTCGCCCGTTAAGCTTTATGAATATATAGGCGCTCAAAAACCCATCTTAAGTAGTGCTGGTACGCTGGCAGGGCGTTTTGTAAAAGAGAATGCAGTAGGTTGGACAATCTCTTACGATGAAATAGAGCTACAAAAACATCTACAATGGTTACTAAAGAACCCAGAGGCAATAGAAGCAGCAACGCAACAGGTAAAATTAGTGACGTCTCACCATTCATGGCAGGTGCGCGCTAAGCAAGTTATACAAGGACTAACCCCATGAAAATCGCCCTTATTTCTTCTGCGTCCTCGATCCATACTGTCCGTTGGGCCAATGGCTTAAGCGACGCCGGCCATCAGGTGCACGTCATTTCCCAACACGGAGCGTGCGACTCTTTTGTTCCAACTGTACAGGTGCATCGTTTTCCTTTTCGAGGCATGCTGGGGTATTTCTTGATGGTACCAGCGGTGCGCAAGCTACTCAAAGAAGTAAAGCCCGACGTCGTGAGCGCCCATTATGCCAGTGGTTATGGTACTACCGCGCGGTTGGTGGGCGTCCATCCACTTGTACTTTCTGTATGGGGTAGCGACGTGTATGACTTTCCTTATAAATCGCCTCTCCATCGATGGCTGGTGCGCAAGAACCTGATGGCTGCCGACAGCGTGGCCTCGACAAGCCATTGCATGGCAGAACAAACACGCCAAATCGCGCCGAAGTTGGGCGAGATTTTCATTACCCCCTTTGGCGTAGACATGCAAGCGTATAGCGATGCCCCACCGCTAAAAACCCATAACGATAAGTTAGTCATCGGCACCGTCAAAACAATGGCGGCTAAATATGGGATTGATACATTAGTGAAAGCCTTTGCTTTACTTTACAAAAAACTCGCGGCAACTCAACCAGGTATAGCGCATAAGTTGGAACTCCGTCTAGTGGGTGGCGGGCCACAAATGAACGAACTGCAACAACTTGCGAAGGAATTAGGTGTAGCCGATAGAACAGAATTTGTTGGCCAAGTACCACACCACAAAGTTCCTGGTGAACTGGCTCAACTCGATATCTATGTAGCATTGAGTCGCCAAGAAAGCGAAAGCTTTGGCGTCGCTATCATCGAAGCAGGCGCCGCACGTCGCCCTGTAGTCGTTTCTGACACGGGCGGGTTACAAGAAGTAATATTAAACGGTAAAACAGGTATTGTGGTACCTCGCGAAAACCCGCAAGCTGCGGCTGATGCTATAGAAAAACTTGTGCTTAACGCTGAGTTACGTGTACAAATGGGTGAGGCGGGGCGTAAGCATGTCGAAATGCATTATAGCTGGGATGTGTGTATCAAAACGATGGAGCACGTTTTAGAGAAATCTATAAAGATAGCCCCCTGAAAGAAGGGCGCTATCCATTCTCGCTTTATTTATGAATTCGTTCTGGAAAAACGTCACTTCGGTTTTCGCCGGGGTATTTATTGCACAGCTCATTCCGATCATAGGTTCGTTATTCATCGCACGAATTTTTATTCCAGAAGTTTTTGGCGACTTCTCTGTTTGGCTCGCAAACACAACTATACTTGCAACCTTGCTCACCTTACGGTTTGAAACTGCGCTCGCCATCGTCGAAGACGGTGAAAAGCGCGTCAAAGCCGTCTTTTATACTTTTGGCATCAGCCTTCTTATCTCTCTAATTCTTGGTATTTCTCTCCTCCTCTTACTCCTTATCAATAAGTTTGTCCCCTTACCTTTTTCAATAAATACAACTTCTTTTCTATTGAGTATTATGGGCGCTCTGGCACTCGCAGGAAATCAAATTTGGCAATCTTGGGCGGCGGCGGAAGGATTTTACAAAAAATTGACGGCCATGCGGTTAGTCCAAGCGGTATTCTTAGTGGTCTTACAAATTCTTTTGGGACTGCAAGCGCCCAATACAATGAGCCTCATGGCTGGTTTTACAATTTCCGGATTGTTATCTTTCCTCATGATATTACTACTCATGCCGAATATTTTTAAGATGCACTTTATCCAAAAGGATGGTTTCAGAGTTTTTTTCAGTCGCTATAGAAAATTCCCCCAGTACGCTTTGCCTGCGGATTCCATCAACGTCGTTGTCGCGCAACTACCCGTAGTCATCATTGCATACCGATTTGGAAACGAGATTGCGGGTTTTTTAGCGTTGACGATGCGTGTCATGGGTGCCCCTATTGGTTTGATCGGCAAAGCGGTTCTTGACGTCTTCAAAAGATATGCAGTACAAGACTTTAACACCAAGGGGAATTGCAAAAAATTATATCTCCATACTTTATTTATTTTAACGATAGCCTCCATTATTTTTATTATTGGAACAATTTTTTTGAGTGAAACTATTTTTACTGTTGCATTTGGTAAAAACTGGCTTTTATCGGGCATTATGGCTATTTGGCTATTGCCGCTCTTCGCATTACGATTTATTGCAAGCCCTCTCAGTTACATGGCATACATTGTAGAAAAACAGCACGTTGACTTAGTTTGGCAGATTGCTCTATTAGTTTTAACCCTCTTCTGTTTACTTTTTTTTATGGAATACAAATCTACTCTACTTGTTTATAGCATGGGGTATGCAGTTATGTACGGTATTTACTTACTGCTCTCGTATAATTTTAGCAAAGGAGTATCTTCATAAAAAGAATTATGAAAATAGCCTTTCTCGTTATTCCGGCCATTTATTTGGCGGGTTTGGCGTTATCGTATTATTGGTATTACGCCAAGTATATAATAGAACCAGACTATCATTATAACTTTAAGATGCTTACCTTCGATTACTATACTCTCACCAGTTTCCTTTTAGCGGTAGTGTATTCTTCTATTCTCTTTAAAAGACGTTTTCAAAAACCTTCTGATTTTTTTCTTTTTTTCTACTCCACTATCGTTGTACTCCCCTACTCTGTCTTACACACACAAACAGGCCATATATTTTTAGGCAATTTACTCGTTCTCTATCTACCTCTACTATCCGTTTATTTATTCAGCGGAATAAATTTTAGACTCCCCGCTTGGCGGTGGATAGAGGTTGGTCGGCGCATCGACGAAAAGAAATTGATCTATGCCATTGCGGCCATTACCGTAGTGACCATATACTTTTTGCTAAAAAAAGCACCTGCAAGCGCGTCCTTTTCGCTTTCCGACATCTATACGCGCCGCCTCGACGCGAGAGAAATTTATGGCTCAAGAACTCTCTTGGCTTACTTATCGGCAATCGTTATGAATGGCGCACTTCCTCTCTTTGCTTTTTGGGGATATAGAAAGCGCAATCTTATTATCGCGCTACTCCCGGTACCTCTTTTCAGTCTATTTTTCTATATTTATGGCGTCAAATCCCCTATCGTCTACATTGTTGCCGCGTATCTACTATCGTATTTTATAGAGAAATTTTCAATCGACAGTCTCTTAAGAGCCATTTTCCTGGGACTGACCGTCTTAGTCGCCGCTGTACTTCTCGAGATCTGGATTAACGACTACTCCTATTTACAACAATATATTTTACGGCGTGCTTATTATGTGACAACAAATATTATCGAGATTTATTTCGATTTTTTCCATCGTTATTTAGACTCTCCTTTGACGGGTTTTCGATATATCCCAGAGGGGATAAGTATATATGTCGGAGCGATTTTTTTCAAAACTTCTGGTGTAAATGCAAACACGAATACATTCTTATATTTCTTAGCCCAATTCGGTCTTATCGGCTATCTTGCCGTGACAGCCTTTATAGGAATACTCTTTTCTATCTTTGATAAACTTGCGACAACATATACCACGTTTGTTTTTTTTTCTTTTATGTACGCCATCCTCATTCTCGAACAATCGGCGACAACAGCTCTCCTTTCTTCGGGAATCGGAGTTTTAGCGATTCTATTTTACTTCACAAAACCCGACGTTATTATCGAGCCCGATAAAACCAGCACTGCCCATGATTAAAATTCTCAACTACGGTATGGGCAATTGTGGCTCCATCCACAATATGATTCGTTTTTTAGGTGATAAATCCGAGGTTGTCGAAAAGACCTCTGGCTTAAAAAATGCAAAAGCAATAATTTCACCCGGCGTTGGCTCGTTTGATCACGCTATGGAAAAACTTAAACCGTTCATAGCTCCCTTAGAAGAACTTGTTTTAGAAAAAAAAGTTCCTTTCTTGGGAATCTGCTTGGGAATGCAGATTCTCTTCGAGAGAAGCGCCGAAGGAACAGCGACAGGATTAGGTTGGATAGAAGGCGATGTCATTCGGTTTGATTTTCAGAATTTGAATCTTGATTTACGAATCCCCCACATGGGATGGAACGAGGTGAAACCTACGAGGCCTTCTGCTTTATTTCCAGAGACACAGGAGAATCTTCATCGATTCTATTTTGTACACAGCTACCATGCTCGGTGCAAAAATACAACCGATATTTTGGCGACGACGCATTACGGTTATGATTTCCCGTGCGCCGTTCAAAAAGAAAATATTTTTGGCGTTCAATTCCATCCTGAAAAGAGCCATCGTTTTGGTAAAAGCCTTTTCCAAAATTTTTTAGAATATCTCTCATGCTAAAAACACGCGTCATACCTATTTTACTCCTACAAAACGGCGGATTAGTCAAAGGAGAAAAATTTAAGAACCATAAATATGTCGGCGATCCCATCAATGCCGTTCGTATCTTCAATGAAAAAGAAGTGGATGAATTAGCGTTCTTGGATATTTCGGCGACACTCGAAAAACGAGAACCGAATTACGAGCTTATCGCAGATATTGCGACCGAAGCGTTTATGCCTCTCGCGTATGGCGGAGGGATTTCTTCTTTAACGCAGATTGAAAAATTATTTCGATTGGGTGTTGAAAAAGTTATTATAAATTCTACATCAGCTAAAAATACAAATTTAGTTAAAGAGGCAAGTTTAATAGCCGGCGCACAGAGTATTGTCGTTGCTATAGACGTGAAGAAAACACTACTCGGACGCTATGAAGTCTTCACCCATAATGGGACGCAAAAAACGGCATTGAACCCCATCGAATATGCGCTAATAGTACAAGAAGCGGGCGCGGGAGAAATTATCCTGACCAATATAGAACTTGAAGGTACGGCAAAAGGGTACGATTTAGAAATTATCGAAAAGGTGACCCAAGCCGTCTCTATTCCCGTTATCGCGCATGGCGGCGCTGCAAATCTCGCTGATTTCAAACAAGCCGTCGATATAGGCGCCTCAGCCGTCGCCGCAGGGAGTATGTTCACGTTTCACGGTAAACACAAAGCCGTCTTAATCACCTACCCTTCTTATACGGAATTAGAGAATTTATTTTTAGAACGAGAATAAAATGGCTAACAAAAAAAATCAAACATGCACGCGCTGCGTGATGGACACAACAGACACAGCAATCACTTTTGACACGCAAGGCGTTTGCAGCCATTGTCTTGAGTTTGATGCCGTTACACGAAAGCGGTGGTTTCCCAACGAAGAAGGGAAAAAACGGTTAAACGCCATTTTTGAGCGTATCAAAAAAGAAGGAGCGGGTAAAGAATACGATTGCATTTTGGGGCTAAGCGGCGGTCTGGATAGCTCTTACTTAGCACTCGTGCTCAAAGACTATGGCTTGCGTCCCTTGGTTGTGCATGTCGATGCCGGCTGGAATAGCGAGCTTGCCGTTCATAACATTGAAAAACTTGTAAAATTTTGTAATTACGACTTACACACACACGTCATGAATTGGCCGGAAGTTAAAGATTTACAACTCGCTTATCTAAAATCCGGCGTTGCCAACCAAGACGTACCTCAAGACCACGCTTTCTTTGCGACACTGTATCATTTCGCTGTTAAAAATAAAATAAATTATGTCATCAATGGCGGTAATATTGCAACGGAAGGGATTAGCGCTGCGTCTTGGCACCATGCGGCGATGGATGCGATCAATTTAAGAGCGATCCATAAAAAATTCGGAACGACTCCACTAAAAGATTATACAACAATTAGTTTTTTTGATTACTATTTTTATTACCCTTTTATAAAAAAAATGAAAACGGTGCGGCCGCTAAATTTTATGCCCTACTCCAAAGGAAGAGCATTAAAAGAATTGCAAGAAAAAGTGGGCTACAAAGCATACGAACGCAAACACGGCGAATCGCGCTTCACGAAATTTTTTCAAAACCATTACTTGCCCGTAAAATTCAATATGGACAAACGCAAACAGCATCTTTCGAGTTTGATTGTAGCCGGTGAAATAACTCGAGACGAAGCATTACGGGAGTTACAAAAACCCCTTTATAATAAAACAGAACTACGCGAAGATAAACAATATATCGCCAAAAAACTGGGGATAACCGTTTCCGAATTAGAGAATTACATAAACTCTCCAGGTCATTCTTATAACGAGTACCCTAACTGGGATTCTCGCTATAAATTGATGAAGAAAATACAAAATTTCGTTTCTCAATTATTAGGCCGCAATGTCAAAAACTATTCCTAAAATCGCACACCTCACCTCTGTCCACTCGCGCTACGACACGCGCATTTTCTTAAAAGAATGTACGTCGCTTGCGAAAACAGGGTATGAAGTGCATCTCGTTGTGGCCGATGGCAAAGGCGATGAACAAAAGAACGGGGTGAACATCCACGATGTCGGTGCCTCGAATGGCCGTTTTGATCGTATGCGCCATGCACCAGGGCGCGTACTGAAAAAGGCTTTAGAACTAAATGCCACAATTTATCACCTGCACGACCCAGAGCTTATCCCTATAGGGTTAAAGCTGAAAAAGGCGGACAAAAAAATTATTTTTGACGCGCATGAAGATGTGCCTAAGCAACTATTAAACAAGCCGTATCTTAATAAGCCATTAAGATGGCTCTTGTCAAAGAGCTTTAGCATTTTTGAAAAACGGACGTCTAAAAAACTAGATGCTATCGTTGCCGCAACGCCTTTTATCCGTGATAAATACTTAAAGATGGGAGTAAAATCCGTAGACATCAATAACTACCCCTTGCTCGGCGAATTAGCGTTAAAAAAAATTGATTGGGCAAAAAAGAAAAAGCAAGTTTGTTATGTCGGCGGCATTTCGCGTATTCGCGGTATTTTAGAAGTGGTGCAAGCTATGGAATATATAAAGCAAGGGACTTATTTAAGCCTTGCCGGCGAGTTCTCAGAAAGAGATATCGAGATAAAAGTCCGTCGATGCAAAGGATGGGCGAAAGTGAAAGCAATTGGATTTCTATCGCGGAAAGAAGTCGCGGGGGTCCTATCTTCTTCCATAGCTGGGCTTGTCACGTTTCTACCGGCGCCAAACCATGTCGATGCCCAACCCAATAAAATGTTTGAGTACATGAGTGCTGGAATCCCTGTTATTGCTTCTAATTTTCCTCTTTGGCGCAAAATTATTGAGGACAATCAATGCGGCATTTGCGTAAATCCGCTTGAGCCGCAAGAGATCGCCCGCGCCATAGACTACTTAACGACCCACCCCAAAGAAGCCGAACAAATGGGAAAAAATGGCCAGAAGGCAGTGAAGCAAAAGTATAACTGGGGGATAGAAGAAAAAAAGCTCCTTGAATTTTATAGAGAGATTTTTAGTTACTAAACCCTTCCGTGTTTTCCGTGTGTGTCTGTGGTAAAAATTCTTCTTTCTTGACTTTAGAGGGGGGCGTGGCTAAAGAGGTAAGAGTAATATGACTAAAGCAGAGCTACTTGAAATCGTCTCTAATTTAGAAAGCTCGGGGGTTGAGTTTAAGCGTGACGATATTCGTCCAGAGCAACTTGCAAAAGAGGTAGTTGCGATGGCAAATTTTCAAGGCGGTATGGTGCTCTTAGGCGTCGAAGATGACGGTCGTATCAGCGGCATTCACCGAGAGAACCTTGAAGAGTGGGTGATGAATGTTTTTCAAAGTAAAATCCATCCCATGATTTTACCTTTCTATGAAGAAGTGCGCATAGACGACGATAAAAAGGTGGCCGTCATAAGTTTTCCGATAGGAATCTCTAAACCCTACGTCGTGCGTCATAACGGTAAAGAAGATATTTATATTCGTGTAGGTTCAACCTCGAAATTGGCGACTCGCGAGCAACAGATGCGGTTGTTTGAGTTAGGAGGTCTGTTACACACAGAAACTTTACCTATACCACAAACAGATATTACTTGTTTAGACGAAGCGCGACTTTTAAACTACATAAAAGATATTCTACAAGACCCCGACATACCGCAAACACCGGAACAATGGCAAACAAGGTTGTTAGGCTTGGGAATGCTATCCGAAGCGGGCGGAAAAATTTGCTGCACGATTGCAGGACTAGTGTTATTTGGCAAAACTCCAAGACACTATTTAAGACAATCGGGTTTGCATATAATGGCGTTTCACAGTGAAGAAAAAGAATACCAAGCCGCACTGGATAAAATAATCGACGGCCCGATAGTGGGGCGTTGGGATACCGTCGGCGGCGGTAAAGCATTGATTGACGGTGGAGTTATCGAGCGCTTTGTTGAATACATAACTCCTTTCATCTCCGAACAATCCAACGCCATCGACAGCAACTTACGACGTGAAACAGCGTGGCACTATCCACTGGAAGCTGTAAGAGAATTGGTAGTGAATGCACTAGCGCACCGTGACTGGACACGCTTTATTGAAATTGAAGTCGCAGCTTATTCCAATAGATTAGAAATCATTAGCCCCGGTACGTTACCCAATAACATGACTATTGAAAAGATGAAAGCTGGCCAACGCTCGCCCAGAAACACTATTATTATGGAAGTGCTGCGCGATTATGGCTATGTCGATTCGCGCGGCATGGGGATAAGAGTAAAAGTATTGCCGCTTACAAGGGCATATTCTGGCAAAGAGCCGGTTTTTGAATTAACGGATGATTTTTTAAAAGCGACGTTGTATCGGAAAATTAAAAAATAGCTACTCAAACACACGAAAAAAATCAAAGGCGTTAATTGGTTGGTCACGGAAACACACCTCAGCTTATTTTCCGTGTCCTTCCGTGTATTTCCGTGGCCAAAAAACTTAAAAGACCATTATGAAAAAAATACTCACCATCATCGGCGCACGCCCGCAATTCATTAAAGCCAGTGTCGTCTCAAAAGCTATTCTTGAAACCGAAGGCTTAAGCGAAGTGCTCGTTCATACCGGGCAACACTTCGATACCAATATGAGCGATATATTTTTTGAACAGCTGAATATCCCACGCCCACATTATCAACTCGACATCAACGGCGGTAGCCATGGGGAAATGACCGGCCGCATGCTCGTTGAAATTGAAAAGGCGCTGCTCAAAGAAAAGCCCGACTGCGTGATGGTCTATGGCGACACCAACTCGACTTTGGCAGGTGCCTTGGCGGCGGCAAAGCTGCATATCCCCGTGGCGCATGTCGAAGCCGGCTTGCGCAGTTTTAATATGCAAATGCCCGAAGAGGTAAACCGTATTTTAACGGATCGCGTCAGTAATACTTTATTTTGTCCAACACAGGCAGCCGTCGCTAATTTAGAGAAAGAAGGCTACCCTTTTGTTATGGCCAACGGTCAAAAACAGCGTATTGAAAAAGTGGGTGATGTCATGCAAGACAGCGCCGAGCTCTTTGCAACGCGCGCCGTAGCCCCTAAAGATTTTAATTTGCAGGACGGCTTTGTGTTAACGACGATTCATCGGGCGGAAAATACCGATCAAAGCGAACGGTTGCAAAATATCCTTGAGGCACTCCATGAAATTGCAGCACATACTCCTGTCGTTTTACCCATCCATCCCCGCACCCGAAATCGCATCGCTCAATTAAAACTAAACACCGAGCGACTAACCCTCATCGACCCCGTCGGGTATCTAGAGATGCTGTGGCTGCTTACGCATTGCGGCTTGGTTGTCACCGACAGCGGCGGCGTGCAAAAAGAAGCCTTTTTTTTCGGCAAAGCGTGCGTCACCATGCGCGACCAAACCGAATGGGTCGAACTCATCGAAGCGGGTGCCAATGAATTAGTGGGAGCTCAAAAAGATACGATTATAGACGCCATAAAACGCAATCTCGGACGAGAAGTAAAAGACACAGAGAAACTTTATGGCGGCGGCACGGCGGCAAAGCGCGTAGCAGAGTTGCTTAAAACAATTCCGTAATTTACGTATCTATATTCCGTAATTTACGGCTTCAAATTCCCTGTTTTACTATCCGCAATTCCGTAATTTACGCTTTACAATTCCGTAATTTACGGCAAGATGGCTTGTGGATTCGACCGAGCCTTATTACCGTTTCATCGAATCGAGTATCGAAGAAGCACGAACAGACACCCCCGTCATTATGATTATCGGTCCAAGACAGGCGGGTAAAACAACTTTAGCCAAGCAGTTAACGAATAAAGGTATTCAATATATCACCCTCGACGACGAAACAACACGTCTTGCCGCACAGCGAGACCCTGCGGGCTTAATTCGTTCGTTAGACAAAGTCGCTATCGACGAGATTCAAAGGGTACCGCAGTTATTACTCGCCATAAAAAAGAGCGTCGATGACGACAGGCGCCCGGGGCGTTTTTTGCTCACCGGCTCGGCGAATTTGATGGCGCTCCCTACTGTCGCCGATTCGTTAGCGGGCAGAATGGAAACGCTTTCGCTTTTTCCTTTAGCGCAAGCTGAAATTGAGCGGCATCCTACAAACTGGCTCGACGCAGCCTTTTCGGGGCGCTTATTAAAGCTTTCCAAAAAATCAATAACGAAAACTCTTATCGACCGTGTATTGATGGGTGGCTATCCCGAAATGCTAAAACGCCCTTCGCCGAGAAGGCGAGCGACCTGGGCGAAGCAATACATTGCCGCTATCGTTGAACGCGACGTGCGCGACATCGCCGACATCGAAAAACTCGATCGCCTACCCCGGTTTTTGCAAATCTTAGCACAAACGGCTGGACAGATGTGCAACTACACGCACCTCGGCGCGCAAATCGGGTTAGACGGCAAGACCGCTGCAAAATATATCGGAGTTTTAGAAAATATGTTTCTACTGCGGCGCGTGCAGGTCTGGACGAGCAACAAGATTAAACGCATCGTAAAGACACCGAAGTTACAATTCTTAGATTCGGGGTTACTGACGACACTCTTAAACTTAGATGCAAAGGCTATCCAACGCGACCACACAAAATTTGGATCGCTGCTTGAAACCTTCGTTTTCACAGAACTACTCAAACACGCGACATGGTCTCATAATACATACCAATTTTTATATTACCGCGACGCCGACAAATTTGAAGTCGACTTCGTGCTTGAAAACACCGAGGGATTGCTTATGGGCATCGAAGTGAAAGCCGCTGCCAGCATCAATAGCGAAGATTTACGAGGACTTAAAAAGCTCGCCGGTCTTGCGAAGAAGAAATTTTTTAGAGGGATTATTTTTTACGACGGCGACGAGACGCTACCCTTGGGCGACAATATTTGGGCGACTCCCGTCGCCGGCTTGTGGGCGGGTGAAGGTTGAAACGCCAATGAAATACTTGGGACTCGATGCACAATTCGAACTCGTCGATTTATTGAAACAAAAAATCGATTCTTTTAGACCTTTTACTTCTGAAGTTATTAAAACACTTCGTGAAAAATTGATTGTCGAATGGACCTACAACAGCAACGCTATCGAAGGCAACACGCTAACAATGTCGGAGACGAAAGTCGTTCTCGAAGGCGTTACAATCGGCGGCAAAACTATCGTCGAACACCTTGAAGCGATTAACCACCGTGATGCAATTGAGTTGATAGAAAGCCTCGTTAGTCGACGAGAATCTTTAACCGAAGTAAACATAAGAGCTATTCACTCGCTCATTTTGAAAGGAATCGACGGCAAAAATGCGGGTGCCTATCGTTCGCAAAACGTACTTATTAGCGGAGCGAAACATACACCGCCTAAACATTTTGAGATTTCTATTTTAATGCGACAATTCATAGAAGAGTATTCGCACAGTTGGTTAAACTACCATCCTGTCGTTCGTGCCACATTATTACACGGAGAGTTTGTCAAAATCCATCCTTTTATAGACGGCAACGGTAGAACGGCAAGACTACTCCTCAATTTTGAACTACTCAGAAACAACTACGCTCCTATTATCATTAAGAATGAAAACAGAGCGAAATATTACGAAGCGTTAGACGTCGCCCACACAACGTTAAATTACGGCGCGTTTTTAACATTGGTTGTCGATTCGCTTTTAGAAGAGGAACGACTTTGGCTTTCTGTGATGGAGTGAGATGAAAGAAAAAAAAACTCTTTGGATAATCCATCAATACGCTTCGACACCCGATACCGGTATGGGAGGCAGGCATTTTTATTTGGCCGAGGAGTTAGCGAAGCTTGGACACAAGGTTTATGTCGTTGCCGCCTCGGCGAATCACTTGTTGCACACACAACCGCACTTAACGAGTAAATTTACGTTTGAAAAAATTAGTGGATTTACTTTTGTCTGGGTAAAGATGCCGCCGTACGCAGAGGCGCATAGCAAGCAACGTGCGCTTAATTGGTTTTTATTTCCATGGCGCATTCAAAAACTTACGCAAGTTATTGTCGACAAGCCTGACGCCGTTTTGTGCTCTTCACCTTCTCCCATCGCTTTCTTAGGAGCAGAACGCTTGGCAAAAAAGCTCAAGGCTAAGTTAATTTTTGAAGTCCGCGACATCTGGCCGCTGACACTCACAGAAATTGGCGGCTATTCTCCTAAGCACCCGTTTATTCGTTTGATGGGTTGGGTTGAAAGACGTGCCTATAAAAATGCGGATTTAGTCGTTTCCAATCTAAAAAATGCCGTGGAGCACATGGTAACCCAAGGTTTGAGACGTGAGAAGTTCGTCTGGATTCCAAACGGTTTTTCGCTGACTGAAGTGAGCCAAAAAACTCCGCTCAATAAACAGGCGACAAATCAACTCCCAAAAAATAAATTTATCGTCGGCTACACCGGCACCATAGGTGTCGCCAACGCACTCGATTCCTTAATCGAAGCAGCGGCGATTTTACGAAAAAATAAAGATATTGCTTTTGTGTTGGTCGGGCACGGCAAAGAAAAAACAACGCTGCAAGCGTTGGTTGAAAATAAACAGCTCAAAAATGTGTACTTTATCGACTCTATACCAAAAATTGAAATCCAAGCAATGCTTGCAGAATTTAGCGTTTGCTATATGGGACTGACAAAAGATCCTCTCTTTCGATTCGGAGTATCTCCGAATAAGTTATTTGACTACCTCTATTCAGGAAAGCCCGTTCTTTACGCCGTAGATTCGGGGAACTATACGCCCATCAAAGACAGCAAGGCAGGCATGCAAATCGAACCCCAGAATCCGCAAGCGATTGCAGATGCTGTGTTAAAGTTCTACAATATGACTCCCAAAGAACGTACTAAAATGGGAGAAAATGGGTGCAAAGTCGCGATGCAACAATACGAGTATGGCAAGCTGGCGAAAAAATTAGAAAAACTATTGTTTTAAAGTGCCCATACCCATGATAAAAGGTGCTTGCGGGCTACTCTTATGGCACCCTTCTTTGTTTTGTAT
>JAIXKU010000109.1 GCA_026936045.1 Flavobacteriales bacterium
CCGGTAATGCCGGAACCGTACCCGGAACCGATTATATAGGCACCAGCGATGCACAGGATTGGGTTGTTAAAACCAATAATGCAGAACGTATGCGTGTGATGAGTGCAGGTAATGTTGGCATAGGTATAACAAATGCTACGAAGCGCTTACATGTTGGACAAACAGGTGAATTGTCAACGTTGCTGTTACAATCCGATGGACATGACTCGCCTACTGCTGGGGGTAGAATTATTTTTGCAAACTCCCTCACAGCCGGTAATCTTAATTCTGGATATAATGCCACAGGTACCATAGAATATATCAACGATGGTTTTGGCAGTGCAACCATGAATATCAAATTAGATAACTATTTTGCCAATGCCATGACCATACATGCTGTTGGTCCAGGCCCATCTCTTGCTAATCTTAAAATAGGAAATAATACATTATTTGTATCCGAGTATGCCGGTGGTGTACCGGTACGCAATGTAGGTATTGGTACGGCCACGCCCAATGCCAGCCCGCTTTAGATATTACCAGTACGAATAAGGGTGTATTATTGCCACGTATGACCACGGCCCAGCGAAATGCGATTCCTTCGCCGGCTGAAGGTCTGCTTATCTATAATTTAAACTGTAAAGAATTAAATTACTATAATGGGACATCCTGGCAATCCATGTCTTTCTTCCCTCCCTCTGCATTGGCAGCATCAGGTTCCACGATGACCTCTTTTTTCGCTAACTGGATATCTGTATCAGGTGCTACAACCTACTATTTAGATGTTTCCACAAGCCCTGTATTTGCAACATTTGTAATAAATAACCTCAATGTAGGCAATGTAAACACCTTTAATGTAACCGGATTAACCTGTGGTACCACCTACTATTACCGTGTGCGAGCGGCAAATGCTTGTGTTACCACAGTCAGCTCTAACACCATGTCAGGTACGACAACGACTTGTTGCTCTCTGGTTCAAAAAGTGGTTGGCGGGCCGGGTGTGGCTACAAGTAACTCTGATCAAACACCATTTTCTACATTTTGGCATGATGCCCGTACCCAATATATCATCTCGGCTGCTGAGATGACGGCTGCCGGCTTTTGCCCGGGTAATCTCACGGCATTACAACTCAATGTATCCGCAGTCGGATCACCCTGTATGAGCGGCCTGACCATCAAAATCAAAAATACGGCTTCCGCTACACTCTCTGCATTTGAGGGCGGTACGACTCAGGTCTATACTAATGCCTCCTATTGCCCGACTACCGGTTGGAACAACTTTACATTCTCTGCTCCGCATTTTTGGGATGGCACATCCAATCTTTTAATTGAGATTTGCTTTGATAATAGCGGCTACAGTACAAATTCTAGTGTTTACTGTGACGTAGTAGCAGCCAATATGGCTTATGGCGGTTATTATGACAATATCACCGGTGCTTGCACCTATACTGCTTGGTCGCTTAGTAAGTCCAATACCTATCGCCCGGTATTCAGATTTAATGGCATAGGAATCTAATACGCGGTAAACAAAATGGAATAGAAAAGCCCCCGCCGGTATTCAGGCGGGGGCTTTGTTTTTTTGATTAGTTATAAGAACCGTTTCAGCAGCTCTTTCATCATTTTCAGGAGCTTCATGTTATACGGCGGGAAGCGAAAGATGGTATCTAACGGTTGTATGCCGCGGCGTAAAACGGATTTTTTATGAGAGAAGGTATCGAAACTGTATTTGCCATGGTAGCCGCCTATGCCGCTTTGTCCCACACCGCCAAACGGCATTTGAGAAGAGGTGATATGCATCACCGTATCATTGATGCTCACGCCGCCGGAAGAAATCTCTGCCAAAAACTGCTTCTGTACGGCAGATGAAGCGCTGAACAGGTAGGAGGCCAATGGCTTTTCCCGTTTATTGATGAAGGCATATACTTCATCAATCTTATCATAAGTATAGATCGGTAGGATAGGGCCAAAAATTTCTTCCTGCATCACCGGGCTGTCGGCCGATACTTGCTCCATGATAGTTGGCTCAATACGCATAAGCCTATCATCACATTTTCCGCCCGTCGTAATACGGCCTTGCGATAAATAGCTTTTGAGTCGTTCGTAATGCCTGTAGTTGATAATCTTGCCGTAATCCGGGCTTTTTATCGGATCAGCACCATAGTACGCATGTATGGCATCGCTCAGATATTGGATAAATTTTTGTTTTATATCGGCCTGTACAAACAGATAATCGGGTGCTAAGCAGGTCTGTCCGCTGTTAATCCATTTGCCCCAGGCGATACGTTTGGCTGCCAGTTTTAAATTGGCATCTTTATGCACTACACACGGGCTTTTGCCACCCAGTTCTAGGGTAACGGGTGTGAGATGCTCGGCAGCAGCCTTGTAAATGATTTTGCCTATTGCCGTTCCGCCGGTAAAAAAGATATAATCCCAGCGCGTGTTCAGCAAGGCTTGTGTCTCTTCAACGCCGCCTTCTATCACATGTATATAGGATGGATCAAAATGTTGGTTGATGATGGCAGCCATTGCCGCAGCGCTGTGTGGTGCATGTTCGGAAGGCTTGAGGATAACGCAGTTTCCCGCAGCCATAGCGCCTAAGAGGGGAGAGAAACTGAGCAGGAAAGGGTAATTCCAGGGCGCAATCACCAATACATTGCCATACGGCTCACGGATAATCTCGCTGGAGCCGGGTGTGTTGAACAAGGAGGTGGTAACCGATTCCGGCTGCATCCATGAACGTAAATGCTTTAAGGTGTCTTTCACCTCAGAAAAGAACGGGCCCAATTCGGTTATCAATCCTTCGTAAGCATGTTTCTCTAAATCTTTTTGCAGCGCATCCATCAGATTTTGCTGATGCTTGTTCACCAAATCATTCAGCTTCTTTATTTGTGCTAAACGAAAGGCATAGGAACGGGTATGCCCTTCTTGGAAAAAGGCCTTTTGCGCATGATAAAGGTTTAAAAGGTCTGAAGATGGTATCCGGTTTGTTTCAGTCAGCATGGGTATTATAAATATATGTTCCAAAGTTACATATATTGTTTTAAACCGATTGATTTTTTTTACTCAACAGAAATTCGGACGAAACCGTACTTTTGTAAAAATACGGATTATGACTTATACCCAGCTCAGCGATGAACATGTGGCTGCTATATCAGCGATGGTTGACACAATGGCTGTTTCAGTAGATAAAGAGATCTTGGAGAAATACGCTCATGACGAAACGGAAGATTTACATTTTCTGCCGGCCATGGTTATCAAGCCGGCCGATACGGCGGCGGTCTCGGCCATATTAGCGTATTGTAACACGCATACGATTCCCGTTACGCCACGCGGCGCCGGCACCGGCCTGAGTGGCGGTGCATTACCTGTTTACGGCGGAGTTGTGTTATCTACCGAACGCCTGAATCAGATACTAAGCATTGATGAACATAATTTTCAGGTTATCACGCAGCCCGGCGTGATAACGCAGGCCTTGCAGGAAGCGGTGATTGAAAAAGGAATGTATTTTCCGCCCGATCCGGCCAGCAGAGGCTCTTGTTTTATAGGCGGCAATGTCGCCGAGGGCTCCGGTGGGCCGCGTGCCGTGAAGTACGGCGTGACAAAAGATTATATCTTGAACCTGGAAGTGGTCTTGCCATCCGGCGAGGTGATAGAAACAGGCGCCAATGTCTTGAAAAATTCTACGGGCTATAATTTATCACAACTGATAGCCGGCAGCGAAGGCACATTGGGAATCGTCACCAAAATCACTTTGAAGTTGATACCCTATCCGCCGTTTCAGGTATTGATGTTAGCGCCCTTTCCGGATGCGGTCAAAGCCTGTGAAGCGGTAGCAGCCGTATTTAAAGCCGGTGCACAACCTTCCGCTTTGGAGTTTATGGAACGCGATGCGTTGGAATGGTCCATGCGTTATTGCGATGATGCGCATCTGATATTGACCGATGAGGTGCAAGCCCATTTACTGATTGAAGTGGATGGCTTTGATATGGAACAGATACGAAAAGAAGCGGAGCAAATAGCATCTGTAATGGAAAATTTTGGCGCATTGGACTTG
>JAIXKU010000117.1 GCA_026936045.1 Flavobacteriales bacterium
ATCTACAACTCGTAAAAGATATTGTAAATACATATAAAGATTGAGAAATTTTCTATTATTGTTAACCTAAATGAAAATAAACTATGCTGCTAAAAGACAAAAAAAATCTGATTGTTGTGCCTTGCGATTTTACTGAAGAAGCACAAATTGCATTGAATCATGCAACAAAAATTGCCCAACAGAGTAAGGACGAAGTTCGCCTATTACATATCTTTAATAGAGAATCTAAGTCTAAACTTCGTAAGGTGGGAGCCGGAGAAGAAGCAGTATATGAAAGATTAAAAGAATGGTCTGAAAGAAATCAAAAAGAAACTGGCGTTGTTACATCATATCATGCTGAAGAAGGGAGTATCTTTACCACTATCTCCGAATATCTAAAGGGAATTGGCGCTTCTATTATGGTGATGGGCACTCATGGTGTTAGAGGTGTACAACATTTAGTAGGCTCCTTTGCAATGAAAGTAATCCTTATCAGTCCCGTTCCTGTGATTGTTGTCCAGAAAAGAGATGTTAAAGATATAGGTATAAAGAAAATTGTATTGCCGATTGACTATAACAGACACGGGAAAAATAAAGTTTCCTATACCATTGCACTAGCCAAGTACTTTAACTCAGAAGTTCATATTCTTCAAGAAAAGAGTTCTGATGAATTCTATCAGAAGCAGATTCTGCTTAACACAAATAATGCTATTCAGCATTTGGAGCAGAATAATATTAAGTATAAAGAGATAAAAGAAAATTTTGGCGGTGGCTCTTTTGTAAAACATATCATTCGATATGCAGCTAAAACCAATGCGGATTTAATTGTAATCACCTCTCGTCCGGATCAGGAAAGTGTAGCTGACCTGTTTATTCCATCCGGCGAGGTTGATTTAATTAATAATGATGCCATGATTCCCGTAATGTGTGTGAACCCATTTGAGAATACAGCACATCTGAGTATAGCCGGTGTTAGCTAAAACTATTGAACTTGTAAAATCATACTTATTTTAACGTCTGTCTGAGCTGCTCAAGACCAGATTGCATTGATTGAATTTCTTTGGTCTTGTTTTCTTGATCCACTTTATTCTTCTCTATTTGCTGTTGGAGTTTCTTGCCGTCTTCAACAAGCCTCTCTTGCTCCTTTTGGGCTTTCTTCAGATTGTCATCTAAGGTCTTAATATCAAGCTTTAGTTTGTACTGATCGCAATAAGTAGAAAAATTGGTGAGAAAGCTTCTGAGATTACCTGCTATTTTATCATCATTCTCAGTTATAAATTCACCATTCTCTTTTGCTATGGCAATAGAAATTTGAGATGATGTTTTTTCAGCTTTTTCAACTTTTACATATAATGTAATAGGTTCAAAATGAATATCATAGACAATAACTTTCTCATAGGTCAAGATACCTTTATTGTTTTTCCCCTTTATATTAATATCCTTTGCCTTTTGTGCCCATGCCTCATCTAAGATTTTTTGTTCAAAGGGGAATTGTATATTAAGTGCAAACCGGCTCTGATCTGCAACAGATAATCTGGCTTCACGAACGTCCTGAGACGACCCTATGGTAGTAAATAATGCACTTAAAATAATAAATAAAATACTTCTCATTTTTTCTACAATTTTTACAATGATACAAAAAAACAGAAATAAGCTATAATGCTTTTGTCCTTTTTGCAAGTATTTATCATTTGTGATATTAGACTAAATAGAATGACTGGCCGCTAATACATTAAAAAGGCCTACATTTATAGCCTTATTCCAAAATGTATTATGACTGAATTTAGAGAAAAAGGATTGTCAAAGGAAGAGATAAATCATTTTTTACAAGCCTTTAAGCAACAGGATGTGCCTTGGCGTGATGGACGTGTGTTTACTTATGTTTACCATGCTGGTGATGATGTGGAAGAAGTGGCTAAGCTGGCCTATAATGCGTATCTGAGTGAAAATGGGATTGATGTTACAGCCTTTCCAAGCTTAATGGAAATGGAAAATCAGATTATGGGAATGACTAGATGGTTGCTTAGAGGTGATGAAAACGTCTGTGGCTCTTTTACCTCCGGTGGAACTGAAAGCTTATTATTGGCGGCTAAAACAGCACGTGATTATGCCAGAGCTAAATGCCCGCATATTACAACGCCCGAAATAGTTATGGCAGAAACAATACATTCATCTTTGTTTAAGGCATGCCATTATTTTAATATTAAACCTGTTTTGGTGCCGGCACGTGAGGATCACAGAGTATATGCCGAAGATATGGCTCAGTATATCTCTGCTAATACCATACTACTGGCGGCATCTGCTCCATCATACGCCTATGGCGTTTTTGATCAAATAGAAGAAATAGGACTTCTAGCTCAAAAACAGCAATTGCTATTTCATGTAGATGCTTGTATTGGCGGATTTATTGGCTCTTTAAATAGGTTAAATGGGCTATCTCAAACAAATTTTGATTTCTCCGTGCCGGGCGTAAGTTCGATATCTATGGACTTGCACAAATATGGCTATACACCCAAAGGGGCTTCAGTCTTGATGTATAGAGATGATACTATTCGTCGTTTTCAATATTATGTCTGTAATGAATGGACAGGTTATACTGTTGTGAACCCAACCATGTTGAGTAGCAAATCCGGTGGACCTATTGCGGCAGCCTGGGCTGTCATGAATTATATTGGGTTAGACCGTTATAAGGCTATGGCAAAAGAAACAATGCTTGCAGTAGATGCTTTAAAGAAAGGTATAACACAGATAGATGATTTAAGAATTATTGGCAGCGAGCAAACAAGTCTGATTTGCTTTACATCTGACAAAATTAATATTTATGAATTGGCTGATGAACTAAAAGAGCGCAAATGGATAACTAACCTTCAATTTGCTCATGGTCATGTTCCTGCAAATATCCATCTCTCGGTAACCTATCAGCATATTCATAAAGTAGATGCTTTCCTGTTTGATTTGGAAGAGTCGGTTAAGATGCTATCAAAAAGAAAAATTTCAAAATTGCTAGATATAGCAAAACGAAAGACTGCTGAGGCAATGGCCGGTGCAATGGGCACTGATATGATGGCACAGTTAGCGCCATTGTTGGGTGTGAAAGATGGACAATTACCTGAAAGAATGGCCATAATCAATCAATTACTAAATGATTTGCCTAAAAACATATCTAAAGAATTACTACTAAAATTTATAAGTGATTTATTTTCGGCAAGTCATTCAAAATAATGAAAAACCTCATGATGCACTACCTCCCAAAAGTTAGACACTATTTGGAGTATTTTTATAAGCAGAAAAGTAAAGTATGATTTAGCATTTAAATTGAGATGTGTAAAATTAGTGATTGAGGAAGATTATTCTTGTTATGCTGTTTTCAAGTAGGAAAATGTTGAAAAATCGATCATTCGTAAATGGGTTGATTTCTATAAGAAGTACGGAGAGCCGAGTCTTTTTCTGAGGAAAAATCTATCTTATAGTATTGATTTTAAGTTGAACGTTTTAAATGAAAGAGGAAGAACTTCTTTTGGAAAATGAACGTTTAAGAGTCGAGAATGATTTTCTAAAAAAGTTTAACGCCTTAATTCAAGCCGAAGAAGACAAACTAAAAGGCAAAAAAATCAAGCTATTGAAGAATTAAAAAATCAAATACGAGAGTATATCAGCTATTATAATAACGAAAGAATAAAATCTCATCTAAATAAAATGAGTTCGATATTTTATCGAACTCATTTTATTTAGATGAGATTTAAATTCGTCTAAACTTTGGAGGTCACTTTAGACTAACCGGGCTTTTTTTATTATCCCAATTATGAAAAAAATAGGTTATTTGAAGCTAGCCTTTGTGGTTGGGTTAACGCGTGTACCTGCCTGAGGTGCTGCCAGATTAAAGGTAAAGATAACCTCTCCGGCATTTATGCCACCGGGTGTAGAAGTTCCGGCCGCAAATGATCCATTATATGGATTATTGTTTCCGGTTGTTGTAACCAATTGTCCGTTATATCTAACCATAACACTATAGTTTACAGTTGTGCCTACAC
>JAIXKU010000220.1 GCA_026936045.1 Flavobacteriales bacterium
ATTTCTACTTGTAAATGTAAACGGACAAAACACAGTTTGGGTTGAACAAGGGAAAGCTCCCAAAACAGAACGTGGGAATGCGATAACTCATGACAACAATGGCAATTTGTACATTACTGGAGCATTCCAAGATTCCGTAAGGCTCGACTCCATTTTGCTGACAGAGCAATATGGAAATTATTGTGCTAAATATGATACCACAGGTAATATAATATGGGCCTATAAAAATTTAGGCGGAAGTGGGGTTACTTTTGATGGTAGTTCCTATATATATCTGTTTAACAACAATAACCTAACACTTCAAAAGGTTGGACTAGATGGCACTGTATCTTGGAGTAATAGTTTATTCACAAGCTCAACATTCGGCTCTTGTGGTATCCAAGATGTGTACGTTAAAGGCTCAGATGTGTACGTAACTGGTTTTTATTCTGGAAATGCTTGTTTTTTCTCAGACACACTTATTAATGCATCTTCGTCTGGTTGGGATATATTTATTGCAAAGTATAATTCTTCGGGTGTATTCCAATGGGCAAAAACCGCTGGTGGTGCTGGATTAGATAAAGGATATGACATTTATGTAAACAACTTGGACGAAATATTTGCTATTGGATACTTTAAAGATGACGCTTATTTTGAAACGACACATCTTATTAGTAATGGTTTGCAAGACATGTATATCGCAAAATATAATTCATCAGGAAATCTTTTATGGGCATATAACTATGGGGGAACTGGATTTGATTTAGCAGCTAAAATTATCACAGATGATAATAACTATTTATATGTAATGGGCAGATATAATAATTCAATAACTTTTGGAACGACAACTCTTAATAGCACAGGTACTGATGCTTTTATTGCAAAGTTTGATTCGAATGGAAATCCTATATGGGCAAAAGGAATCTCAGGCACAGGTGAAGACGAAGAGGCAGATATTGATTATGAAAACGGTAGAATAGCATTTATTGCAACAACAAGTGGCAATGTTAGTATTAATTCATCCACTCTGTCTGGGCTTGGAGATTTAGACATTTGTATAGGCCATTTGGATACTACTGGTGCAGTTATATGGGCTAAACTTTTTGGAGGACTTAGTGATGATGAAGGAAGTGGCGTTACGTTATTAATGAATAGCACCTATTTTAGTGGAAGCTTTAAAACAACTGCTAATTTTGATGCTTTTTCCCTAACAAGTTTGGGACAATGGGATATTGTTATTGGCAAGATTGACAATCAAATTACCACTGGCTTGTTTCAATTAGAAACGAAAGAATTTCAAATTTCTATTTACCCCAACCCTGCTACAAACGATTTTAACATTCTCTTTAGTGAAGAACAAAATCATGTAACAGTTACTTTAACTGATATTTTAGGAAATAAAATAAAAGAGATAATATTTGACGGAAAACACTTAGTCATACCTACGGAGTATTTAAAGGCTGGAATTTATTTAATTTCGGTTAAAGACGAATACAATAATGGAATAAATAGAAAAATAGTAATACAATAGCTGATTGATTTATGGTAGTGGAATAAAAAACAACGAAGGCATAATCGAGTAGACGGCTCCGTCAGTTTCTGACGGAGTTCGCCTCTCACACCACCGTGCGTACGGTTCACGTACACGGCGGTTCACAGATAGATGGATTTAGCTCTGTGTAAACTTCCAACAAACTTACGTATCCTCGTTTCTTTGGCCTTGATGGTTCTAAAAATCTCATTTTAAGTGCCTGAAATCGGATTTATTTGCTTAGTTTAGCAAATCAATTGATGAAAAAATTAAGTTATTAGACGAACTGACGTTAGTGGAAATGGCAACGGACACCACAACATACAGACAAGCTAATCAAAATGGACAACCACCGCCCGACTGACTTTACAGTTTGACAAAAAAGTGGAGCAGAACCTGCTACAAAAACAAACTAACGACAACAATATAAAAATCAAAATAAAATGAAAAAAGTAATTTTAATCTCATCGTTTGCGTTCACTTGCTTCGCAAACACCGCTTTTGGACAAGACATTCCACAAAGCCAAGTCCCTTCTGTTATCGTAAACAACTTTCAACAAACTTTCCCAAAAGCGTTTGACGTTGACTGGGAATTGAAAGGCGACAACTACAAAGTTGAATTTGAAACGGGTTTGCTCGGAGCTGACCACGAGGCTTGGTATGACAAAGCTGGGAAATTGGTGCAACACAAAGAGGAAATTTCTAAAAGTGATTTACCTCAAAAAGTGTTGACAAAAATTAGTAGCGATTTTAGTAGTTATCGTGTGGAAGACGTGAAAAAAATCACGGAAGGAAATAAAGTAACTTACACGCTTGAACTGAAAACACTTACCGAGGAATGGAAAGTAGCGTTTGATAGCAATGGAAATGTTTTAAGTAAAGTAGCCGACTAAGTGAAAAATGCGTTATTAACTATATTGTTTTTTGTTGTGTTGGTAAGCAAAAGCTATTCGCAAATCAGTCCGCCTAGATTAGGTAAAGCTAATATGGCGGATTGGTTTGCCTTTGGTATACGCCAAGAGTTAGATACGATTGAGGATAAAGGTTGGTAATCTATGTCATACATTGGCGTTGGAAGAAAAAGCAATCCCGACAATTACGACTTGTTTTACAAATCGGCAATTTTGGTAGTAAACCAAGAATTTTATCATCAGTTTCATTCTGTTTGGCAAAATTCGTTTGCGTTAAGTTACCGCAGACAAGACGAATATCTTGACAACAAACCTTATGAACACGACAACCCGAAACTGAAACAAGAGTTTCTGTTCTAGCCCTTTAATAGTCCTTACACATAGTGACAAAGTTAAATTAATTAACTTTAAATTAAATAACTATGAGTACAAGAAAGCTAACATTAGAAGAAAAGGTAAAGATTGTTCAGCAAGCAGAACAAAATGGATTTACCGAAACAGCCTTAAAGCACAATATCTCATCAAGACAAATCTACAGATGGCGGGATAAATTACAGTCAGGAGGCTCTAAAGCCTTAAGCTACGGAGCTAAAATAGATCCGGAGTTAAAAGCATTAAAGGAAGAAAACCTTCAATTAAAAAAGCTTGTGGCAAAACTTTCATTATCGGTAGAAATAAAAGAGGGGCTTTTAAAAAAAATTTCTCTCCGCACCTGGAAAAAGTTTTAGTTGCAAAATCATTCATAGAAAAAGGATACATAAAAAAAGAGGTTTGTGAAAATTTACAATTGGAACGTAGTGTTGTTTATTATCGCAATAAGGATAATAAGCCAGGACGAAAAGCAACTACAGTAACCATCTATAAAAACGAAATAGTAAATGAAGAATACGTTCTTAAAGGTGTTAAGAGTTTGCTTGATCATGAATTTTTGAGTTATGGGTATTTAAAGATAAGTAAGCAGTTGCAGATGGATGGCTATGTAATTAATAAGAAAAAGGTCTATCGAATTATGAAAAGCTATAATCTTTTAAAACCACAACGAATTAAAACGAGTGGAAAAAGGAATTTTGTCAAGTTCAGAAAACCTCAGACAGAAAAGCCTTTAACCTATTTTGAAATGGATATCAAATACATTTATATCCCTCAAGAAAGGAGAAATGCCTACCTCTTGAGCGTTATTGATGTGCACAGTAGGAAAGTCATCGGGCATGTTTTTAAACGCAGCATAAGAAAAGTTGATGTAATCAATCTTTGGCAATCTCTAAAGCCGTTGTTAGGCGATTTTAAGGAGATAACCATTAGGAGTGATAATGGAAGTCAGTTTATTGCAAACGACGTTAGAGGGTATTTTTATTATCATGGAGTTAAACATGAATTCACCAACATTGCAACACCGGAAGATGATGGTCACATAGAAGCTTTTCATAGCATATTAGAACGCGAATTTTTAAGAAGAAATGATTATACTTCCCTTGATGAAATGAAAACAGCTATAAGTCGTTTTATGAAGTGTTATAACGAAGAAAGATTGCATGGTTCCTTAAATTACAGAACACCAGAACAGTTTATCAAAGATTTTAATGAAAATGAACTTAAATTAAATCAAAATAATATCGAAAATTTAACCGAACTTTGTCAAACCGTGTACGATTTTTAGGGGGCTAGAACATTTTGGGTGAAACGCTGACTTTAAAAACTGCTTTTGGAGCAGCTTTAATTATCGCAAGAACTTTTGTTTTGGTTATATAGTAATAACAATCGAAAAGGGAAAAGACACATTAGCTATGTCATAAATATGGGAAGGTTACAAAGCCTTTCTGACTCTATTGTCTGTTGAGATATACTCATCTATGTTTTTAACACCGCTCTGTAAATAACCTCTTTACCGGTTACACGTATTAAAGCCCCATCGAGCCTATTTTTGCTAAAAAAAGATGAAACGACTTTCTATTCTATTAATAGTATTATGCCCTCTTGGATTATTTGCACAAACAGATTCCAATGCGACTATCCCCAAAAAAGATCCGCTTATCATTAAATATCTCGTAAGCTCAGATTTTACCTTTACACTCGGTAACTTACGCTCATTCACTACTATCAATAAGGGGCAACTTGAATTGGAGAAACCCTATCTCGGCTCTAAAATAATGGCACAATACAGATATGGCATTATTGACTCAACTGTAAATTCTAATGAGTTAACCACCTCTCTCTTAATTTCTATCTTTCCCAAATACCGCGTTTATGGATTTGTAAATGGTGGTTTTGAAACCTCTTTCCTGCGCGGGCTTACATACAGAGGCTATGGAGGCCTCGGCGCCGGCTTTAAAGTTGTAAAAACAGAGACCCATGACTTCGAACCTTTCATTAACTTCTTGTACGAATACAATAAATACCGTGATCCTATCGAGACCATACCCGATACAAATTACATATTACAAACCTTTCGCGGCGTGGTAGGATGGACAGGCTTACATCGGTTGGTAAAGAAGAAGTTAGTGATAGCTCATAACTTTAAATACCAACAGTCTTTAACCGTTGCCCAAAACTTCAGGTTTGAAGGGAATATAACCATTTCATATCCCATTATAAAAATTCTAGCTGTAAAAGCAGGCTTTACAGGCTCCTATGAAAATGTTGTTCCTGCCGGACGACGAAGCGAAGATTTTATTTGGACTCTCGGCATAGCACTAACAAATCTATGACGGATCTTCAACAATTTGGAGGGGAGGTGCCAATTCCCAACAACAAGGCATCTTCCCTTTTTCATTTTATTAAAGAACAACTCTCTCCTATCTACACCATATCGGAAACAACTACTTTGGCTTATACCCTTTTTGAATGGGCTTGCCATATCAATCGTTCCTCTTACCATGCTCATCCGGAGCAACTTGTCAACACATCGGCCATTTTACAAATAAACCATGCTATACAAGCATTGCTAAACCAAAAACCTATTCAATACATTACAGGGTTTACCGATTTTTTTCATCATCGTTTTCACGTTACACCCGATACGCTCATTCCTCGCCCGGAAACAGAAGAGTTGGTTGACTTTATCATTAAACATTACAAAAAAACAAGCCCGATCATTCTTGATTTAGGAACTGGAAGCGGCTGTATTGCCATCTCCCTTGCCCTATCTATACCCAATGCTAAAGTTTGGGCTATAGATTTATCTGAAAAAGCCATTGAGGTTGCCCAATACAACAACCAAACACTTAACGCTTCCGTAAATTTCATACAAGCCGATATGACCCAATCATACTGGATTGATAAAATCGGGAAAGTAGATTGCCTGATTTCCAATCCGCCCTACATTCCCATTAAAGAAAAAGAAACCTTAGCGTTGCAGGTAAGAGAGAACGAACCGCACATGGCGCTCTTCGTTAAAGATAACGATCCGCTATTTTTTTATAGGCATATTGTCGAAATAGGAAAAAAAATACTCAACTTTGAAGGAATAGTTTGTGTAGAAACACATGACCTATATAATGAAGATGTTTTTAACCTGTTTGTATTATATGGCTATGCAAATATTCGATTAATAAAAGATTTAAGTGGAAAGAATCGGTTTGTATATGCCGAGAAGCCTTGATAACGATGAATGAAGAACAAGCAAAAAAAAGAATAGACGAACTCAGAACGGCACTCAATCATCATAATTATCTTTATTATGTATTGAATAAGCCTGAGATTGATGATTACCTCTTTGACCAATTAATGCAGGAGTTAATCCGATTAGAAAATCAATACGGTCAATATGCCGATCCGCTTTCTCCTTCACAACGCGTAGGCGGTGAGGTGACAAAAAAATTTAATGCCGTGAAGCATGTATCCCGAATGCTTTCTCTCGATAATATATATAATACCGACGAGCTGATCGCTTTTCATGAACGTGTTGTAAAGGTGTTAGGCATTGCACCTGAATATGTTTGCGAACTTAAAATAGACGGTGTTGCCATTAGTATTCATTATGAGCATGGCAAACTGCTACAAGCTGTAACGCGTGGCGATGGCATTCAAGGTGATGACGTAACAACCAATGTCAAAACCATCCGCAGCTTGCCTCTTAGACTACGAGGCAATAATATCCCCGAAAAGATGGAGGTACGCGGTGAAATATACATGCCGATAACCGTTTTTGAAGCATTAAATAATCAACTGAGAGAGGAGTTGAGCGACAAAGGATTGACCGAAGATGAGATGGCAGATGAATTATTCAAAAATCCGCGCAACTCAGCTGCCGGCACATTAAAATTACAATCCTCAAAAGAAGTGTCCAAACGCAAATTAGATGCATACCTCTATGCCGTATTAGGCGCTTCTGTCCATGCCGAAACACATTATGAAAGTCTGAACATGGCTCGATGTTGGGGGTTCAGAATAAATGAGCAAACCCGCAAGTGCAAAAATATTCAGGACATACTGGATTTTATTTCATATTGGGAAGAAAGAAGGCATCAACTGCCTTACGATACAGATGGCATTGTGATTAAAGTAAACAGTGTCGCCTACCAAAAACAGTTGGGAGAAACCGCTAAATCCCCCCGATGGGCTATTGCCTACAAATATAAACCGGCTCAGGTATCCACCATATTGCTTGATATTAGCTTTCAGGTTGGCAGAACAGGTGCTATCACACCGGTAGCCAATCTCAAACCAGTATTATTGGCCGGCACAACTGTTAAACGAGCCTCATTACATAATGCCGGGTTTATAGCCGATCTAGATTTACGTATCGGTGATACCGTATGGGTTGAAAAAGGGGGAGATATCATTCCAAAGATTACAAAAGTGGATATGAGTAAAAGAGATTTATTCAGCAGTCCGTTTCTGTTTATTACTCATTGTCCTGAATGCCATACTGCATTAATACAACGTGATGGAGAAGCCAATCATTATTGTCCGAATGAAACAGGATGCCGACCGCAGATCTTGGGTAAGATGATACATTTTATCTACAGGAAGGCTATGAATATTGATAGCTTAGGCGAAAAAACTATAGAACAGTTATACGACAAAGGTAAAATCCAATCGTATGCCGATTTCTATTCACTAACATACGATGATATTATTCAGTTGGAAGGATTCAAAGAGAAAGCAACAACTAATATTCTAACCGGCATAGCACATTCTAAAACTGTTCCATTCCAGCGGGTATTGTTTGCATTAGGCATACGCTATGTGGGTGAAACAATGGCACGCAAACTGGCGCAATACTTTAAAAATATTCAGGCATTATCTGAAGCTTCTTTTGAAACGCTATGCGAGATAGATGAGATTGGCGAAAAGATAGCGGAAAGCATTATTCTCTTCTTTAAGAATCCTATAAATCAGGTAATCATTAAACGGCTGGAGAATGCCGGTGTTCAGCTTTCTATAACTGAAGAAGAAACACGTCTGCACAGTCATAAATTAGATGGAAAAACCTTTGTCATATCCGGTGTATTTAATCAACACAGCAGAGATGAGTTAAAAGATTTGATAGTAAAGAATGGAGGAAAGAATACAGGGTCTATCAGTAAAAAGACAAGCTTCTTACTAGCCGGCGAGAATGCCGGTCCTGAAAAATTAAAGAAGGCTTCAGACCTTAGTATAGCTATTCTCAGTGAAGATGATTTTCTGAATATGATTAGATAAGAGCCTCATGCATCTTATAATATGCAATCAATATGACAAAAAAAAGCCCGGATAAACCAGGCTTTTCTGAAGAAAGAAAGTTCTTTATTGCTTGGGCTTGGCCTCATTCACCCGCAGTTGACGTCCTTTTACTTCAAGGCCGTTAACTTGCTGAACGGCGTTGTTGCCATCCTCTGAACTGGTCATTTCAACAAAAGCAAAACCTTTTGACTTGCCGGTAAATTTGTCTTTGATGATTTTAACTGAAGACACTTCACCGTACTGCGCAAAAACATGTTGCAATTCTTCTTCTCTAAGATTAAAGGGAACATTCCCTACATAAATGGTCATAAGAATGAAATTAATTGTTAACGGTGCAAATTTACGACAATAATCTGATTTACAAGTTTTTTTTTGTAATTCAAACAGTTAATTGAGTAAAAATAACAAGCTGGATAGTATTTTATCCTTAATTATCGTTAAAAACCCATCTTCAAAGCTACTTTAACATATATGTTTTCATACCATAGTGGATCGGCATAAGCACCATATCTATAAAAGACTCCAACGCCTATTCCTGTGCCTTGATAAGAGAGCAAATCATCAAATACGGCACCGGCCTCAAAAAAACCTTTCTCCATAGTTTTATAGGTGACATTTAAATGCCGGTGGGGATTAGACAGCCATCCATAACCCATATTATGCACGATACGAATTTGAGGTTTACTTACTTTTCCTATACGAAAAAGGACGGGGGTGGTATAATAAAGAAACCAGGATATAAACTTATCTGAAACAAACTCATTCGAGCGCATGGTTTCAAATGCTGTTCTTGATACAATAGAAAAGCCGGCGTAACTTCCTCGCATACTAAATAAGCGGCTAATAGGCGCTTCACTAAAAACATAGCCGGCGTGCAACATCGTTCCTAACTTACCGGCCTTTTTAAAATTATATTGCTCCTCAATCTTTGCCATGATACGCGTATAGGCATAATCACAACCAATAATCGGTATGGCCTGAGAGATATGGAGCCAAAGAACAGGATAATTCGTTCCCAAGCTAATGTAGCGACTGGCAAACGGAAGATATTTCTCGCGAATACCCCAACGTGCCGTAAAATGTAATTCAGAGAAAATAAATTGTTGATTCGTAAGTGTATCCGGCAAAAACCGATAATCCGTTACAGGATCAACCGTCTGATGAGAGGCCTCCAAACGCAGATGTAAATTTTTGACAGGCTTGGTTTCAACGCTTAATGCAAAAAGCTGAGCACTATCTAACATATTAAGCGTATAAGCTCTGGCTAAATTGTCAATTTGTAATGGCGCCTGCAAAGGAAAATCCGCATTGGCCGTTTCTATCAAATCTCGTTTATAGGTAAAACGAAGGCGTGTCTCTGTTTTTCTATGTGGTATAAACTCAGTGTATGCTCCGTATTTAAACGCCTTATCCTTAATTCCATAGCCCATAAACACACCAATAGTCCACCATTTCACTAATGTCGTATTGCTTGCAAGACCAATCCCAACTCTTACACCTTCATAATTATTATAATTGAACAGATACGGCATATCAATATCTATAAAACGAATGGTAAACTTCCCGTCAAGCAAATTTTCCAAAGCCAAAATACGTCTGTCAATATTGATCTTCTTCTTCAGTTTTTCGAGTGACTTATATGTAGTGGAATCCTTGCGACCTAAAGGATATTCGCGTTGTTGAGATAATATGTCTTCATTCTTTCGAACGGCATCTTCGTCCACCTCAATTTCTATTGCACCAAACATACTCGCTCTTAAAGGCGGATTAATTTTAATATCACGAATATAGCTTCTACCTTCTGCTACAAGCTGATTCTTACCAAATGAAAACTGAGAAGATGTGATATCTGTTTGCAGTTGCACAGGGAACCAATGAATGGAATCAACTTGTTGATACAACTGCTTAATAACTACAGAAAACTGAGATTTAGAAACCGGCTCAGCCACAGCAGACACCAGTGCCATTTTATTGATATTAACCTTAAGAAATCCCTTCATCAAATCGGCTCCTCCTCCTTTTTTGGGATAGTATGTTATTGTTAGTAATGTATCATTCCCCAATATGGTAGTGTCGCTGATATCAAAACTATATTGCTTCAGTCCATTATTAGAAATCGGATTAACATAGTGCATACCCAGCATGGAGAATATATTTTCATAGAATGAGATGGATTGCATTTGCAACATCAAAGTTGAGAAAACGGGTAAATCCATTCCTGAAGTACGCGAAGCGGTAATCTTTTCATAATGCTTATCCGGTTTCATAAATCTTTTTTCTGATACCGTTTCATTAATAAACAAATGTTGCTGATGCAGAATTTGATTTAACTGTTGCAAGAGAGTGTCTTTCTCTTTATTTGTAGTTATTTGAATGGAATCTTGAGATTTATCATCTGCTCCTAATCCGGTAAATAAAAATTTATGATAAGCCGTATAAGAATACGACTGAAGTTTATTGGGATTGAGGATGTCCCGGCGCTGCAAGAGTTTCTTTAGAATCAACTCAGCCTGATTCTGTCCTAGCGTAAAAATGTATAAAGGCAGTTCAACGACCGAAGGTTGAAGACGTATCTGCAACAAATTGCCTATGCCGTATTGTATGGACTGAGAATATTTTTCATATCCGATTATACTAAAGTTTAAAACCGTTGGTAACGTATCTATGTTCAAAGCGAAACGTCCGTCAATATCGGTATATGTACCTTGATTAGGTGATAAAGCATTAAAAACATGCACAAAAGCAATGGGCTTAAAACTAACAGCATCTGTCACCTCACCGGATATAAGAATCTGCGTATGGGCTGGAAAGAATAATCTCATATACCCAATAAAGAAAATAAGAAACTTATATCTTGAACGCATGAGCAATGTTAAATGAAAATTCTGAGATTCTTAAAATTAGAGGATGTAACTAATTAGGGTCATGAATCTATAAGACTTAATTTTAAACGAATGTAAGAAATGGATGCCGAACAAGAGCAAAAATGCGTATGTTTGTATGATTCTATTAAAGAAAATATGATACGTAATGACTGGAGCAGAGAAGAAATATCTGCCATTTACAATAAGCCTCTGATGGATCTAGTTTTTGAAGCTGCCGGCATTCACCGCCAGTTAGGCGACCCATCTGAAATACAAATGAGTACTTTACTATCTGTCAAGACAGGTGGCTGTCCGGAAGATTGCTCATACTGTTCACAATCCTCCCGTTATGAAACAAGTATAAAAGGTACGCCGCTTCTTCAAGAAGAAGAAATTTTACAGGCTGCCATTAATGCTAAAGCCAACGGCTCATCACGTTTCTGCATGGGTGCTGCATGGCGTGAGGTAAAAGACAACTCCCATTTCGATCGTATAATATCCGTTGTAAGAAAGATTACCGATATGGGTATGGAAGTTTGTTGCACTTTGGGTATGTTATCAGAAGAGCAGGCAAAGAAACTAAAAGAAGCCGGCTTGCATGCCTATAATCATAATTTGGACACTTCGCCTGAATATTATGATAAGATTATTTCCTCCCGCACATACGAAGATAGACTTAAAACGATTGAGAATGTTCGAAAAGCCGGTATCGGCCTTTGTTGTGGCGGTATTGTCGGCTTAGGAGAAGAGCAAACTGACCGTATCGGCTTGCTGCACACCTTAGCCACTTTTGAAAGGCATCCCGAATCTGTTCCTATTAATGCATTGGTTCCTGTTGAAGGTACGCCTATGTACAATAATCCTAAACTGCCATTTTGGGAAATACTTCGTACAATTGCCACAGCTCGTATCGTTATGCCCAAAAGCCAAATTCGCCTTTCGGCCGGTCGTTCATCCATGAGTGTCGCCGAACAGGCGCTTTGTTTCTTAGCCGGCGCCAATTCTATTTTTGGTGGCGAGAAACTACTTACAGCGCCGAATTGTGATTTAAACGAAGACAAAGAAATGCTTGATCTACTAGGCCTGCATTTTAAAACGACAGACGCTCACAGTTGCGCTTGCAGTTGCGCCGAAACAACAGAAGCTTAAATGAACCGGCGTGAACCGCAACACCTGAAACAACTGATTGAACGAAGAAAATCAGAAGGGAATTTTCGTTCACTAACAGCTATGCCGGATCACATGATAGATTTTGCCTCCAATGATTTTCTCGGATTGGCTCGTGAAAAAGCAATTGAAGAAGCAGCCAATGCAATGCTATCCCAATGTCAACCGGCTCTTAACGGGGCAACCGGCTCTCGTCTGATATCAGGCAATTATCAGTTTTATCATGATGTAGAATCCTATTTGGCACAAATTCATCAATGCGAAGCGACCTTGATCTTTTCAACCGGCTATATGGCCAATAACGGCATGCTTTCGTCTGTGCCACAACCGGGCGATACTATTCTCTTTGACGAACTCTGTCACACATCTATTCAAGAGGGAATTAAGTTATCAAGAGCAAGCGGAAAGTCTTTTGCTCATAATGATCTAAATCAACTTGAAGCACTTCTGAAAGAGTCAAAAAAAGAAACCTATGTGGTGACTGAATCTGTATTCTCAATGGATGGCGACAACACCCCTTTAGCTGAAATCATCAATCTTTGTGAGAAATACAATGCCTATCTGATTGTGGACGAAGCCCATGCTACCGGTGTATTCGGATGGGGGAAAATACAAGCGCTTAATTTGACCGATCGCGTCTTTGCACGCATTATCACGTTTGGGAAAGCCATCGGAACAAGCGGCGCCTGCATAGCAGGGAGTCAAACGCTTAAAGAATATCTGATTAATTTTGCCCGACCACTCATTTATACAACCGGACTTCCACCCTATCTCTTAGCTCGCACACTGGCTGCTTATCAGTTTATTCAAGATCATCCAGAAAGGTTAACCTTATTACGTGAGCGTATACAGTACTTTGTACAGCAAACAAAGGCGCTGCCTATGATAACCTCCGATTCGGCCATACATGCGTATTTATGCAGCGGTAATGATGTCATTGTTCATCTAGCTAACCATCTTCAGACCGCGTCTTTCTTTGTGAAACCCATTCGGTATCCGACCGTAGTCAAAGGAACGGAGCGTATTCGGATTTGTTTACATACATTCAACACAACCGAAGAAATTGATTCTCTTATACAATCGATAAAAGCATGGCAAGAAGAATTTTCGTTACAGGCATCGGCACGGATGTAGGAAAGACATTGGTATCCGCCATATTAGCCAGAGCATGGAACTTAGATTATTGGAAACCTATTCAGGCCGGCAATCTCGACGTATTAGAATCCGACAAAGTCAAACAACTTCTATTGGGTACGACATCCATTATTCATCCCACAACATACCTTCTTTCTCAAGCCACTGCGCCTCATTATGCCGCCGAAAAGGATGGTATAAACATCAATATTGAAGACATCAAAATACCTGTAACAGAGCCTTCATTACTAATTGAAGGAGCCGGAGGTCTGATGGCACCCATTAATCAACATGAAACCATGCTAGATTTTATACGGTATCATCAGTGCGAAGTGATCGTCGTATCCCGAAACTATATCGGCTCAATCAATCATACCATACTCACCATTGAGATGCTGAGAAAAGAAAAAATACCACTGCATGGTATCGTCTTTAATGATATTGATAGTTATCAGGCCATTCCATTCATTACCCAATACACAAGCGTACCTGTCATAGGACAGGTGCCTTTCTTAAGGAATATTGATTGTGAAACAATAGAAAAAGTAAGCGCTTCTTTCAGCAGGCCCGATTGGTTATAATTCTTCTTTTATTCAAATAAAACAAGAACTTCATTTTTCTCCACAGGGCTACCCTTTTCTACCATTATTTTCTTAATTGTAACGACAGCAGGGGCTTTGAGAATATTCTCCATCTTCATAGCCTCTAAAATAATTATGGGTTGCCCCAATTCCAGTGTTTGGCCAACGGCAATAGGCACATCAATAACCAAGCCCGGCATAGGTGATTTTAGCTCATTTATTTTTTGACTTGACGACTGAGAAATACCCATTTTTGTCAACAACTGATCTATCTGAGTATGTGCGGTAAGTTGTATTTTTTTCCCATTTACACGCAACAAGACTACTTTTTTCTCTTTATTGTCCTCTATCAACCCTACCCGATATGATTTATTCGCTGAAAGAATATGCCAGGCATTTATTCCATCGGGAGCAATAGAGTATTCGATCTCCTCGTTATTGATTAAGGCTTTGCCTTGGGTATGCTTATCAAAAAGAATATCCCATGTCAAATCGCCATGCTTTATCTGAATCATTTTATATACTAATCGGTGCGTAAAGATATATAAATGTTTTTTCACAACAGAGGTAATTCATTCAGTATCTGACAGAAAATTTGCACAATTTTTTTTTGTTGAAAACTATCTATCTTTAGAATAAGATGAAATGAAAACAGAATCGAGAAATGAGAGATAAAAAAGTAAATTTGCCTTATTATGGAACAAGATAAAGGCATCATGGATAAAACATTTAAGCCGCGTAAGAAGCAAACGACCGATCAGCCGTTTGACTTTGGGAAAGTACCGCCGCAAGCCGTGGATTTAGAAGAAGTGGTTTTGGGTGCCATCATGCTGGAGAAGAACGCTTTTACCTTAGTTAATGAAGTTTTGAAGCCGGAAATCTTCTATAAGCCGGCTCATCGAATGATATATGAAGCCATCTCTCGTTTGTTCTTGAAGATGGAGCCTATTGATATTTTAACCGTAACACAGGAGTTAAAAGAAAAGGGACAACTTGAAATAGTTGGCGGCCCCTATTTCATTGCCTCTTTGACAAGCCGTGTAGGATCATCCGCAAATATTGAAAATCACTGTAAACTTCTTCAGGAAAAATTTATCAAACGGGAGCTTATTCGCATATCAGGAGAGGTTATTACGGATGCGTTTGAGGAAAGCAGCGATGCATTTGATGTTTTAGACAAAGCTGAGCAAGGACTATTTGATGTGTCACAGGGTAATTTGAGCCGTACCAATACGCGAATTGGAGATTTATTAAAAGAAGCGATTGATAAAATAGAAAGCGCGGGAAAGAACGAAACGCATAATACGGGCGTTCCATCCGGTTTTCATTTATTAGACAAAACCACTTCCGGCTGGCAGGCCTCTAATCTCATCGTTATTGCAGCCAGACCGGGTATGGGGAAAACTGCTTTTGCCTTATCTCTAGCTCGTAATGCAGCTATTGATCATAAAGTACCGATTGCCATTTTTTCATTGGAGATGGATGCGCTTGAATTAGTAAACCGCCTCATTTCTGCTGAAGCCGGTATTGAGTCGTACAAGATTAAAAGCGGAAAACTTACATCCGAAGAATGGGAAACCCTTCATACAAATATTTCCAACCTGGCAAATGCCCCAATATTCATCAATGATACACCGGCGTTATCTATCTCAGATTTTCGTGCTATAGCACGCCGTATGCATCAACATAATAAAATTGGCCTCATTGTGATTGACTATCTGCAGTTGATGAGAGGAAGTGTTGAAACTCGCGGATTACGTGAGCAAGAAATAAGCTTTATATCGCGTTCGTTAAAGTCTGTCGCTAAAGAACTGAAGATACCCATTATAGCCCTATCACAGCTAAGTCGTAAAGTAGAAGAAAGAGGTGGCGATAAAAAACCATTATTAAGTGACCTTCGCGAGTCCGGGGCCATTGAGCAAGATGCGGATATGGTTTGCTTTATCTATCGCCCCGAATATTACGAGATGAAAAATGACAGTGAAGGTAATTCTACCAAAGGCCGAGCAGATATTATCATAGCTAAGAACCGACACGGGGATACAAGAGAAATTTCACTTGGCTTTATTGATAATCTGACCAAGTTTGTCAACTACGAGGATCTTCAATTTAATCAAATTATTGACTATCCCGTGAGTCGTATTGTACAATCCGAAAGATGGAATGATGACGATGAGGCAATATTCTAAGAAAAACGTCATTATTATATAGGGTAAAATCAGATGTATGTCTTTTCGTAATCGCATTCTTCTCTCTGTCATTCTTCTTTTTGGATTTTTTCCATCGTTATATGCAACTTACATCTTTATACCAATGGATCAGACACAAACTAATCATCTTAAGGCGTATGGCATTGCATACTGGGTATTGGGATACAATGTAGATATGTATTGGATGGTTAATTATCGGGGCGGTTCATTCATGTTTAAGCATAATAAAGAGTTTGAGACCGAATGCGTTTTACGCGGCGTCAGCTATCAGCTCATCACAGATGCTCAATCCACAACACTTATAGCTGAAGTAAGTGACCCCAATGTCAATATGGATGCTATTAAACTTGAGAAAGCACCCAAAATAGCAGTTTATTCTCCGCCCAGTAAACAACCGTGGGATGATGCCGTGACTTTGGTTTTAACGTATGCCGAAATACCTTATGATATTATTTACGACGAAGAAGTAATAGGTGGAAAATTACCTTTATACGACTGGTTGCACCTGCATCATGAAGATTTCACCGGGCAATACGGAAAATTTTGGGCTGCTTTTCGTAATGCCGATTGGTATATCGAGCAAGTGCGCGCGTCTGAAGCCATGTCAAAAAAATTGGGATTTAGTAAAGTATCTCTTCTCAAATTACAAGTAGCACTAAAAATTCGTGATTTTGTATCCGGCGGCGGTTATTTGTTTGCCATGTGTTCCGCAACAGACTCGTATGACATTGCATTAGCTGCTCAAGGTGTAGATATCTGCGACGCTGTTTTTGACGGCGATCCGATGGATCCCAATGCCCAACAGAAGCTGGATTTTAGCCGCACGTTTGCTTTTACCCAATTTACATTAAGTCGCAATCCATATGAATATGAATATTCTAATATTGACAACACCAATCTACGCAATGTCCCTAAAAATTTAGATTATTTTACACTGTTTGAATTTTCGGCTAAATCGGATATTATCCCTACTCTGCTGACACAGAATCACGAAACGGTTATTAAAGGATTTATGGGACAAACAACGGCTTTCAATACAAATACCATTAAGAAAAATGTTATCATCATGGGTGAAAATCAGGCTGCCAATGAAGCCAGATATATACATGGTGAATACGGAAAGGGATTTTGGACTTTTTATGGCGGCCATGATCCGGAGGATTATCAACATTTAGTCGGCGACCCGCCAACAGATCTGGTCTTACATCCCAATTCGGCAGGATACAGGCTCATACTAAACAACATTCTCTTTCCCGCCGCCAAGAAGAAAAAACAAAAAACATAATTACGACTTAGAAAAGACAGAAGCTAATCTGCGCTTTAAATACTTAAGCCAAATGCTCATCGGCGGCCTGTAAGAAGCAACCTTTTTTCTTTTCTCCTCATCCAGCCCGTCTGTGCGTTGTAATAAGAGGGAATTTTGCATATAACAAATCACATCATACCCCTGCGACAATAAATAAGGAATAGCCGTTTTACCTTTACCTTGCCAAATGCCATTAGCATCTTTCCATACATCATCAAAGCAAATAAAACCACCCGGTATAACCTTTCGCACAATGGCTTCAGAAGCTTTTAAATGCATTTCATAAGCTGCCTGATTTGAAAATTCCGCATTTCGCTTCTTATATGAATTGATGGTTGATTCTTTATGCGGCCAATCTGTCACTAGATCAAAAGCATCTAAATAACAAATGGCAATATTATCATGAGGATACGAGGATAAATACACTTCACCTAAAGCATGATGCGCCTCAAAAGACCGGTCCACACGACTTACTATTTCGGCAGCACTTGAACTATTATCAGCATCTGCATCCACCGTAATAAAATGAAGCCCTAACGCCTTAGCATAGGCCGACAAACGAGATGTAGAACCGGTACCCCGCTGTGAGCCAATTTCTATAAAAGTTAACGATTCGGGGGTCGAAATAAAAGAATCAATATACGTCCGATTTAGCAGAATCATCTCGTCGCCATGAATCATGGATTTAGGCGCATTTATTATTTCATCCATCAGTTATTCAAATTAGATATTAAATTATTAACGGCCATGCTGCCTTGCCGTACCACACTCTCAAATGTTCTGGAACCAACATGAGGCGTAATAAACACCTGACTTAACGCATGCAAGGGATGATTAGGTGGCATGGGCTCTTCATTAAGAACATCTGTCAGATAAGCCATTTTTTTTCTCGTATCAAGATGCGCAATAAGTGCATCTTGATCAACCAATTCGCCACGTGCAGTATTGATGAGAATCACCTCCTCCTTCATTAAGGCAAAACGTGCCCGATTGATAATATGACGTGTAGAGGCTTGCAAATTAAGATGTAAGGAAATGATGTCCACCTGAGGAATCATCGTATCCACCGAGTGATGAAATTGGATCTGATGTGCCGTATTGAATTCCATATCTTGATGCTGGTCAAACGCATGCACTTGCATAGCAAATGCGCGTGCCCTTAGTGCCACTTCTTTACCGATTTTCCCTAAGCCAATAATACCTATACGCTTTCCCAATAATTCAATACCGGTATGACGTGTCCATTCGCCCTGACGGGCTGAAAATACGGCGTCAGGAATATGCTTGCAATAAGATAAAAGTAAAGCAAAAACATGTTCAGCTACTGTTGTATGATTTGCGCCGGGACAATTGGTTACTCTAATACCCAATTCAGCAGCAGCAGCTAAGTCAATTTTATCTAAACCTATCCCATATTTTGACACAACTTTTAAGCGGCCATTTTTTCCTGCTGTCAATACCTCTCTGGTATATTCATCATCGCCGCAGATTATACCTTCATACTGATGAATAATCGGCAACAAAACCTCTGCCTTCAATGGGCCACGCAGCATATCAATATGAAAGCCTTGCTCATTGAGTAATCGGTGATGATCACCCGGTGTGTCCTGAAAAGAAGTTGATGTCAGTAGGATTCTCATAAATGCAAAGATAGAGGATTAAGCTTCATTCAAACGCTTAAGATATGCTTCAAAATCGACAAAATCATATATAAAAGAGAGATTATATGGGGCAAAGAGTGCTTCATTATCGGCATGTTTTCTTAACAAAAAATGTGTACCATTGACTTGTGCTGCTTCATAATCTGCCAAAGCATCACCCACAAACAACACTTCTTCCGGTTTTAATTTTTCATCCTTAATAATTTTTGCCGTCCAATAGGTTTTCTTTTCCGGACTGCCATAACATGCCTCAAAATAGTTGTCCATCTGAACAGCTTTTACTATTTCCTGAATTTCCTCCGTTGGTGTGCCCGTGATAACCCAAATACGATACCGATGATAATTAGCCTCAAGAAAAGATCGAATCCCTTTTACCTCCGGCGCATTAACAACCCCTTCAAATACACGTCTTGAGAACTCATTAGCCAACTCATAAATCTTACTCTCGTCTGTTGGAATACCCAACCATTCATCATGATAAAGCTTAAATTTTTCGAATCGGGATATACCGCCATGTTGCAGATGATGGGTTTTAACACGCTCTGCCATTGCCACACCGTAAGGCAAGTACATTTCATAAAACGCTTGTGTCTTCACCTCTAAAGAATCTAGAATAACCCCGTCAAAATCAAATAATATCGCCTTAATCATATTTATACATTAATAAAACGAGCCCATACGGTAACCGGCGCACCATCTGCCGACAAGAAACGTAAGGGCGAAATAATGACTTGTTCCGGCTTATGATGAACAGACAGTTCTTTTAAATCCATATCTTCAACAATGAGCATTTGTTCCGTACCAAGGAATGCACGGTGTGCTTTACGTCCCACCTCTCTTTGTTGATAGGACGACAGGGAAATTAAATCAAAACCTATCGCCCGTAATGAAGGAAACAGTGCCTTAAGATGAGAGGCAGATTCCGGTGCAAAGCCCCAATTATATTTCCAATAGACTTCCTTATCACGCTTATAACAAAACCCGGTCTTTATCAATAACAAAGTGGCATCGCTATTCTGATTTTGATTATGGGTACTAAGATGTTCCGGTCTAATGAGATAATCATCCGGTTCCAAATCAGAAAGATCAATGATGGCAACATGGTCAAAAACAAAATCATCGGGATCATACGATGAACCGGTTTTTCCTGAATCAATGAAATGATAAGGATAATCAATATGCGTACCCGTATGAGATGGTAAATAAAGCATCGAATTATTACTGCTATCGCCTTTTTTTATAGAACGTATGGAAGATATTTCAACCCCTTCAGCTCCGCCATAATTTGACAAATCCGGTCGCAACTCATAAGAAAGAAAACACCAATTACTCATTTTCTTGCTGTATTGTATGGATACAAGCCAAGATTCCCTGCCCCATATCAATATATGGATTAGCTACAAGTTTTCTGCTTGATTCAGGTTGAAACGCATAAGGCGTTGTTTTATAATGATGCTGATAACCGTCCTTCTCTAAATGGATATTGAGTTTGCCTCCCAATATCTCTTTAATCATCTGAAACAAGTCCAATCTTCGCATACGCTCAACCCCCGTCAGCATAAGGTTTTCATTCAGATACTCCGGTTTTTCAATAACATCCACAGAAAGCCTGGCCGCATCGGAAGCATGTATATATTCCCGAATCTCTTCTCCGTCTCCACTATGAAAAATCGTTCCTTTTAGCCATGCTTCCTTGACAATATGAAAGATATAGTTATTTTCAAAATCCTTTTCACTATATACAGATCCATATCTAAGGATTGTATAATTTAATCCGTAACGCTTATGGTATTCTCTCACATTTTTTTCGGATGTAAGTTTACTGATACCATAAAACGATCCTTTCTCATTAAGAGCATAAGCGCTGCTTGCATAAACAAAATACGCTATCTTATGCTTACGACATGCCTCCAAAACATTGAGATTTCCAATCACGTTCAAAGAAAATGTTTCAACGGGATAATCAACCGCTTTATCAAGGTTCGCAAAGCCCGCCAAATTATAAACCACGTCTGCCCCCGCTTTCATTACCTGCTCTATTTCATCCGAATTCAAAATAGAACAAGGAAAATATTTTACGTTATCCGTTTCTTGAAAAGGGGTAATATCAGCTACAATAACGCGGTATTTTCTTGAAACCAGTTCATGCACCAAATACGAACCTAAAAAACCGGATCCGCCAAATACGATTACTTTTTTCATGACTGAGATAGTTTAAATTGTTGCATTTCTGACCTTACCTTATCACCAAGAAAGAAAAAGTCTAAACTAAAGGCTAAAAATGAATAACCCAACTTTACTTTTTCTTCCAAAAGATGATGATCCGACTGAATGACATGAAACCCTAAAGGCTTTTTATATTTTAAGCAAGCCTGTTCTACTTTCTGAATGGCTGCTTTTACTTCCTCCCGATGATACTCTCCCGGCACACCCATGGACCCTGAAAGGTCATAAGGCCCAATAATAATCCCGTCAATACCATCTGTGTTTAAGATTTCATCAATATTTCGAACAGCCTCAATATGTTCAATCTGCACAATCACAACGGCATTCTGCTCAAGCCATTTTTTATACTCATCAAAGCCTATTCCATATTGTTGAGCGCGGGCAAGTCCCACCCCTCTCCTTCCCAAAGGTGGATATTTAACATAGCTTACGGCTTGTTGGGCATCTTTAGCTGAATTAACCATCGGAACAATAACACCATCCGCTCCGGCATCCATTACACGCTTAATCATAACTTCCTCATTTTTAGCCACGCGTACCAAAGCAGACTTCCCATGATGTTGTATATGTGCTATCAGATTCTGTGCCTGAGATAATTCAATAACAGAATGCTCCAAATCAAGTGTCAACCAATCAAAATCAGCAGAGCACATCACTTCAACCACCGACTGATGTCCAATAGTGATCCATGAGCCTATTGTTAATTGGTTCTCTTTAAGTTTCTTTTTAAGATTTATCATTGTCTCGATTGATTATTCATGTTATAAAAGGGTAAGTGCATATAGTGGATATCCTTACGAACAGCTGCCGTACAGAGGAGTGATAACCCTCTAAATACGCCAATCTCAAGATAACACTCGGAATCGTCCAGTAACATCTCACTGTGTTGTAATACAGCCAATACATTTCCCCCCGTAGCACCATTTAGTTTTAAATCATGAATAAGGCCATCGCTTATGACCTTATCAATAGCAGCTTTCACCTGTTGAATGCTCTGCCAGCTCATATCTGATTCTGTTTAAGATAAAGAAGTTCCGCCAAGTCAAAATCTTCCGGCTCATCAATATCAACCGCCTCCAGCTTGTTCATCACAAACATTTGGGGTTTAAGACCTATTCTTTTCTTTCCTGCATTTCCAAAGGAAGCCTTAGAAAAGATATAAAAATTTGAATTCTCCTCAAATACAGGAGGCAAATCTTGTGTTCGAATTAATTCTTGGGGGTTATGATTTACAGGGCGGCCATCTTGCCAATACAAGCGTGTTTGCAACTTTGTTACACTAAAAAGAGAATCGTATTGATTGAGATGATTAAAGAAAATATCTATGGCATTATCAATCGTTCCGTGAGCTAATAATGGATTAGTAGCATGCGTTTGGATAAAAAACTCAGAGTCTGAACATGACAAATCGTAATCTATGATATCATTCATAGACACAAAATCACCACAAATTGAAGCCGGTCTATCAATGATTCTAACCCGTTTAAATGTTGAAGCCGCATCATTGGCAATGTCAGAACTATCCGTATTTATCAACACTTCAGATATTCTTTCTGATGCTAATAACGATTCTAGAACGGCATGATACAAAGGTTTCCCGGCAAATAAGCGCAAATTTTTCCCGAGCACTCTTTCTGAATGCCCTTTCATCGGCAACAGCGCTACTATCTTCTCCTTCATTTTTTAACGATCGTTTTTTCTCGTGTCGTTGTATAAATAAAATGAGCTGTGGCTACAAACAACAACAGTATCAGTATTATTGAGCTGGCTTGTGAAACCATAACCCCTTTCTCGTAACTCGTTGGCTTAAACTCAAAAACTATATTATGCTTTCCGGCCGGTATTTTCAAGCCGCGCAGAACATAATTAACTCTGATATGGTCAACGGGCGAATCATCAATATAGGCCTGCCATCCTTTATCATAAAATATCTCACTGAATACAACCAACTGATCTGAAGAAGACTCGAATGCATAGGTCAACTCATTAGGTTGATACGTGGTGAGTTTAATACTGGCCAATGAATCCTTTGTCGGCTGAAATCCCACTAAATCAGATTCTGAGCGTTTATCAATAACAGCGATATGTCGAAGATCTTCTTTTCCCACTTTTTCTAATTCATCGTCTGCATCTTCTGCCCACACAATCTGATTGACCATCCATGCATTACCCATAGCATGTGGGTTAGGCAAAGCCGGCTGATCCGGACTAAAGATATAGTATTTTGTATTAAGCATATTGGCTATATGCATGTTCGAAAAAACAGCTATCATCTGCTCTGCAGAATTTGCCTTACTGCTAAAAATCTTATTTAAGTCAGGCATCAGTGCAAACTCAATAAGCTCCTGATAGCGTTCCATTTTAGCACCATGATAGCCACCTATAGACTTGTGAAAGTAACTCGTTACACCATCATTGAAAGTGCTTACCGAGAGATTGGCCACACGAAAATCAGGGTCCGTATCTTGCATGATGGATTGATTAGCTGTACTAGGCCGAATCAAATCATTCGGCTTTTTATAATCCTTTTCTGTCAGGTATCTGGCATTTACCGAGAATAAATCTATAAATGTAAGCGCTGTAAGCGCAACCGATAAAACAAGTGCATTAATCTTGCTCCGTGAATAAGCAAAGAACAATGCAAAAGCGATGGTAATAAATGCAGCCGTGCGTAAAGCATCATATTTAAAGATAGCAATCCTAGCTGTTTCTGCAATACCTAGCATACGATTCACGTCAGACTGTCCTGCACCCTGTTTGGTTAAAGCATCTGTAATTTCCTGTACTTCTCCGGGCTTAAAGAACGATTGAAAAAGACCAGGCATAAAATAGGCTATTAATGCTAATCCGCCGGTGAGAGCAAATACCCCATATAAAACATGTTCATTAAGCAATTTCTGAACAGGTTTTTTAAACACGGTAAATGGTTGTTTAAAAAAATCTTTTTTCGTTGTTATCTCATAAAGGGCAAATACAGCCAGTATAGGTACTGCAAACTCCATCACAACTAAAATAGAGTTCACAGCTCTAAACTTATTATACAACGGGAAATGCTCAATAAAGAATTCGGATAATCCCATATAATTTTTTCCCCACGAAAGCATTAAGGTTATAAGTGTAGAAAATAGAATAACCCACTTTATCGGATGAGACACTAAGGCAATACCGAGAATAAACAAAAAGAAAATAATAGCCCCCGAATACAACGCACCACCTGATGCATCTTGTTCACCCCAATATTGATCAAACGATTTAAGCACATCTCTATCAGTACCTTTCACCGATTCGCGAGCTACATTATTATCGTACAACATACCATTTTTAGGGCCTTTAAAGTTGGGAATCCACATACTGAAAATATCTCCCTTCCCATAGCTATATCCAACGATATATGACTTATCCAAACCGCCTGTTTGGTCATTATCTTCTTTGAGTCGTTTTAATTCTGATTTTCCTCTGGTGCTATATGCAGAATATTCGTTCACCGGGAAAAGTCGATTAGCAGTTGTTATGGCGCCTAAAGCGAACATAACGGCAATGATAGCGGCAGAGAGGAATGCATGTTTAGCTTCTTTAGCCATTACAGCCTCTACAAATCGGTAAACAAGATATACAGAAAGGAAGAATGCAAAATAATAGTATGTCATCTGCGGATGGTTGCCCAAGACCTCCAGTGCCATCGCCAATCCGGTCAGAATAGAGCCCCATACATAGTTTTTATTAAAAACAAGATTTGTTCCTGCCACCACCAAAGGGAAAAAAGAGATGGTAACCATTTTATTAAAATGCCCGGCTCCCATGATGATAAAATGATAGGTGGTTAAGCCAAAGCCTATCGCTCCCAACATGCCAATCCATGGATCAGGTCGAAAACTTAACATCATAATATAAAAGCAAAGCAACGCGATAAAGATAGAGTTTGCCGGGCGCGGCAATAATGAAAAAAGCGGGGCAATAAACTGTTCCACGTAGTTACCCGCCGGTTTAAAGGTGATAAGATATGACGGCATACCGCCGAACATTGAGTTAGTCCACAATGGTTCTTGCCCATGTTCGTTTCTATAATCCTGCACCTCTTTAGCTGAGCCTCTGTACTGCAAATCGTCATGCGCACTCAGCACTTTCCCTTCAAATGCGGGGATGGAAACAACAACCGATATTAACAAAAAAATGGCTATAGCCAGCATATGTGGCATAATTTTTTTCCTTTCCGGCAAGAATTGCTTCATAGATACATAAATTAAGGTACTAAAGTATAAAAAAGCTATGAGTAGAAGGGTTGATTGAAAAAAAACAAGACTATTCTTTTACAAAAACCCGTTTTAATCGTTGCGACAAGGCCGTCAGCACTTCATACGGTATTGTTTGCATAGCATGAGCCAAATCAGAAATCCTAAGCGGCGAAGGCCCCATTACAATCACGTCGTCTCCTTCTTCCGCTTGCAAACCGGTAATATCCAGCATGGTCATATCCATGCATACCTTGCCAACAACCGGAACCGGCACACCGGAAACAAGCATGGATCCGACACCCAATCCAAGTGATCGCCGATAACCATCGGCGTAGCCAATCGGCACCGTTGCTATTAATCGCTCTTTATCTGAAACGGCCTCACAGCCATAACCCACCGGTTCTCCAGCAGGCAGTCTGCGAATCTGAGAAATACGTGTTTTAAGCCGAATGACCTGCATTAAGTGTGCAGTTTGTGTTTCATTCGATCCGATACCATATAGTCCGATACCCAATCGAACCATATCAAATTGCGCATTCGGGAATCGTTCAATACCGCCGGTATTGAGTATATGGCGAATAGGCATATAGCCTATCGCATCTGCTATTTTTTGTGTGGCGCTATCAAACTTGTCTATCTGCGAATAGGTAAAAGTGTCTAAATCCGGATTATCTGAAGCTGCCAAATGAGAAAATATGGATGTAATACGTATATGCGGATATTGAGAAAGCGTTTCGCTCAAAACCTGTATTTCATGAGGCATAAACCCTAAGCGATGCATTCCTGTATCAAGCTTTATATGCACAGAAGGCACGTCCTCTGTGTAACTGCGTGCAAAAAGCAAATAACGTTGTAATGAGCGCATGCTGTATATTTCCGGCTCTAATCCATATCTGGCCATACGTTCATAATGCTCATCCTCCGGATTCATAACCATAATTGGCGTTTTAATACCTTCTTTTCTAAGATGAACACCTTCATCGGTGTAAGCAACGGCTAAATAATCCGCTTTATAAAACTCAAGTAACTGCGCTATTTCAACATCTCCGGTACCATAAGATGCCGCTTTTACCATAGCCATCATTTTTACATTGGGCGAGAGTAATGACTTGTAATAACTGAAATTATGTGCAATGGCATTCAGATTAATCTCTAATACAGTAGCATGTGTTTTCTCAATCAAGAAAGCTTCAGCTCTTTCTAATTCAAACTCTCTAGCACCTTTCATCAGAATATATTCATCCTGAAAACACATGGCAGGCAAAGCCTGCAAGAAATCATTCGTATTCGTAAATGCCGATTCTACATTATCAAACGCTGTTTGATATTTCTGTATTTGCGAGCCAATTAGGATCAGTCTTGAGAACTTAGCCTCATTTACCCAACTGGCTAATGTATTATACAACACTTCTGCTGATCGGCCGGATTGATGAATATCCGTCAGTATAAGGGTTTTATTCTTTTTATTTCCTAACTCTCTCAAATATTGTAAGGCTATTCGTACCGAATCCATATCGGCATTGTATGCATCATTGATAACAAAACACCCATTGATTCCCTTCTTCATCTCTAATCGCATGGCAATAGGCTGTAAAAAGGATACCGCATATATTATTTCTTCTTTTGGCACTTCGAATAAAAGCATGACAGCGATGCAATGCAAGGCATTCTCAATCATCGCTGCATCGGTAAATGGTAATTGCACTTCAAATACTGAATCAGTCTTCAGTTGCAAGCGAGTATGCTTACCTGTTTTTTCTTTGGACAGAACCCGCAAATCCGCTTCTTCATTAAAAGACCATGTATAAAGTCTGACCTGTTTAAGATAATCCGTCTCTAGTATAACCCTGTCTATAGCCTTATGATCTCGGCAATAGACAAGCGTATGAACAGATTGGAAAAGAAGAAGTTTTTCAGTAATTTTCTCTTCAATATTTTTAAAATTCTCATTATGCGCCTCTCCTATCATGGTAAACACGCCTATATCAGGCTGAATACATGCAGCCAAACGTACCATCTCTCCCGGTTTTGACATGCCGGCCTCAAACAAACCTAATGTATGATAAGACTGTATATGCCAAAGCGAAAGAGGTACTCCAATCTGCGAATTATAACTACCAGGACTTTTGACAACCTGATATTTTGGGGTAAGGAGTTGCGAAAGCCATTCTTTAACTATTGTTTTCCCATTACTTCCGGTAATGCCAATAACAGGCAGATCAAATTGCTTACGATGTCGAGCTGCAATCTGCTGTAAAGCGACAATGGTATCAGGCACCAGTATGAAAGCAGTTTCACTATATCGACTGCTGTCTTCCGGTAATTTGGATACAAGAAAACAACGCACGCCTTTTTCGTATGCGGATTTTATAAAATCATGTCCATTATGGGAAAGACCCGTTATGGCAATGAACATACTTTCCTCGGTAAACACAATTTTTCTGCTGTCGGTACAGAGAAAACGGATGATTTTCTCTTCAGAGATATCTGAATATAATACACCGTTACAAGCCGATGCCAGTTGTTTACATGTATAACCCATCATGTTCTGTTCTGTTGGTTGGCTTGATAACAATACCTGCACAATGGTTTATATTTATCTGTTTCGCCTAACAAAACTAATTTTTTCTCGTCTGTAACACGGTATGAATGGTGTGCCAACTGCCCGCAAGATACACAAATTGCATGCACCTTCGTTATAAACTCGGCAACAGCCATTAGTTGTGGCATAGCGCCAAAAGGCTCGCCCTTATAATCCATGTCTAAACCGGCTACAATCACCCTTATCCCCGCATTAGCCAATGCGTTGCATACTTCCACCAAGCCATCATCAAAAAACTGGGCCTCATCAATACCAACCACATCTACCTCGCTGGCTAATAACAATATATTGGATGAAGCGGGTATCGCCGTTGATGAGATGCGATTATCATCATGTGATACCACCTGCTGCTCGTGGTAGCGGTTATCAACAATAGGCTTAAATATCTCCACTCTCAGGCGGGCAAACTGCGCACGCTTCAAGCGCCGAATCAACTCTTCCGTCTTGCCGGAAAACATCGAACCGCAGATGACTTCTATCCAGCCTCTGCGTTCATTAAACCGAGATGTGTTTTCAACAAACATTTTGAATAAAAACCTGTAACAACGATCGTTTTTATAATTAAAAAACTGAAAATTTGTTGAGCCTATCCAATACAATAGGCCTTTGGAATACAAATTTGCTAAATCTTATCAGATTACAACTCTCTGTTTATGAATTTATGCAAATTAGATAGTAAATTGCGTTATATAAATTAAAAACGATTTATCATGGATAAAAAATCCTTATTGGAAAAGATTGAATTGCACATCTTGAGAATACATCGTCTGCTAGCGAAAAATGATTTACTAACTGAAGATTATGCAACCCTTCAGGATGAACTTAGAAAAGCGTATGAGTGGAGCACCGTCTTACAACATCTTGCATCAATGCCGGTATCCACCAAACAAATCATAAAAGAAGAACAGCCTAAAAAATCATCACCTGAGATTATTACGCCTTCGCCGGTTGTTACAAAGTCAGAGCCTGTCATCATCAAACAGGAAGAACGTATAGATCCACCAAAGAAGAAAGAAGAACTCAAGCCGAAAGAGATCCCAATGACTATTCAGGAAGCCCGTGTCACACTTAATGATATTAACTCAAGCACGGTTCGGGAGCCGTTGGCAGACAAGTTATCACAAACTCGCATTGCCGACTTATCCAAATCAATAGCGCTACATGAGAAATTTCTTTTTATCAATGAATTATTCTTAGGCGATAATTCGCCCTATAACCGATTTATCGAAGAAGCCAACCAAACAGAATCTCTAGAGCAGGCTATATCTCTGATAAACATCTATCGCGAGCAGTATCAATGGACCGAAGAAAACAAAGCCTACCAAAAACTTATTACCTTCGTACAACGAAAGCATATTTAATGTTCAGACTCCTATCTTTTATTCTATTATTCTGTGTTCATTTTACACTTTTAGCGCAGTTTCAACCTTTGCCTTATGCCAAAATGGTGGTTGACACGCTATCCGGCCCGTACTATGAAGGGCGCGGATATATACGTGAGGGGGATATGAAATCAGCTTATTTTGTGGCGAATGAAATGTACAAACTTAACCTCAAACGCTTTCCGTTGGCGCCTACATTTTATCAGAATTTCACTTTCCCGGTCAACACATTTCCCTACCCTGTATTTGCTGCATTAGATAACACTTATCTAAATCCGGGTATAGAATTTGTTCCATCACCTGCCTGCCCTGCCATTAATGGGGAATTTCGATTATTATGGGTAGATAGCGCCCTATTGCATAATGATGCAGCCTATAAGAAACTTGCTCGGCAATCATTTTCAGATGCTTTTATTGTAATGGATGATAAGGGTATTCAGGATGAGGCGAGCAAAAAAATTTTTCAGAATTTAGGTCATAACCCTTTTGGAGCCAAAGGAATTATCCGTGTTAAAGACAAAATCACCTGGAGTGTCGCCACGGATACGCTTACCTTTGCACAACTTGACATCACACGTCAAACAATACACCGTAGTTATAAAAAAATCCGTCTACATGTTTTTAATGATTTCAGGGCAAATTACAAATCACAAAATGTCGTTACCTATATTCCCGGCACAGAAGAACCCGACAGTTTTATTGTATTTACGGCTCATTATGACCATTTAGGACGCATCGGCCATTCTGTTTATTTCCCAGGTGCCAATGACAATGCCAGCGGCGTAGCCATGTTGTTATCGTTAGCTCAACATTACGCACTCAAAGAGAATAAACCTAAATATTCTATTGTGTTCATTGCGTTCGGCGCTGAAGAAGCCGGTTTAATCGGCTCGAAACGTTTTAGCATGTATCCTGTCTTTCCCTTAGAAAAAATTCGGCTACTCATAAATCTTGATTTGATGGGTGGCGGTGAAGATGGCATAACCATAGTAAATGGGAAAGAACATCTACGTATCATACAACTTATGCAAGATATTAATGAAGAGAAACACCTGTTGAAAGCTGTAAAGGAAAGAAGTAATGCCGCCAACAGCGATCATTATTATTTTGCCGAAGCCGGCATTCCGGCCATTTTTATTTATACCATGGGCTCTTACAAGCATTATCACGATTTGTATGATCAAGGGGGAAATTTAGAACTGACAGCTTTCGAGCAGGTATTCAATATGATTGTCGAACTGAGTAAGCGCTATTAACCTTTGTCTAAACTTTATATTATACCCACGCCGGTAGGTAATCTTGAGGATATTACTCTTAGAGCTATTCGTCTGCTTGGCGAGGTAGATTTTATTTTGGCAGAAGACACCCGACAAACGGGGAAATTGTTACAGCATCTCTCTATTCAAAAGCGTATGCAGCCGTTTCATCAGCATAATGAGCATCGCAATACACCACAAATCATTAAGCAAATACAATCCGGTATGACAGCGGCTTTGGTTTCGGATGCCGGCACTCCCGGCATCTCAGACCCTGCTTATCTGCTTGTTAAGAGCTGTATTGATTCCGGTATAGATGTTGAATGTTTACCGGGCGCTACAGCGTTTGTCCCTGCGCTTGTTCAATCCGGATTTTCAACAGACAAATTTGTATTTGAAGGTTTTTTACCGCATAAAAAAGGGCGTCAGAAACGCTTGGGAGAATTAGTAACAGAAACACGTACTTTGATCTTCTACGAATCGCCTTTTCGTCTTATAAAGTTTTTATCTGAATTAGAAAGTTTCATGGGGGGGACACGTCAGGTGGCTATTTCGCGTGAGATAAGCAAAATCTATCATGAAACTCGGCGAGATACCGTCACTAATCTTCTCATACATTTTACCAATCATCCACCCAAAGGAGAAATTGTGGTTGTTGTAGAAGGATATGATAAGAATAAAACAACCGATACCATACAATAATCTTTCAAAATCTCTTTTCTTTTGGCGTGTTACTTTTTGGAAGCAAAATAGATGACTACACCCAGTACTGCCAAAACAGCTATAACTAATAACGCTATCTTCCATGCACTGTATGGACGCTCTCCTTGCACCTCGCCTGTTCTACCGTTTACCAAAAAGTTATAAACCTTACCTTTAAAGCGGAAAGCACTTAAATAGATCGGTAAAAGGATATGTTTAAAAGTGATATTACTATGATCTGTTTGCAAAGAGATAATACGTTGTTCATCACCACCGATATCTCTTCTCACGAGCGTTCTGATATATGTATCCATTTTTGTCTTGGCCGTATCAAACCCTTCCTTCAGTTCCACTTTGTATTTTTCGGTAATAAATCCACCCAAAAAACGCTCATCAAATCTGGTGATATTTCCCAAATCCCAGGGTTCTAATTTTTCAACATAATTTAACGGTAACGAATGAGAAGCTACCACCAGCACATCGTCAAAAGGATGAGACACGTTTCCACTTACTGTGAACCAACGGGTTCTCTG
>JAIXKU010000131.1 GCA_026936045.1 Flavobacteriales bacterium
ATCTATTAGTATAAGTATTTGAATTGGTTATATCCTGTAACTGCTCCCGTTGTAGGCTGAGGAACTGTTCCTGAGAAGGCCGATTGAACGGATGAATTAAGGTTGGATGGAGATATGATGTTCTGGGAAAGATTGGAAAGTACCCATCCGCAGTTATTATTCACGAATGCTTTTCCGTTTTTCATTACCCACCAACCAATGTTAGATACTGATACAACAAGCACACCGCTTGAACTTGCGGAACAGAGTATATCGGCATAATGTCCTATAATGTCAGAAATCTCTGCAAATCCGCCTGGCGAAGCGAGTTTAATGGCTTCACCTGTCAATCCGTTGACACACTCAACATGCAGCCCTATCAGGCGGAATTTCTTTACTGTATTAGCCCCCATTGCGTCCCACACAACGGCATGTTTGGCGGTTGTTCCTTCGATTACCATGTCGTAAACAGTCCCGCCATCACATGAGTACATGGCTATTCCTATGGCATTGGCATTGGTGGAGTAAAGTCGTGGAGAGCGGTACACTGTAAGGTTGGATTGAGAATTGTGAACCGTAGCCCATGACTGCCCCTGATACCAATCGGCTATTGAGCCGAAATTGCAGTGCCATGTACGAAGATTGTTAACGGTTGTTTGAAGAGCAAATTTTAAATGCAATCCGACATTAAGATTGTAGCAATAGATATTCTCATACCATGCTCCGTAAGTAGCCCCTAAATCAATACCCGCTTGATTAGAAAATCCTTCGACCTGTAAATTGTAAATGGATATTGGGTAATTCATCATGTTTACTGCCGCATCAAGATTGGCGGGGGTTGGTCTTCCTATCAGATACCCGCTGAAATTAGTCGTTGATTTTATTTTATAGAAGTTTCCATAAATAACAAGTCCGTTTGTTCTTGTAGCCGGAAGATTAACGGGTCTGTTGATATTTAAGTTCATATCAATGAATATAGGCTTGCCGCTTGCAATACACGCCTCAAGTTTATCAGCGTCTGTTCCTGAGTAAGATGAAGGTGTTGCGAATGCAGTTACCGAGCCACCACCCGAAGCCCCGTCAGCACCACGAGGAATACCGAAGTTCAGCACGGCATTGGATGATGTTCCGGTGTTGGTAACCGTTGCATTACTTCCAGAAGGCAGCGTGGTTACCGTTCCTACGCTTACCGTTGCTGCATCTCCCTTATCACCCTTATCACCCTTGATGCCTTGCTGTCCTTGTATGCCCGTAGCCCCTGTTTCGCCTTTATCCCCCTTATCTCCCTTATCTCCCTTATCTCCCTTATCACCTTTATCTCCTTTCAAATCAGAAAGCGCCACAAGAAAACGCCATGAGGTTTCTGTTGTGTACTTCCACTCAATGGCCATTGAGGTAGCTCTGAACTCAGGCGTTAGTCCATTACCGCTCCCCTCAAATGGAATGCTGAATCTATATGTCCATGATGAACCGCTTTGATTGTTCGTATAGAAATCAATCTTCTTCCCGATAGTATCCTGAACAATACTCAAATGACCCTGCTTCCATGTCCGTGATGATGGAGAGTAGTTTGGTTTTGTGTTGTCAATTACCGTGTGATAACGATAAGATGTTTGTGATGAGCTTATTTGCCATGAAAACAGCAAAATAAGGATAGTGCAGATAGCTTGTTTGTTCATATTCTTATGATTTGAGTGATTACATCTCTTTCAGGAACTTCATTTCCTCCGAAATAAGGAAACAGATAGAACCCTGCCTTTGGGGTTTGAGTAACAGAAACCTTCGCCTCATCTCCATCAACATTAAAAACGAATGACCCTGAAACATAGTCAATAGAGGAAGCGAAGGTAGTATCGTACGGAAGGTCTTTAATCTTCTTTTCTTTCAGTCTTATTCCTGCATCATAAACATAAGTTACCAATCGGAAATAATCAGGAAATAATTTTAATCCCAACCGTGCCGAGTTGATATGATGCTGATAGCTATATCCGAACCCCCATAGTTTATGAATTGATTTGATGCCCTCATGCCGCCATGAGCTATCCACCGTAACAATCCTTGCCTCTCTTACCGTTCCTGAATGAGCCGAGATAGGATGCTTGCAACTATGCTGACCTTTTTTTATAGTGTATATCATTTAATTCGTAAAATAAAGTTTTTCCTATCCATAAAGTCCTCAAAGTCTTTGATTGTCTTGCCCGAATGAATTACATCAAGCTGCCCGTCAGCGTTCAGGTCTTTATGCGCTGCACCTAAAGCAATACAGCCGAGCAGTTGAAAGAAGTAGTTAGCCGAGTGTATTCTGATGCCCGCACGGTCTTTTACTCCCAAGACTTCGTAAGTGTAAAAGTCAGTTCCTTTCAGTTGAGATAATCTGTTTGAACGGGTGTACTTACATTCATAGACTCCCGCAGGGATGCAGCTTATATTCGGCTTGTTCCACTTCCAAGCAAGTTCTAAAGTCTTGCAAACGAAGATTTGGTTGTCCATATTAACAGCAGTGAGTATTCCAAGCGACTGCTTATCGCTCATGGACAGGCGTTCAATTTGTGCGGTCATCTGGCTTCCCTCACATTTACAAGTGAATCAATAACACGGTCGGTTGAAAACCCCGAAAGGAAAGCCACCCATAAATTAATCTTCATTCCAAGCAGTTGTTCGCTGAACAGAATACCCGCGATAATGGCGCAGATTGTCAACGGCAGTCGGAAGCGGTTATCATACAGCCACTCAAAAAGACTGAACCCGCCCTGTGCTTTTACTACCCTTCTATTCTTGTAGCCTTGCAGCAGCCATGAAAACAAAGCCCCGAAAAGAGCCATAATAAGAAAAGCGACAAACTCTGTTGTATCGCCTACCAAGTAATTGATTACGTCCTGCATAGTTTTATGTTGTTATGTAAAAAAGTAAAAAAATAATTGCCGTCAAAATGATAGCCACTGCCATATCTTCAAGTTTCTTTTGAGTTTCGGGGGTCATGTGAACAAAAATTTATACTCTTCCTTCAAAGAATTTAACTTGCTGTTGTAATGCTGATGCCACTCCTCTGAATAATCCCTGTACTTGCCGTTCACTTTCATGGAAGCATAAATCATTGCCTCCTGTTTTATGCGCATTAAGTCAAGATTCCGCTTTACATACCTGATAGACTTTTGAATGTAAAAAAAGAAAGCGTTAAGGAAAATAATCATAATCACGCTTTGGTATTCTGTTATGAAGTCTATCAAATGGTTCATATTGGGAATTTGATTTCGATGAGGTTTTCTAATAACAATATATCGTCTGACAGTGTATTATCGGTGTGTGTTGTTAATAATCTTATAGTGCCATCATCAACCCTTGTTACAAATAAATATCCAACCAATCTATCAATAGAACCAATTGCAAAAAACTGAGTTGGAAAATTAACTCCAATTCCCGTTTTGGATAAAGTGTATTCTCCGGCATCAACATAACTAAAATCAGTATTCTCAATTCCCCAATCATTTACAATAGATGTTGAAATTGTTGGTTCATTAGTTCCATCTTGATTTAACGTCCCCACAAACCGTTTAAACCCTATTGAAGGAATCCAAATCGCTGCCCCTGTTGTGTTATCAATACACACATACTCCGAGTTGACATGGGCTTCAACAAAGATTCTTGAACCTACTCTGAAACCTTCTGATTCATCATAGTTTTCATCTGGTATGGACGAATCTACATCGAGAATAGCCTGTACATTATCTACATAAGCAGGTGAGGTATCGTCCAATATAGCCATGTTCGCCTGAACTTGGGTTACGACAGGGTTGTCAGGGTCGGTGTTATCTACGATATTCCCTGTTACAGAGGCTATTCCGCCACCCGAAGGACGGCTGTCAATATAGCTTTTAAGGTAATCTATTACCTTTTGAACTTCTTGTGCTGTTGGTATTGGTGAAAGTGTTATCATTTTATTTGAAATGTGTTAGCGCCCGAAGCATAGTTAGGGGCGATGGTTCGTGTTGTTTCAT
>JAIXKU010000053.1 GCA_026936045.1 Flavobacteriales bacterium
CATCACATCCATCATAATCTTTATCTGCACCGCCACCGCCGCCACCGCCGCCACCGCCGCAGCCGGACAAGCCATTGGTACCATAAGAAGGTAAATAATAACCGGAAGAATAGCTGGGTCCAACCGTTGTTCCACTGGCGCCTGTTCCACCATGTATGCCTGAACCACCGGTACCGCCATAAGGGGTCTCACTATTATTATTATCACAAGATCCTCTCGCTCCTGCAGCACCATTAGGTGTAGAGCAAGGTGCAGGTGATGCAATGCCCGGCGCACCAGGTTGCGAAGGCGTATTATCACAAGAGCTGTCTCCGCCGTCATCATCACCACCTATGCCGCCATTACCGCCATTACCGCCATTACCGGCATTACCGCCTATAGACGGTGCATTAGCGCCGCCGACACCTGCTGTACCGGCTCCACCACCTGCACCGGGGCTATCATTTCCACATAAAAATGGCATGGTAGAATTGCCTCGTTGACCGCTGCCTCCGGCAATACCGTTTGTACCTGCAGCGCCACTTTGTCCATTAGCACCGGATGTGGCATTTCCTGAGTTAATTGAACATCTGACCACGCTATAACCTGTAGAGTTACGAATAAGTAGTCCATAGTTTGAGCGGCCATTCCCACTGGGAGTGATACCGGTTGATGCTGCCACGTTAATAGTCAAATCCTGCAATACCCAATTATTCACATTATCGGCTTTAATACCTACTAAATGCTGTATATCGCTATTAATATTTTCCAAACATGTGTTAGCAAAATTGATAACGGTTTGGCCAATGGCACTGGATTTTACCCAAGTGCTGCTATAACCGCCATCCACCACCACGTTGGCTTTCATATTAGCAATATTCAACTCGTTGTATGCGCCGGCCTGCATACGAATAATGGTACGTGAGCCGGTTACCAACTGCAACGCGCGATACAAGGTGGCTACAGGTGCATTAATATAGCCTAAGTTAGCATCATTACCTACAGGACCCGGTGCTACATAAATAATATCACAGGCATTATCGGCAATAGCCACCGTACATGTAGAAGTAGCATCAGCCACAGCACAGGCATCTTGTGTTGTTAAGGTAATTGTATAAGCTCCGTTGCCGGGGAATGTAATACTGGTAGAGGATGAGTTGGGGTTGCTGATAATAACACCGGCCGATGGTGTAACTGACCATACAAAACCTGATTCATTCACACTGGCATTTGCACCCGGAGGTAGTAAAGCCGAAAACATATAGGGCGTATTAGCAACAGCTGCACTATTACAAATAGCACTTTGAATAGGTGGTGAGTATGGGTGATAGGTTACCCTAACACATTCTGATGTAGCTACAAATGATGCAATAGAAAAATCGGGTGTACAATTCGATGTAATCAAACATCTGTATAGTCTAGAGCCCGATGTTTGGGGCGGTGTATAGGTTGGGCTATTGGCGCCTGCTATATCAATCCATCCTGAAGAAGGGAGATTTGTGGTTGGTGTTGGATTGGCTGTAGATGAATTCACCTGCCATTGGTAATGCATGCCGGTTGATTGGCCGTTAACGGTATTACAGACACCGTAAGTTGAGTAGGTGTGCCTATACATAAGGTACGATCGGCACCGCCGGCGGTAGGTTGTGTAGTGATGGTAGGCGGACTATTCCATGTCCATCGAACACGAATAGCATAATAGAATGAGCCACACTGCATCACGCCATAATCATTCCACTGACATGGAGGGCTTGCAGCATCGCGAAAGTTTACACTATAAAAATTACATTGCGCTCGGTCGTCATCTTCTAAAAAGCCACCACCACAAGAAGATTCAAAAACACAGTTGTTTGTACAATCCTTTTCCCAGGCGTCGGTGCGGATATAAATTGTGGATGCGGAAGAATTGGTCTTACTGCGTAATGTTGTACCTAATCCAAACAAAAATCCATTGGGAGGGCAGGATACTGAACCACTGCTGCTGCCACCGGGGAAATTATCGCCTGAATAGATACAAAAACCACCGGACTCTGTCATGTCGGTATTGTCGCGCGCCCAAGCATACCAAGTGTATTCAGGACCTCCGCTTTGGTCACCACGACCGTCCCATCCAAGATAACGAAGTTGTACTTCGAAATTGACGTTTTGAGCAAAAATTGAGGATGCAGAAAAAAGAAAAATTAATCCTGCCTTTAGGGTATTTCTCCAAATCATAATCTTTCGGCTTTTGGGTTTCTATTATTCTGTCAATAAACCGAAATTAAAAATGTTAAAGAAAGTACAAAATAATTGTTAATAAATTTGTGAAAAACTTAGATGGGCAAACTTGTTATCAGTTAATTATCAGATGATTAATTCCCCATATCGGAGATAAATTTTATACGCATCAGGCGAAGTTCGTTTTCGTTATACACGTCGTCATATTCTTCCATAACCTCGTCAATAGCTCCTTTTTCTGAATTGCGTAAAATTTCATATATATCTTCTTGATCTTCTTTCTCCACTAACGGATTCAAATAATATCCTAATTCCAGCTTGGTACCGGAGCTGACAATAGATTCCATCTCATGAATGAATTCCGACATCTCCACCCCTTTCGACTTAGCAAACTCGTGAAGCGGTAACTTTCTGTCTATAGCCTGAATAATAGCCACCTTCATAGCCGACTTATTGGCTACAGATTTCACCGCAAAATCAAAAGGTCGTTCAATTTCATGCTCTTCCACATACTTAGCAATCATCTCGGCAAATGGCTTTCCATATTTCAAAGCCTTTCCTTCGCCCACTCCTGAAATATTCTTCAGCTCATCCAAATTCACAGGATATTGTGTGGCCATTTCTTCCAATGAAGGATCTTGAAAGATAACAAATGGTGGCAGATTAAATTTCTTGGCTGTTTGCTTGCGCAAATCTTTAAGCATGCTAACCAACGTTTCGTCTAAAGCACCGCCTCCTTTCTGTTTGGTTATAATATCATCATTTTCTTCTTCTGCTTCAAAATCATGGTCGCGGGTAAATAAGATAGATTCCGGGTTTGTCATGTACTCTAACCCTTTTTCACTGATAAAGAGTGTGCCGTAATTTTCAATCTCTTTACTTAATAAATTATTTACCAATGCCTGACGAATAATGGCTTGCCAAAAGCGTTCGTCTTCATCATTCCCTTTTCCAAAAATTTCAAGTGTATGATGTTTATACTGTCTTACGGCATTGGTTTCTTTGCCTGTAAGCACGGCCACCAGATGAGGGGATTTAAATTTCCCCTTCAACTCATTCATGACTTCCAGTAATAAAAGAAGATAGTCTTTAGCATCAAAGCGTTCACGCGGGTGGGCGCAATTATCGCACATATCATTGCAATCTTCTTCTTCAAAAGATTCGCCGAAATAATGTAACAACGCCTTCCTTCTACAACTGCTGGTCTCGGCAAAAGAAACCACTTCCTGCATAAGCAGTTTATTGATTTCCTGCTCGGCAATGGGTTTGCCGCTTAATAACTTCTCCAGTTTTGAAATATCTTCATACGCATAGAATGCCACACATCGGCCTTCTCCGCCATCACGTCCGGCTCTGCCTGTTTCCTGATAATAACTCTCTAAACTTTTAGGAATATCATGATGTATAATATATCGGATATCCGGTTTGTCAATACCCATACCAAAGGCAATAGTGGCTACAATCACATCCACATCCTGCATCAGGAATAAGTCCTGATTTTTTGCTCTGGTTTTAGCATCCATTCCGGCATGATAGGGCACCGCACTGATACCGTTGACCTGTAACATTTCCGCCAGTTCTTCCACTTTTTTCCGACTTTGACAATACACTATACCCGATTTGCCGGCTTGTGTTTTTACAAACCTTATAATCTCCTTATTGACATTCCGTTTGGGGCGAATCTCATAATAGAGGTTGGGGCGATTGAATGAATCTTTATAAATTGTTGCTTCGCTCATTCCCAAATTTTTCAGGATATCATGTTGCACTTTAGGTGTAGCGGTAGCGGTAAGCGCTATTATCGGCACCCGATCAATCTCCTCTATTATAGGTCGTAATCGTCTATATTCTGGTCGGAAGTCATGCCCCCATTCAGATATACAGTGGGCTTCATCAATCGCAAAGAATGATATACATATGCTTTGAAGAAACTGGACATTTTCTTCTTTGGTCAGAGATTCAGGTGCTACATAGAGTAGTTTGGTAACGCCTTTCACAATATCCTCTTTCACCTTATCGCGTTCTGATTTGGAGAGCGAAGAATTAAAGAAATGTGCTACATCGTCAATATCACCATAGCCGCGTATGGAATCCACCTGGTTCTTCATCAGCGCAATAAGGGGCGAAACGATAATGGCCGTGCCCTCACTGATCAAAGCAGGCAGCTGATAACACATGGATTTACCGCCGCCTGTTGGCATGATAACAAACGTATCGTTTCCGTTGAGCAAGTTCTGAATAATTTCTTCCTGTCGCCCTTTGAAATGGTCAAATCCAAAGATGGACTTGAGGTGTTTGTGTAATGTTATATCTTCTGTCTGTAACATAGCGTGAAGTTTAATTGGGGTGTTTTGTATTAGTGTTTGGTATAAAGTTAAACCTTTTTTTCAATTGTGATGCTTTAAACTCTATTACATTTACATCTATTTTGATATCGGTAAGCGGTTTATCCGCTTTGTTGGTAGTAACAGCGGCAATACGGTCCAGCACATCCATACCGACTATCACCTCGCCAAATACTGTATATTGCCCATCTAAATGGGGAGATGCCACCGATATGCAAATAGGCCTCTCTGGCTTTATCCGAATAGATAAAATTCTCCATTCCGCCTATCTGACAAATTTGCTCTTCCATAAAATCCAACTGTTCATTCGTGATGGTTATATCTTGAACAATATAAAACTGGGACAAGCATCCGGCCATAATCATAAAAATAAAAGCAATAACAGGTTTCTTTAACATATCATTTTCTTGTTTGCATGAACCATACAATATGCTGCCTGTCTGACAGTAAAAATGTATTTATCTTATTCTATTAATCTACGGCTAGTTTGTTATGTTATAATAACCTTTTTTAAAGGGATGCTAAGATAACGAATATTATTGATTTGTCTGAAAATTTTAAATTGTTTAACGCAAGTGAGAATACTTAAATTGTGTAGGCTATCCATATAAATCAGCAAAGCGAAAAATAAGAGAATTGCTGCATATCTAAGGTTTTATATTCAACAGAAAGATTAGGAATTATTGATAGGCTTATAACAAAACTCATAGCCTTCTTCAAGATCGGGGTTCAGGAATAAGGTTGGTTTGGGTAGAAACATCCAAAACGGCAACGATATAGAGAATAAATGAAGTATTAAAAACGCCCTAGCTAAGAAGATATTTTATACATGAACATTTCATAAAGATTGAGTTTAAGTTAAATTTAAGAAAAATCTTGAATTGGCTAAATTTTTCTTAATCATTTAACAAAACAACATCTATTATAAAAGACATGGCTTCAAAAAAGCTGAAAAGGTATTTTTGATGCTTAATGTTAACTTTGCAACATGGCAGACAAAAAAGCGCTTTATCTTTCTTTGTATGAGCAGGCCGAAGCATTGGTTGCCGACGAATCGTCATTCATTGCCAATTTGGCTAATATAGCATCCCTTATTCACCATCATTTCAGTTTTTGGTGGACCGGTTTTTATATGGTTGAAGGGAAGGAGTTGGTCTTAGGGCCTTTTCAAGGTCCTGTTGCCTGTTCTAGAATAGGTTATGGGAAAGGCGTTTGCGGTACAGCATGGAAAGAAGAACGCAGTTTGCTGGTGCCTGATGTGCGCCTCTTTGAAGGTCATATTGCCTGCAGCGCCCATTCTAAATCGGAAATCGTATTACCTATTTTTTCAAGTAATGAAGTGGTGGGTGTGCTGGATATTGATTCAGAGCAGCTCAATCATTTTGATGAATCAGATTTAGAAGGCTTGGAACGAATAGTAGAATTAATCAGAATAAAGGTATTGAGCAGATGGAAAGATGGTATGTATATGTAATACTCTTTTCAGGATGGATAGTCAGTTCCTGCGCCAATATCATTCCGTTGGAAGGCGGATCGCGCGATACGACACCGCCAAAGCTAATAAAAGCGATGCCAGACACGTTCTCACTGCAATTCAAAACAAAAAAAATCAGTTTGTATTTCGATGAATTCGTGGTGATTAGCAATGCCTCTCAAGAAGTATTTTTATCGCCGCCAATGAAAACAAAACCGGAGCTGATTTTGAAAGGCCGATCAGTGGATATCGTATTACAAGATACATTGCTTCCAAACACTACGTATATCATCCGATTTGGTAAAGCCATAGCTGATAATAACGAAGGAAACGTAGCGCATAATCTGTCTTATGTCTTCTCAACCGGCTCGTTTATTGATTCCCTCTCTTTGCAATTTAAGGTTATAAATGCGTTTACACTCAAGCCTGTAGAAGGTGTTACCATCCTGTTGTACAACCAACAAGGTGATTCATTGCCGTACAAAACGGATCCTTATTATATTGGAGAGAGTAACAGCACAGGCTATGCCACACTAAGCTATTTATCCGGCGGCGATTACAACGTGTTTGCCCTCAAAGAATCAAATTTGAATTTGCGCTACGACCGAGCCGGCGAATGGATCGGATTCATGGATCAATCATTACAAAGTGGCGACAGTGTTGTGTATCGCATACTTTTGTTTAAGGAAGAAAACAAACGTAATACATTACGTTTTGCCCGTATGATTCATCCGGGTAAGATCTGTTTTGTATTCCAATCACCGGCTGACTCTATACGTATAGAACCAATTACTGACAGCTTGCCAGGCTTCGCCAGCTCAACAGAATTTGGGTCTGATGAACATGATTCGCTGTTATATTGGTATAAGCCCATCAAAGCCGATACCCTTCTATTTCGTGTTCTTCAGAATGGTGTTTGGGATACGGTAACCGTGAGAAAGTCTTTACATGCAGCCGGGAGCGGAAGCAAGGGGAAAGGTGCCAAACCCACTGTTTCATCATCCGAAATGCCGGTTTTTGAAATTAAACGCATCTTAAATGAGGATGAAGATTTTACACTACCCATCAAGTTTATTTTATCCTCGCCGATTGATAAGGTGAGGCCTGACCTTGCTTCTCTCAAGCAGGATGATAAGTCTATAGCTTTGCATTTAAGTTTTACCGACAGTCTCAAACGTAATCTTAGCGTAGAAGCTAAGCTTGAAGAAGGAAAGACATATACATTGATACTCTTGCCACAATGCCTGACTGATTTATTTGGCAACAGCCACGATACCTTGATTTTTAGATTTAAAACAGCCTTATCCTCAGATTTTCACAATGTGTCGCTTCAGATAGAACACATCATTGATACGCGTGCCGTCGTTTTACAATGGATGGATGATAAAGAAAAAATACTGCTAGAGCAATCCGTCGTGGTTAATGAGGAAGGACTTACTAAGATTAATTTTTCCCGTATTCGCGAAGGCAAATACACCCTTCGTATGATCTATGATGCCAATCAAAACGGGACATGGGATACAGGGTGTTATGATAAGCGCATACAGCCAGAGAAAGTATCCTATTATCCACAGGTGATCGAAGTGAAAAAAGGGTTTGATCTGAATCTGAACTGGGATATCGGCAAGGCATCAGAAGCTGGAAAGAGTGTAAAATAATTATCTTTGATAAAATTCTTTCAGATGAAATTTCTGTTTATTTATATCTCTCTTTTAGTTTTGGGTGTTATCTCTTTTACGGGATGTGGTTCGCCCGATTGCATTCGCTGTCAGAATATAACCGGTTATGCCAATACCGTTTATTGCAGCGACACATACGAAACAACGCTGTTACCCAATGATCCTGATTGGCATGAATTTACTGATGAAGCGTTGAATGCCGGATGCACCAAAGAAAAACATCCATAGTATTTATACTAATTACATCCTCCTCGTCGTTATTCTGCCATGAATTATCTGCTAAGTTCAGAGATTATCCTATTTTTGTTGTTTAAATTTCTGATTTCGTGATTTCACCTAAGTGGCGATTAATACTTCCGGTTTTACTGATTGGGTTACTTCTTGGCCTTGGCGGATGCTCTACTAAGAAGAATAAGTTCATGAACCGGTTTTGGCATAGCATGAATACCAAGTTTAACGGCTATTTTAATGGGAATGAAGCATTAAAAGCCGGTATGCAAGATTTGATACGTAACCGTCATGATAATTTTACCAAGATTATTCCGGTTTATGAATATGGTGATCGTAGTGGTTTTCAGGCGCAGAATGCCCAATGGGACCGAGCCGTAAAAAAGGGAGTGATTATGATCAAGAAACACTCTATGCTTATTAACGGCAAGCAGTATAACCGATATATTGACGATTGTTATTTGATGATGGGTATTGCCCATTATTTCAAATTGGATTTTACCATGGGTATTGGACAGCTGCGCTATGTGTCTGAAAGCAGCGAAAAAAAGAAAACACAGGATGAAGCCAAGATATGGATGGTTAGAAGTTATGTGGAAGAAGGCGAAATGGCCGAAGCCGCAACTACTATTCGTCGTATTGATGCCGAAGGATTATTTCCCAAACTCAAACCTCTTTATTGGGCAAGCATAGCCGAATATAACATTCGAAATAAAGAATACGAAAAAGCCATTCAGGCGCTCGACAACGCCATAGAGTATGAAAAGAAGAAAAAGAAAAAGGCACGCTACACTTTTGTTAAAGCGCAGATACTTCAATACCTGAAAGATAATACCAAAGCCTATGAAACATATGCTGCCGTATTAAAACTAAAACCGGAGTATGAGCTTGAATTCCAATCTAAAATCAACATGGCCCGCACAGCCGGAAAAGATAGCAATGAAGATTTGAAGAAATTGCTGAAAAAAATGTTGAAAGATGATAAGAACATTGAATACCAAGATCAGATATACTATGCCATTGGTAGTATTAACTTAAAAGAAAACAACAAAACTAATGCTATTCTTAACTTCACAAAATCGGTTGAGGTAAGTATCAACAACAAGAATCAGAAGGGCTTATCATGTCTAGAATTGGCACGTATCTATTTTGCAGATCGAAAATATGAGCCCGCACAAGCCTATTATGATTCAACAGCTACTTTCTTAGACAAAGATCACCCGGAGTATGAAACAGTTGTACGGCTTAAAGAGAACCTAACCGATGTGGTACTTAACATCCGCATTATTCAACTTCAGGATAGCTTGCAACGCTTAGCTCAGATGGATGAAAAATCACTCATAGCGTTTTTAGATGATTATGTGGAAGATTTAAAGAAACAAGACGAAGAAGCCAAATTCAATCAAGGCAATTTCTCAGGCAATCAAATGATGGAGAGCGGTGAGGGTAAATGGTATTTCTACAATACACAAGCTTTAGCTTTTGGCCGTAATGAATTTAAAAAAGTATGGGGCGATCGGCCATTAGAAGATGATTGGAGAAGAAGTAATAAAAGCATAACTAGTTTCTCGGACGTAACAAATAATGAACCTGCTTATAATCCGCGATACGACCCGCTTACCTATCTCAAGGAAGTGCCTCGCACCGATTCAATGATGAAAGCTTCCAACGAGATGATTTGGGATGCCCTATACAACTTAGGTATTTTGTATAAAGAAAAAATCTATGACTTAGAGCTGGCTGCCGAATCATTTGAGGACTTAGTAAAACGTAACACCGCCAACGTGCATTTCCCCCTGACATATTATCAGCTGTATTTGATCTATCGGGATATGAAAAACAATGAAAAAGCTGATTTTTATAAAAGCCTAATTATAGGTCAATATCCTAATAGCCAATATGCACAGATTCTTTCCAACCCGGATTTTATGGGACAGAAAGATCAGTCCGACGACAAAGCATCTCCGCTATACGAGCAGGCTTATAACAACTATAAAAACAAGGATTACGCCACGGCCGAACAACAGTGCCGTCAAGCATTTTCTGAATTCCCGGAAAGCAGCGTATTACATCGGTTTGCATTGCTCTCCGCGTTGATTAGTAAAGAAACATCAGATATGGATACTTTTAAGAATGCCTTAAAAGACATCATTGAAAAATATCCTGGCACAGAATCGGCGCATACTGCCAACCGCCTTTGGGGATTACTTACCGATACAAATACAGAAACTAAAACCGACTCGGTACAAACAGATAACATTAAGACCGCAACCACCGTTCCCTACACCAAAGATCTGGAAGCCGAACATATTGTTATTATTGTGATACCCTCACTTAAAGGCAACGTCACCTCTGCTACCCAAAAGATCAATCAGTTTAATGATGACAACTTCTCGCTCATCGGGCTGAGTGTGAATGTATCATTAATGGGCAGTACAACGCAAATGATGCTTATTCGTAAATTCAAAAACGGCAACGAAGCCGTCAATTATCTGAAACTCTTCAACAAAAAAGAGATGTTGAACCAATTGCAATTAGGTCAAGGGGTAAAAGTGTTTTCGATAACAATGGGTAATTACGCTTTGCTTTTCAAAAATCAGGATGTGGTGGGTTACGAAGCGTTCTATCAAACTCAATATCCGCAATAAAATACATGCGTCATCTTCCGACATATCATTATTCCATTTATCACGTCCTTATTTTATTTGTAATTACAACACTAAGTTTTCATATCCATGCACAAAATATTGAAGAAGGATTTGAGAATGTTGATTCTTTATTTACCGTCGGCTGGGTACGCATAAATAACTCGGATCCGGGTGGTGCATACGGCGCCTGGCAGCAGGATAACGGCAATTTTATTGCACAGTCCGGCTCGTCCAACTCGTCTATCATTTGTGATTATACCAGCGTAAACGGCAATGGCACTATTTCAAACTGGCTTCTGACACCCGAAATACTTTTTACTGCTGGCGATACGCTTTTCTTTTGGACCCGCTCGTATGCCAATATTTTTTATCCCGACCGATTAGAAATACGCCTTAGCACAACTGGCAATTCAACAGATGTCGGCTCGGATAAACTCTCTACCGGTGTATTCAATACGCTTATCTACAGCATTAATCCCGATCTCGATACCGCTGCAAACACCTATCCGATGGGTTGGAAAAGATATGCCTTGCCGATACCATCATCTGCCAACGGACTTAACGGGAGAATTGCTTTCAGATATTTTATTACCAACGGCGGAGTATCCGGTATCAATGGGTCAACTATCGGTATTGATAATCTCTATTATCAGTCTGTGCTTACAGGTATTGAAGAAACAGCTTCTCTCATATGGAACATTTATCCTAACCCCACATCACGCATTGTTTATGTTGAAGCTACGTCCGAAGCTCAATACAAACTCTGTTCACTATCAGGCCAAATCGTATTACAAGGCCTATTCAGTAATGGCACGAACACCATTGATCTAACAGGGTTAGCTCCTTCCACTTATTTTATATACCTGACCTTAGAGAATGGAAAACAATCCATAAGGCAACTTATCGTTAAATAATTTTTATGATTAAAACTGTCCTTTTAACTCATAGAAGGAAAGGCATTGGGCTGCTTATAATAATCAGTCTGATCATACACACTTCTGCCTGCCAAGTTAAAAAAGACAGTACGCGCTTGCTAAGTCCATTTGTGCTCTCTGCTAATGATGAGCAGTCCACGCCGGCACATTTTAATTATCAGGGCAGCAAAACTCTTAAAACCGATATTTTACACACAGAGCTGCATTTGCAATTCGATTGGGAAAAGAAGGAAGTATATGGAAAAGCTATTCTGACTGTAAAACCCCATTTTTACCCTACCAACCAATTTGAATTTGACGCCAAAGCGTTCTCTTTTCAAGCGGTAGCCGTTAGTGTCGGCAAAAAAAATATCCCGTTCAACTACAGTTACAACAACTATCAGCTTCGCATTGAGACCAACGACACCCTGTCACGCAGAGATACATTGCGTTTCGAGATAGATTATACAGCACATCCTTATAATATCGCTGCCTATTGTCCCGACTTAGACCCTTATGCGCATGGACTTTACTTTATTAAACCTGACGAGATCACGCCAAGCAAGCCATACCAAATATGGACACAAAACGAACCGGAAGACGCCTCGTTATGGTTTCCCACACACGAAAATACCATCAATCGCATGACGCAAGAGCTGCATATCACTGTTGGCGACAGCATGCAAACCCTCTCCAACGGCATTTTGATAAAATCAGAAAAGCACAGCGATGGTACACGCACCGATATTTGGAAGCAAGACAAACCGCACGCATCTTATCTCACAGCCGTTATTATTGGTCAATATAGCATCATCAAAGACCAATACAAGAATATACCTGTTTGGTATTATGTTGAACCGGCTTATGAACCTTATGCCCATTCTTTATTCGGTCATACCGTAGAGATGATTGATTTCTTCTCTACCAAGCTGGGCGTACCTTATCCCTGGGATAAATTTCATCAGGTTTTTGTGCGTGACTATGTCTCAGGCGCTATGGAAAATACAACGTGTGTTGTTTTAGGCGAATTCATGCAACTAACCAATCGCGAGCAGCCCGGCAGCAATTTTGAAGAAACATTTGCACACGAGCTCTTTCATCATTGGTTTGGTAATTTGGTAACCTGCGAATCATGGGCGCAACTGCCTCTCAACGAATCTTTTGCCAACTACAGCGAATACCTTTGGATTGAACATAAATACGGCAAAGAAGCGGCTGATATTTATCATCATAATGAAATGCTGGGTTATAAGGAAGAAGCATTAACAAAGAATGTGGACCTTATTCGCTATTATCATAAAGGATCTGAAGATATGTTTGATTCACATTCTTACGCTAAAGGCGGTAGAATCTTACATATGCTCAGGCATCTTGTAGGTGATGATGCATTTTTTGCCTCACTCCGTCTTTATCTTATCCGGCATGCATTTCAATCCGTTGAGGCCGATCAACTGCGTATCGCTTTCGAAGACGTAACAGGAAAAGATCTTAACTGGTTTTTTAATCAATGGTTTTTCAATAAAGGTTATCCCAAGCTTTATGTGCAATATGCTTATCATCCCGAAACAAAAAAACAAACCGTTACCATCGAACAAATACAACCTGCGTCTTTTGCGCCCATTTACAGGCTACCGATTGATTTGGCTTTATACTTTGACGGCAAAGCTGAAAGAACATGTGTATGGTTAGACTCAGCCAAACAAACTTTTTCATTCCCCGTTCAACGAAAACCTGACTGGATTAACATAGATGAATCAGGCGTGCTGTTGGCAGATATATTTGAAACAAAAAGTGCTACTGATTATCTGCAACAGTATAAACAAGGCAGCTGTATTCTTGATAAGCTAAAGGCGCTGAAATATTTTGGCACGTTGGATGCAAAAGCCTGGCATACCGAGATTAACCAAATCATTCTAGATGCTCTTCATTATCCAAATGCCACTATTCGCGAAGAGGCCATTCGGCTGATACCACAATTACCCGATACTTTAAATCCATATCTGACCGATTATCTTAAACAAACCATTAGACATGACACCGATCCGAATGTACGCATAGCAGCTATACAGGAAGCTGAAGGAAAACTTCCGGAAAAAGAGTTTATCTCTGTTTTAAGCGAAGCCGTCAACGATTCCGCTTGGATAGTTGTGAATGAGGCTATAGACTATTTAATAGAATACGAAACCGACAACACCATTCTTCTTCTTTTAAACACAATCAATAAGAAGCCTATTGCTTCATCATTTTATGTAGAAGCTATTTCTATATTAAAGTACTTAGATGAGTTTGATGATAAGCTGATGCCCATACTTCTCAGCTTGTATGACCGTCTTACTGACCCTAATGATAAAATGACTTTTCTTCACCATTTTGGAGATTATATGTGCCGTGTGCACGGAGATAAAAGAGAGATAGGCTATCAATTTTTATTTAAGGTTATAGAAAGCGATCCGATGTGGTTCACGCGTGCAGGCGCTTATCATGCGTTAATATTGATTATAGAGAATGACCGAGCATTAGCAAACAAAGAGAAAGACAAAGATTTGAAAAAAATCATTCAAAACAGAATTGATTCGGCTGTCTCTCGGTATGATTATTTTTATAGCCGTGAGCGAAATGCCGATTTGTTAAATTATATCGTGCCAATGAAGTAGGTAAATCATACCATGTCCTCTCAATTGTATATATTTCATTGGTTTATCGCATAAAGCCGAGGCTTACATCTGTATTGATGGAAGAAAACGTATTTTTGCCTTTCATTAAGAAAAACATGGGGTATAAAATTAAGTTTGGCACGGACGGGTGGCGCGCTGTTATAGCACGCGATTTTACGACCGAAAACGTAAAACGGGTTTCTGAGGGCGCAAGTCACTGGCTGTTAGAACAACATGAACAACCTGCTGTTGTTATTGGGCACGACTGCCGGTTTGGCGGCAAACTCTTTCTAGAAGAAGCCGCTAAAGTGTTTATCTCCCATGGCATCAAAGTGTATTATGCCTCAAAATTTGTTAGCACACCCATGGTTTCTCTCGGCACGCTGCAACTCAAAGCCAATCTAGGTGTTGTTATCACTGCCAGTCATAATCCACCGGAATATAATGGTTACAAACTTAAAGGCGCATACGGCGGTCCGTTGCTGCCTGCTGATATCAACGCTGTGGAGCTGTTAATCCCAAACACAGCTATTAATGTGGATGAAATAACATTGGAAAATCATCCGCTCTTTATTGAAACAGATCTGCAAAGCATGTATATTGATGAGGTAAAGCGCAGGTTTAATTTAGACGCGATCTATCTGTCGCCTTTTCGTTTTGGATACGATGCCATGTATGGTGCCGGTCAAAGTGTAATGAATACGCTTTTCCCAGAAATTGAACTATTGCATTGCACGGAGAATCCGGGGTTTGGAGGTGTAGCGCCTGAACCCATTCTGCGCAACCTACAGGAGTTTTCTGAATTTATCCGCGTATCAGAAATGATTGACTGCGGCCTGGCTACCGATGGTGATGCAGACCGTATCGGGCTGTTTGATGACCAAGGTCATTTTATTGATTCGCACCATATTATTCTGCTGCTCATCCATTATCTAGTGCATTATAAAAAGCAAACAGGCAAAGTGATTACCGCTTTTTCCGTGTCGGAAAAAGTAAAGAAAATGTGCCAACATTATGGCCTTGCACAACAAACGACAGCTATCGGTTTTAAAAACATCACCGGTTTTATGCTCAGCGAGGATGTATTATTAGGCGCTGAAGAATCGGGTGGTATCGCCATCAAAGGACATATCCCCGAGCGAGACGGTATCTGGATGGGATTTGTCATTTGGGAATTTATGGCCAAAACAGGTAAAACATTACGTGAACTGATTGATGAGGTGTATCAGATAACCGGCGCTTTTGCTTATGATCGTTTGGATCTGCATCTGACAGAAGCACAAAAAGAAAACATCATCAGCCGATGCAAACAGCAGGCGTTCACCTCTTTTGGCGGACGTGTCGTAAGGCGTACTGAAAATATTGACGGCTACAAATTTCATTTCGATGATGAGGTTTGGTTATTAATACGTGCATCAGGCACAGAACCGTTGTTGCGCATATATGCCGAAACATCTTCTGCTGAAGAAACACAAACGTTTCTTGAACAGGTTAAAAAAACAGTTTTGGCTTAGTTTTAATTTAGATGAAATGCTTTACCGGCCGACCATAAAACAATACCGGCTGCTACCGATACATTTAACGAATGTTTAGTTCCCCATTGCGGAATCTCCACACATTGTGAGGAGAGAGTTATCACATTATCAGACACACCTGTCACTTCATTACCCATTACAATCGCATAGCGTTTCGCTTTATGCCATACCATATCAGCTAAAGATATGGAGCCTGTGGTCTGCTCAATCACGATAATTTCATAGCCGTCTGCCCTGCATATCTCGGCTGCCTGCACGGCTGTTTCCACATGTTGCCAGGTAACAGTATCTTCCGCGCCGAGAGCTGTTTTGCTAATTTCAACATGCGGTGGAGAGGGCGTACGACCACAGAGAAAAATACCGTCCAACATAAACGCATCAGCCGTTCTAAAAACAGCACCTACATTATGGCCGCTGCGGATATCATCCAAAATGATGCGAACAGGTATTTTTTCAGACTGATGAAACTCATCAACCGTTTTTCTATGCAGCTCATGTAATCTGAGTTTCCTGTGCATCTGTTAAGATTTGGTTCAAAAATATAAAAAAAAATCGGCCTAGAAACCCGAAAAAATTATGCAACTTTACGCTGATGGCAAAGAAAGGAAAAACGGATGGTATAGTCGAAACGCCACTTATGAAGCAATATTTAAGCATCAAAGGAAAATATCCGGATGCTATTTTGCTTTTTAGGGTGGGTGATTTCTATGAAAGCTTTAGCGAAGATGCGATCGTTAGTTCAAGGGTATTAGGTATTGTTCTTACCAAGCGCGCCAACGGCTCTGCCTCGCATATTGAGTTGGCGGGGTTCCCTTACCATTCGCTTGAATCCTATCTGCCTAAATTGGTAAGAGCCGGCTATCGTGTAGCCATTTGCGAGCAGCTGGAAGATCCCAAGCTAACCAAGACAATTGTAAAACGTGGCGTGACAGAACTGATTACACCCGGCCTGACCATGAATGAAAATGTACTTGAAAACAAATCCAATCATTTTCTATGCGCCATCTTCCCTTCTGAAACTATGACAGGCGTTGCCTTTTTAGATATCAGCACAGGTGAGTTTTTAGCCGGCGAAGGCAGTACGGCCTATGTGCAAAATCTTATTCAATCCCTTCAACCAAAAGAAATTGTCTTCCCCAAGCCAAAGCAACGCCATATACGTGAACAATACGGCGAATCATTGGTGATATATGGGCTTGATGAATGGATTTTTGACTATGATTTTTGTCGTGATCTCTTGCTTCGTCAATTTGGTATTACCACACTGAAAGGTTTTGGTATAGAAGATTTGCGCTTAGGTACCATCGCCTCCGGCGCGATTCTCCATTATCTGAGCGAAACACAAAACAACCAAATTGCCCATATCAACACCATATCAAGAATCGATCAGAATGACCATGTATGGTTAGATAATTTTACTATTCGCAATCTTGAACTCGTTTATTCGCAACACGAAACAGCCATCACCCTACATGATGTGGTTGACCGCACATGTACACCCATGGGTGCAAGAATGCTGAGACGTTGGTTGGTCATGCCACTTAAGGATGTACACGCCATCGAGCAACGTTTAAACATTACCGGCTTTTTTTATGATAACCGCGATTTGCACAAACAAGTGCAAACCCATCTGAAAGACATCGGCGATTTAGAACGTATCACCGCACGTATGGCAACCGGGCGTATTGTGCCACGTGAATTGTTACAGGTGAGAAGAGCGCTCCAATCCATCGAACATATCCGACAAACACTCGTCGAGTCCAAGCTGCTAAAGCCCATTATTGAACAACTCAACCCCTGCACATCCGTTATTGAAAGAATAAAAAAAGAAATTTTAGATTCAGCGCCCACACAAGCACAAAAAGGTGGTGTATTTGCAGAAGATGTAAATACAGAGCTTGATGAATTGCGTGCATTGGCCGGTTCAGGGAAAAAGTATCTGATACAAATTCAGCAACGTGAAATTGAGCAAACCGGCATATCTTCACTTAAAATCGGTTTTAATAATGTATTTGGATATTATTTAGAGGTTACCCATGCACATAAAGATAAAGTACCGGAAGATTGGATCAGAAGACAAACTCTTACGTCGGCAGAACGATATGTCACGCCCGAATTAAAAGAATATGAAACCAAAATCTTGGGTGCTGAAGACCGGATAATAGCTATCGAAGTAACTTTATATAATGAGTTTGTGCAATGGCTGCATCAGTTTATTCCTACCTTCCAGCTGAACGCGCGCTTACTGGCCGAATTAGATTGTTTGCAAGGGTTTGCAGAGGTGTCACAACAGAATCAGTATCAGCGTCCGTCGGTAAACGACGGAACATCCATCACCATTATTCAGGGGCGGCATCCTGTTATTGAACGGGCATTACCTTTGGAAGAGTCGTATATTCCCAATGATATTTATCTTGACGAAGCCGAGCAACAAATCATCATGATTACCGGTCCAAACATGAGCGGCAAATCGGCTATTCTAAGACAAACCGCATTGATTGTTCTATTGGCACAAGTTGGTTGTTTCGTGCCGGCGGCAGAAGCGCGCATCGGTATTGTAGATAAGATCTTTACCCGTGTAGGTGCTTCGGATAATCTTAGTATGGGCGAATCAACCTTTATGGTGGAGATGAACGAAACAGCCAATATTTTGAATAACCTTTCTGAAAGATGTCTCATTCTGCTTGACGAGATTGGTCGCGGCACCAGTACATACGACGGTATCTCCATAGCTTGGTCTATAGCCGAGTATTTACATGAACATCTGCGATTTAAAGCCAAAACACTTTTTGCTACACACTATCACGAGCTGAATGAAATGGCTGCGCGTATGCCCCGCATCAAGAACTATCATGTGGCAGTTAAAGAAATAGCCAATAAGGTTATTTTTCTTAGAAAACTTGAACCGGGAGGCAGTGAGCATAGCTTTGGCATTCATGTTGCTCGTATGGCAGGTATGCCGCATACCATCATTGAGCGTGCGCGCGAGGTGATGTCAAGACTTGAGAAATCACATCATGATGCCGGCCGCAGTAAAAAACAAGAAAAAATAAACAACCTGCAACTTAGCTTTTTTCAACTCGATGATCCTGTTTTGCTTCAAATCCGTGATGAACTTGAAAACATAGATATTAATGCACTTACACCTGTTGAAGCTTTGATGCGATTGAACGAGATAAAGAAAATTATTGGCATCAAGAAATAACCAATCCCTTCGTGCCCATATTATTTTGAGCGTAAAATTTTGTAGTTTTGGATTGAATAAGAACCTTGATGAAGAAAGCTCATTTATTATTTCTCATATCTGTTTTGCTGCTTCAATATGCCTGCACATTGGATGGCACAAGTTGGGATATTGATGGTAAAGGGCCTGTGCTTGAAACAAGCTTTGATCTTAGCAAAGCCATACCAGATCAGCACTTGCAATACAATACAGATAGTGCAATTATTCTCAACTTCTACGATACGGTCTATACCATCAACTTAGATTCCATAGCTTATATCCCTGACTCCAGTTATCTGTATAATATCAACTGGACATTACCTAATTTTGTATTACCACCCGGCGCCAGTTTACCGCCCTTTATCATTAAATTACGATTTGGTATCAGCGATCGTCTGAAATTAAATGCTGCTAGAATCAATCGGGGACGGCTTAGAGTAGAAATCAAATCCGTTATTCCGCGTAATATCTCCCTCAATTATTCCATACCGAAAGCTACTTTCTATGGTAATCCTTTATCATTCACAGAAAAGATATCGGCCGCTGCGCCTAATGATACTACATTCTTTACCACTTATATCAACCTAAAAGATTATTATGTGGATCTGCGTGGACCAAATCAGAATGAATACAACGTTCTTTATATTTATCTCACGCCCTCTATGGACACAACGGAAGCGGCGCTTCCACTCACTACCGGCCAGTTCCTTTTTAGTGCCAATAATGCGTTGGAGAAAATAAACCCATCCTATGCTCAAGGCTATGTTGTATCGGCCAAAGACAGTGTGAATTCAAACATACTTGATTTAGGTATCTCCCGTTATATTAAAAGCGGTCTGCTTGATATTGACAGCATCCGGCTTGGCATCACACTAAATAACACTATGGGTGTGGATATGCGGCTTAAAATTGATAAGCTGAGAAGCATGAATGATAATACAGGACAACAAGTAGCGCTAACCCATCCGGTCATCGGCACATACATCAATTTACAATCCGCTCAAAATACGTTTAACCTTGCTAATCCGGTTATACCGTATAATTATACGTTATGGCTTACACCACAAAACAGCAATCTGGATAAATTAATAGAAAACATTCCCGACAGATTTCGTATTAATGCTTTAGCTGAAATTAATCCTTTAGCAAATGCCACCGCAGACAACAACTTCTTTTATACGTTGTTTCCGCCAAAGCTTATTGTTCATGCTCTGGCACCCATAAAATTTTCGGTCTATCAATTGCTCTTTGTTGATACATTAGACAATCCGGTATTTGATGAAATTCAGATAGAGCGGTTCCAGTCGGGTGAGATACGTGTATTGGCAGAAAATAAATTCCCGATAGCCGTCGTGCTGAATATTTATACCTTAGACGATAACGGTACGACAACAGATACACTCTTTACACAAAACATCGTACTTCCTGCACCGGTTAATGCTTCAAACCGTGTAGAACAAGCGGTATCTTCTCAACTCTCTTTCCCTTTCGACGAACAGAAAGTGCTTCATATTACACAAGCCAAACGCATTCTTGTAAAAGCCAGATTTAATACCATTCCTAATTTACAACTCTTACAAATGTATAGTGATTATTATCTTAAGCTGAAAGTTTTGGCTGATGTAAAATACAGGATTACCCTTTAACACATGACAGAAATAAAGCATGTAATCTGGACATTACCTCTTTGCTTATTGTTAAGCAATGCCAGGCTGACCAATTATTTTCTACATTCTTATTCGGGTAAGCGTCATAATATCACCTTATCTTCTCAGGCAGAGCTGGGTACTGAAAACATTCATACGCTTTTCTTAAATAAATTCTTTACCGGAAATTATTTAGATGAGGCTTTGAAGAACAGTGTACGTGACCGACTGGCCAATTATAACCGATTAGGTGCTGATTGGATTTCTGAATTACGCTATGTGAATATGAATGATACCATGTTGGGTAAGAACTGGGGGTATTTGGCATCGTTTAAAAATCGTTTGTATGCCGAAGGCCGATTCAATCGTTATGCGTTTGAACTGCCGTTCTATGGCAACGCACCTTATGCCGGTATGGACCTGCCTCTTTCAGGTAGCAATGGATACATGATGATGTACCAACAATTTCAGATTGGATTTGTAAAAACCTGGTATCAGCCAAAGTCGCAACATGTTTTTTCTTTTGGATTAGGTTATATCAATGGTAATCAGTTATACGAAGCACGTATTGATTCCGGTATCGTGCATACCGCGCTTGATGCAGAATCTATTTTTCTCAAATTAGATGGCTATCTCTACCGAAATGATCCAAGTCATAATCGTTTCTTTAATAATAACGGTTCCGGCTTAAGCCTCGATTTCCAGTATCAGTTCTCACAAGGCAACCATATACTTTCCGTACAAGCCTTAGATATTGGTTTTATAAATTGGGAACGCGCCGGTGAATATCATCGCGTGGATTCTACACTCTTATATGAAGGCGTAACGATTGATAATATTGTTACTACAGATGGCAGCGAATTCACTCAATATTTTGATTCTCTCAACCAGAATTATATCAGAAAAGAAACCGATAACCCGGGTTTTCGTATGTTACCGGCGATGTTGCATATCAGTTATGCCTATCGGTTTATGGATGGACGTATCGTCTTGCAAACGGGTGTTGATGCCAAATACAGCATCCATTATTTCCCTTCAATGTATGTGAGAGGTGTTTTTTATCCGCATCAACGCGTAATGCTGGCCGGATCCTTGGGTTATGGCGGATTTGGAACGCTTAATATCGGACTGGATTTTGGTATTAATTTTGGAAAAGGGTATAACCTGACATTGCATACCCGCAATCTGGAAGGCCTTATTCCTAATACTTTTGCAACCGGTCTGAGTGCCGGATTTAAACTCTCTCGATATTTTTAACGATGTGGATTAAGCGCATATATATAACAGGTATTCTAATTGGATTCGCTATTCAGAGCTGGTCGCAGCCTATTACATTTTTCAGAACTTATGGTAGCGGCGCATATGATGCCGCTGAAAGTATATTGCAATGTGCCGATAACGGATTTATTGTTGTAGGTGCTACATCCGGATATAATGTATCCGGCTCGGATGTTTTGGTTTTTCGTACCGACTCAGTGGGTAATCAAATATGGATGAAAACATATGGCGGCGCTGGTAATGAATGGGCTAAATGCATTGTACAAGTGCCGGGCAGCAGCGATTATATGATCGTTGGGCATACCAACTCGTTTGGTGCAGGCCAATATGATTTTTATTTGCTGCGTATCAAACAAAATGGTGATACCGTTTGGACAAAAACATACGGTGGTATGGATTGGGATTTTGCATACCATGCAGATACCACTTCCGATGGAAATATTGTGATTGTGGGTGAGACAAGCAGTTTTGGCGCCGGAAATAAAGATGCGTATGTCATTAAGATTGATCCGAATGGTACAGTGCTCTGGATGCAAACTATTGGCGGTATGGATGATGATATGGCTGCATGGATTTTTGAAGACCGTGATTTCAATCTTATCGTTGCAGGTAGTACGCAAAGCTATGGAGCAGGCATGCGCGACTATTATCTTATTAAACTCAATGCATCAGGCGATACCATCTTCACCAAAACATACGGAACGGCTAATGATGAATGGTTTACAAGTGGTGACATCTATTACAGTGCCGGTAATAACTTGAGCTATTGCATAGGTGGAAATATCTATTATCCGGTAGAAGATATCGTTGTAGAATCTTTAAATCGTATTGACAGCAACGGTGTTTTTATGTATGCCACACAGGGTAATCCGGCTAATCAATACGAACGACAAAATACCATTGTGAGGAATGAAGATGCCGGCGGCAAATTTTATGTTATCAATACATTTAAAGACAATGCATTTGCCAGTTATGATATCAACTTTCGTCGTACCTATTATGCGTTTGGCGGATACGCTCATAATATCGTATTTGGTTCTGGATCTGATGAATTCTCAAACGATGTTCGAAAGACCTCTGATAAAGGCTATGTCATCGCCGGACGTATTGACAACTATGGCCCTGGTAGCTCTGCTTGCTTTATAGCTAAAACCGACAGTTTAGGTTCTACAGCCACAACACCCGTGATTGGTATTGACGAAAACAAACTGCCTTCTATTCGCATCTATCCCAATCCGGCTAATGAAAATATCCATATTGAACTACCGGCAGAGAACCTATCTGTACAATTGGCCGAAATAGTAAATATGCAAGGCATCACTTTTATCAGCTGCTCATCTGCATCGTTTGACAGCAATAATACCATTTCAATTTCATTATCCGGCATGACTTCAGGCGCTTATTTCATACGCCTTTATACCGATACGGTTATTTATACCTATCGCTTTATCATTGCCAATTAGTTCTGCTTACTGATAAACGATACAATCTCTGAAACAAGCTTTTCAGATAGCGGCCTGAGCGGGTCAGCGTATGATGCTACGTTGGCTGCTAAATTATCTTTTTGCTCAAGTGTTTTAAGAATATGATTCATATTCTCAATAACAGCCAGCTTGGCATTAAGATTACATAAAGCCAGACGCTCACCGTCCCATACTTTTACTTGTATATCTGCATCGCCTTGTATAATTAAAACAGGGGATGACAATTTTCGAATTTCTTCACAGGGGTCGTAAGCAAACCAGCTGATCAGATAGGGTTGTACGCTTGGTCTGAATAATGTATTAAGCAACGGATTAACCTCTGCAATCCTCACACCTCTTTCCAAGCTATCCAATAAGCGATACGATTCATCGCGAATCATTTCGGGCTGTTGTGCCAACTGTGTACGTAGCATATTAGACGCTCTCTGTCCGGGTCCGGACAGAGAAATAAACCCGTCTGTTTGCATGTGACGAGCAGTCAGCATACCGACCAGCGAACCTTCACTATGGCCAATAATCCAAATACCTTTATGCTTTTTCTGTTTCTTCATCCATTTCAACCAGGCCTCGGCATCCATTACCATCTGATTAAAATCAATCTTACTTTCATCCGTCAGCAACGAAGCGCTCTTCCCTACGCCACGTTTATCAAATCGGATAGAGGCTATTTGATGTTCTGCCAATTGTTCAGCCAGCATTTTCAATGAATTATTTTCTCCGGCTAAAGGGTTATTCCCATTTCTGTCTGTTGGCCCTGAACCGGCAATGATTAAAGCCAAAGGCGTTTCTGCTTTTCCTTTTGGATAACAATAGGTGCCATACAAATAACCGCCATTCGTTTTTATACGTATCTCTTGCTCAATAAAATTTTGAGAAAAGATATTAATTGAGAAAAGAAGAAAGAGGCTAAGCCATACTAAACGATTTCTGTGAAAATGATACTTCATAAATACGGCGGATAATTATTTCTAAGAAACATCAGAACCCGGATCAATCATTTGTTCGGGTGAGATGAAATAAAGTTTTCCTTGAAGGTCTTTTGCCATTAGAATCATCCCCTGCGACTCAATACCACGTAGTTTACGCGATGCTAAATTGACTAACAATACCACCTGCTTACCGATAATTTCCTCCGGCTTATAATGCTCTGCAATACCCGATACAACAGTACGTACATCTAATCCTGTATCAATTGTGATCTGTAAAAGTTTATCCGCTTTAGGCACGCGAACAGCTTCTTTAATCGTGCCCACACGTATATCCATTCGGGCAAAATCATCATACACAACCTCTGACTTCAGAGGTGCCATGGTTGATGAAATCGGTTCTGCTTTTACCTGATTAGCCTGCTGCAGTTTTTCTATTTGTTTTGTTATTTGATCATCTTCCATTTTCTCAAATAAAAGAATGGGATTATTAATTTGACTACCGGGTTTTAAAATGATTGGTTCATCCCAAAATAGTTGAGATATCTCATCACTCAGCATCCCAAATATCCGTTTTGATGTATCGGGCATGAAAGGTTGTAACAGTCTGCCCAAATGTGCCGTCAACAAAAGACAATCGGTTAAAGCATGGGCTGATTCAACCGGGGCAATTGATTGCTTTTTCCATGGTTCTTTTTCCGTTAAAAACCTATTTCCCAAACGCGCTAAATCCATCACCTCAAATAATGCCTGACGAAACCTGAATTGTTCTATATGTTGGCTTATGCTATCATAGGTTTTCTCAACCATATCTTTCAGGTCAACATCATGAAAACTTATCTGATCCCCACTGCCTTGAATGAGGCCATTGTAATACTTATGATACAATACCCAAACCCTGTTTACAAAATTTCCAAGAATAGCTACTAATTCGGAATTAATACGCGTTTGATAATCCTTCCAGGTAAATTCACTATCGGCGTTTTCGGGCGAGATGGATGTAAGCACATAGCGCAATTCGTCTTTGCGACAAGGCAAATCTTCCAAATATTCATGTAACCATACTGCATGATTGCGCGATGTGGAAATTTTATCCCCTTCCAAATTCAAAAATTCATTGGCCGGCACGTTATCGGGTAAAATAAAACCGCCGTGTGCTTTTAAAAGAATCGGGAATATGATGCAGTGAAACACGATATTGTCTTTGCCTATAAAATGAATAAGGCGAGTGTTCGGATCTTGCCAATACAACGACCAATCTTTATTATGATCTTTAGCCCATTGGCGTGTAGCTGAGATATAACCAATCGGTGCGTCAAGCCATACATACAGCACTTTCCCGTCTGAATTTGGCAACGGTACTGGCACGCCCCAATCCAAATCGCGTGTCATGGCTCTGCTCTTTAACCCATCACGAATCCAGCTCAAACATTGTCCGCGCACATGTTGTTTCCATGCACTTGCATCATGCGGCACCACAGGTGATGCGATATCTTTAAATCTGCCTGAAGTAATCCATTCCTCTACCCAAGCCTGATGATTGTGCATAGGTAAATACCAGTGCTGTGTTTTTCTTTTAACAGGGGTTGTGCCACTCAGTGTAGAAATGGGATCTATAAGATCGGTCGGATTGAGGGATGAACCGCATTTTTCGCATTGATCGCCATAAGCGCCGGCAGCGCCACATTTAGGACACATACCCGTAACATACCGATCGGCTAAAAACTGTCCGAATTGTTCATCATAAAATTGCTCACTCTCTTCAATCTCGAAAGCGCCATTCTCCTCAAGCTGTAAAAAGAAAGCCTGCGCTGTATCATAATGAAGCGGCGCCGAAGTACGATGAAAAATATCAAACGAAATACCGAAATCGGCAAATGCCCGGCTGTTGAGTGTATGATATTTTTCAATGATTTCCTGTGGTGTGATACCTTCCTTCTTCGCCCGAAGTGTGATGGCTGCACCATGTTCATCGCTGCCGCAAATAAAAACAACATCCCGTCGTTGAAGACGTAAATACCGCACATAAATATCCGAAGGTAAATAAGCGCCGGCCAAATGTCCGATGTGCAAAGGACCGTTAGCGTAAGGCAGTGCAGCAGTAATTGTATATCGTTTAGGTATTCGGTATTCCATATCTGCAAATGTATCTATTTCTAACTATTGATGATGCATGCTTGGCGTTCAGTTGATGAAAAATTCATGAACATTGTCAGGTGCGGAAAAAATACCTTACTTTTGACCAAATGAAATCTTACTTTCGTTCTGCACTTTATTTTTACTCTTTCTTGGTTTATATAAGATGAAATACAAACGTATCCTTTTAAAACTTAGCGGTGAGTCGTTGATGGGCAAACAGCAATTTGGCATTGACTCAACCATGTTAGCACATTATGCATCCGAAATTAAAACCATAGTGGATTATGGTGTGGAAGTGGCAATCGTCATTGGCGGTGGTAATATTTTTCGGGGGATTAATGCTACCGGTGAAGGATACGATCGGGTGCAGGCCGATTACATGGGTATGCTGGCTACCGTAATGAATGGCATGGCATTGCAAAGCGCTTTGGAATTCATCGGTGTACAAACACGCTTACAAACCGCTATTGAGATGAAAGAGATTGGCGAACCTTTTATTCGCAGACGCGCTGTTCGTCATCTTGAAAAAGGACGTGTGGTGATTTTTGGCGCCGGCACCGGTAATCCTTATTTCACTACTGATACCGCTGCTTCACTTCGTGCCATAGAGATTGAAGCCGATGTGGTACTTAAAGGCACTCGAGTAGATGGTATTTACACCGCCGATCCGGAAAAAGATAAAACAGCACAACGGTACGATACATTATCTTTCAGCGAAGTTTATACCAAAGGACTGAATGTAATGGACATGACGGCTTTTACGCTCTGTAACGAGAACAAACTCCCTATCATTGTGTTCGATATCAATACGCCTGGCAATCTTTTACGTTTAGTTGAAGGACAAAAGATCGGCACATTGGTAAATGACTAATTTCTATAATTTTACTGGTAAACATATCGGTTTAATAGTATTTTTGTAAAATTTTATTAGATTTGTCTAAATAAATTCATGGAATCCTTGGTGCAATACATGATTGAGTTGGGTGCAGTGCGTGCAGCACTGCTGGCAACAACTTTCACCTGGTTACTCACTGCGGCCGGAGCGTCTTTGGTATTTTTGTTTAAAACCATGAACCGAAAATTACTGGATATCATGTTAGGCTTTACGGGTGGGGTAATGGTGGCTGCCAGTTTTTGGTCATTGTTGAGTCCGGCTATCGAAATGAGTGAAGCTTTGTATCCGGACATGAAATGGATGCCGGCAGCGATTGGGTTTCTGATAGGCGCTTTGTTTATTTTTATTTTGGATAAAACGACACCGCATCTGCATATCAATTTTGGCGATAACGAAACGGAAGGTTTAAAAACAGCTTGGCATCGCACCACATTATTGATATTAGCCATTACATTACACAATATCCCCGAAGGGCTAGCCGTGGGAGTATTGTTTGGCGCAGCAGCATTGGGTATTGATGGCGCCAGCTTTCCCGGTGCTATCACTTTAGCGATTGGTATCGGCATTCAAAATTTTCCGGAGGGAATGGCTGTGGCGATACCTCTGCGCCGGCAGGGTGTCAGCCGGTTTAAATCGTTTTGGTACGGGCAGCTCTCAGCCATTGTAGAACCGATAGCAGGCCTGGCAGGGGTCTTACTTGTTGTTTTTATTCAGCCTGTACTACCGTTTGCATTGGCTTTTGCCGCCGGTGCCATGATATACGTCGTGGTAGAAGAGGTTATTCCCGAGACACAACGTGATAAGTTTACAGACCTAGCTGTTTTGGGATTTATCGGTGGCTTCTTAGTAATGATGATTTTGGATGTCGCTTTGGGATAAGCTTATTTCAATAAGCTTTACTGTTGAATATATGGTTTAAGAGCATCCGCCAAATTACGATTATCCGCTAAACGTGGTACTTTATTTTGTCCACCCAACTTTCCTTCTGACTTCATATAACGACGAAATCCGTCTTGTTCGATAAGCGTAATTCGTATGGGTTGAAGCACGGCGCCGGTCAATAAATCATTATAGTAAATATTCTTCCGCATAAGCGCTTCATTGATTTTTTGTGCAAAAAGATGTATATCCGAAGGCTGTCTGTTAAATTCTATAAACCACTCATGAAAAGGTAAAGACCCATCTAGCGGAGAAACCTGCGGTGCCACATGGTATTCCGTAATTTCGGCCGGGCAGAACAAAATAGCCTGTTGAAGCGCATAATCCACTTCTTCGCCAATCACATGTTCGCCAAAAGCTGAAATATAATGCTTGGTACGACCTGTCACCACGATACGATAGGGATTTTTAGAAACAAATCGCACCGTATCACCAATTAAATAACCCCAAAGGCCGGCATTGGTATTCAGCACAATGGCATAATTCACACCGGTTTCAACTTCCTCAAGCTGTATGCGGCGCGGATTAGACGAAGAAACCTCTTGTATCGGAATAAATTCATAAAAAATTCCCGCATTAATTTGTAATAGAAGGCCTTCCTCTTGTTGTGAATCCTGAAAAGCAATAAATCCTTCGGAAGCCGGATAGGTTTCAATAGTTTGTACTTGGCTGCCTAGCGTGTTCTCAAAACGTTGACGATAGGGCTCGTAACTGACACCGCCATATACATAAAGCTGAAGATTGGGAAAGATATCCCGTATGGTCTGTTTGCCGGTTTTTTCAATCAACTTATCAAAATACATCTGCACCCATGACGGAATACCACCGATTAATCGCATATCGCGGTGGGCTGTTTCGTTTACAATAGCTGCCACTTTCTCTTCCCAATCGTCAATACAGTTTGTTTGCCACGATGGCAACTGGTTGCGTTTGATATACCAAGGAATCTGATGATTGACAATGCCCGAAAGACGGCCGGTTAAGATGGAACCTATTTTTTCCAGTTCTGGGCTACCGGACAGAAAAATCATACCGCCGTCAAAGAAAGAGCTGTTACCGGTTTCTGCAATATAACAGAACACGGCATTGCGGGCTGAATTCACATGGTAAGGCACCGAATCATGCGTAATGGGTATATATTTTGCTCCAGACGTGGTGCCCGATGTTTTGGCAAAATATAATGGTACGCCCGACCATAATACATGGCTTTCGCCTTGCTTGATTTTATCAATATAAGGCGCCAGACCCTCGTATTCAACAATCGGGATATGCTTTTTAAAATCGTCGTAATTTCGAATACTGCCCATCTCATGGTCCAGTCCATACGCCGTACGTTTTCCTACTTGAATCAAGGTGTTCAAGACCTTATTCTGCCATAGGTACGGTTCCTTGCTTTGTATCTTTATCTGCGCTGCAACATAGCGGGCAAATGGTTTAATGACAGCCGACTTATAACCCATAAAAATAATTTTGCTTCTAATAATTTATTTGAGAGAAAAGGCTGTTTTGAGAATCCAAACCTACATAAATTTTCTCTTGTAATGACGATTTAGCATGATGAATCTAATCATACTATGATTAAGAACATAAGAATTTGTAAACTTGCAGATATGCAATGGCGGTTTCTTCAACTATTTCGCACAGACAGCCGTTTCAGATTTTATCTTTTCGCTGCATCTGGGGTATGGATATATCTGATATTAAGAGCTGTTTTTATACCATTGGTGCACGATGAAGCTTCTACATTTTTTCATTATATCCATATTAAACAGTTTTTGCCTTATCTGGCACATTGGGATGCTAATAATCATATTCTGAATTCAGGATTAAGCATCCTGTTTTACAGAATCTTTGGTAGTGCCGAATGGTCTTTACGTTTAGCCAATCTGCTTTTTTTCCCTGTTTATGCCTGGTATATCTTTCAGCTAGGCTTCTTTCTCAAAAACACCTATCTGCAAACTCTGTTTCGTTTTGTGTTTTTGCTGATGCACGGCTTGGTTGAATTTATGGCACTCTCACGCGGCTACGGCATGGGTATGGCACTTCTGACGGCGATGGTTTATCAATTCTTATCCTACAAAAATAGCCATGCCTTAAACCATTTATTGGACGCGTTGATTTATGGTGTATTAGGTATAACGGCTAATTTAAACTTGCTGATTAGTTTTCTGCTCTGTATCAGTTGGCTTGGTTTGATTGTATTTACTGATGGCTATTCAAAAAAATATACTCGTCTTGGCCTGATATTCTTCTTTGGTTTGATACCCGTAATTGGGGCTTCTTTAATTGCTTTTGAATTAAAAAAACAAGGATTATTGTATTATGGTGCCGCTGATGGGTTTTGGCGTATATCCGTCCAAAGCCTTTTTAAATTACTCTTTGGTCATGCACATATAGCATTTGATATAGCTATTGTAGCCGGATTCTTATTTGTATGTTTAGGTCTTATCTTTTTAGTGCTCAGGCAAGGTCTTTTTCAATCTATAAATAATACACATGTAGTATTCCCTTTATTTTTTATCATCGGATTAACGGCTGTATATATTCAAAATAAATGGATGGGCGTCAATCTGCCTGAAGACCGTACAGGATTGCATCTTTTTATTTATTTAGTGGCAGCCATTTTCTTTTTGACAGATTATCTTTCCTTTTCTGTGCATCGTCTATGGGCTTGGATAGCTCTGCCCTTCGTTTGGTTCCCGATACATTTCTTTCTACATCTTAATCTTTCGTATTCTACGCTATGGAAGAACGAGCATTTACCCGAGTTTTTTTATTTGACTGTTACAAAAGATATTAAGCCGGATGGACAATATGCCACACTAGGCGGTTATCATATCCAGAATATGATTTGGTATTACTATAATTATCGGCACAACGGTAATGGCCCGATGATGTGCAGTGAAGATTATCCCACATGGTACTATGATTATCTCCTTCTAAATCCGTTGGAAAGGCAACTTCCGGACACCATCAATTATAAGCTCTTGCTGGAGGATAAATATTCTGGTATTGGCTTGTATAAACGTAACCAGGCCGTATCGCGCATTCATGATACAACGCTTATCTTTTCTTCTTTGCCCATAGAAACAGAAAATGAGTTCATTGATTTCTTCAATGGTACGAATCATTTTTATGACGGCGATAGCATAGCCGTTGAAATGTATTTGGAGTTAACATCTCCAGCCAAGCCTTTGATAGCATCGGCGGTCATCAGTTTTGACAAGCCGGATGGCAGCCTAATATGTTATCAATATATCAGTTTGCATTGGCTTCGTGATCAATATACAGACAACCATACCGCATTCAGGCATGTGTTTTTTATCCCTGCGCTGCCTGCCGATGCCGAAAGAATGGCTATTACGCTTTGGAATCAGAAAAAAGTCCCGATACAAATTCGTGTGGGGCATGTAAATATTAGCCGGATAAGGTCGTAGCATCACTAAGTAGAGGGATGACAAGTTCAATTAGTAAATGCGAGAAAAAGTATTAAATAATGGAC
>JAIXKU010000319.1 GCA_026936045.1 Flavobacteriales bacterium
AGACGGTACACCGCCGTGTACTTTTTGGCATGTTGGATTTGGGCATTTTATCCAATCGCCCCTATAAGAAATCTGCCAGAATTGTCGGTGAGGTCTTGGGTAAATATCACCCGCACGGCGACAGCTCAGTGTATGATACCATGGTGCGCATGGCACAGGATTGGAGCTTGCGCTATCCTTTAGTGGACGGACAAGGAAACTTCGGTTCAATGGAAGGCGATCCACCAGCAGCAATGCGTTATACAGAAGCGCGATTAAAAAAGACAGCAGAAGAACTGCTCAGTGATATTGATAAGAATACAATAGATTATCGCCTGAATTTTGATGATTCGTTGGAAGAACCAACCGTTTTGCCTTCTAAATTGCCCAATTTGCTTATCAATGGTTCCAGTGGTATTGCCGTAGGTATGGCAACCAATATGGCGCCACATAATCTGCGTGAAGTAGTGGATGGCATTGTAGCTTTCATTGATAAACGCGGAGATATTGAAATCTCTGAGCTGATGCAGCATGTTAAAGCGCCGGATTTCCCTACAGGTGGTGTCATTTATGGCTATGATGGCGTAAAGCAGGCTTTTGAAACCGGTAGGGGACGTATTGTTATGCGCGCCAAAACCACTGTAGAGATCCTGGCAAACGGTAAAGAACAGATTATTGTTACGGAGGTGCCATACCAGGTCAATCCTGCCGAAATTCAAATAAAAGCCGCCGAACTGGTTAATGAGAAAAAAATTGAAGGAATCAGCGACATTCGTTTGGAGTCAGATCGCAATGGACTGCGTATTGTATTTGAATTGAAACGGGATGCTGTAACCAATGTTATCTTAAATCAATTATACAAATACACCTCTCTACAATCCTCATTCAGTGTAAATAACATCGCCTTAGTTAAAGGTCGTCCCATGTTGCTTACATTAAAAGATATGATTCGCGAATTCGTGGATCACCGCCATGAAGTTGTGACGCGTCGCACCCAGTTTGAGTTGGAACAGGCCGAAAAACGTGCCCATATCTTACAAGGGTATTTGATAGCCTTAGATCATTTGGATGACGTGATAGCGCTGATTCGCAAATCATCTGACCCGGATGAGGCCAAAACCAGCTTGATGAGCAACTTTAAACTCAGCGAGATTCAGGCAAAAGCCATTTTGGAATTAAGGTTACAGCGCTTGACCGGTATGGAGCGTGATAAGATTCGTGAGGAATACGATGAAATCATGACACGTATCGCTTGGTTAAAAGAGATTCTAGCCAACGAAGATGTCAGAATGGGTATTATTCGTGATGAAATGTTGGAAGTGAAGGAAAAATATGGCGATGAGCGTCGTTCTGAAGTCGTTTATGCCGCTGGTGATTTCCGTATAGAGGATATTATCGCCGACGAGCCGATGGTGGTTACTATTTCCCATTTAGGTTATATCAAACGCACACCGCTAACAGAGTATAGATCACAATCCAGAGGCGGTATGGGATCGAAAGGATCCAGTACGCGTGATGAAGACTTTTTAGAGCATTTGTTTATTGCCGATACACATGCATATCTACTGTACTTTACTGAAAAAGGAAAATGTTTTTGGATGCGGGTATTTGAAATCCCTGAAGGAAATAAAGCGTCTAAAGGCAGACCAATTCAAAATCTGATAAATATTGAACAGGGCGACAAAGTGAAGGCCTACATCACTGTGAAGAATCTCACCGATGAATCATATATCAATGAGAACTTCATTTTGATGTGCACCAAGAAAGGGGTTATAAAGAAAACGGTATTAGAAGCGTATTCTCGCCCCCGAACCAATGGAATTAATGCCATCAATGTGCGTGAAGACGACGAACTGTTGGAAGCGAAACTAACGAACGGTAGTTGTGATGTAATCATCGCTAAGCGTTCCGGTAAAGCGATTCGTTTCAACGAATCATTGGTGCGTGATATGGGCAGAACATCTACCGGTGTAAAAGGCGTTAAGCTTGAAAGTGCCAAAGATGAAGTAGTGGGCATGATTATTATCCCGCAGGACGGATTAAAAGAAACCAACGTCTTGGTTGTATCTGAAAAGGGATATGGCAAACGTTCGTTTATTGTTGATCCTGAAACAGGTGAGGATGAATACCGCATAACCGGTAGGGGTGGAAAAGGCGTAAAAACCATTAAAATTACAGATAAAACAGGGGATTTGATTGCTATTAAGCCTGTAGCTGATGGGGATCATTTAATGATTATTACCACTAAAGGTGTTTTAATCCGCATGCATGTTTCAGAGCTTAGAGTTATGGGACGCGCTACACAAGGTGTTCGTTTGATTAATCTTAAGAATGACGATTCCATAGCTGCGATAGCCCGTGTTAGAAAAGAAGCCGTGGAAGAGGACGTGTTAGATATGGAAAACGGACTTGAAGCTTCGGATAGTATGCCTAATGCTGAATAACCGTGCTTTGAATGATTTGTTAATAAAATACTAACGCTTTAGTTATTTGATTAATTCCATTTTTTTGGCTGATAATTTGTATTAAATTTGTAATTAAAGACATATAGATATGAAAAAGATCCTCCTTGTCACGTTATGCTCCTTCAGCAGTTTTTGGCTGCTTTTCTCTCAGTCTAGTAGCGTATTGACGGCTTGGGAATATATGGAAACATACAAACGTGAAAAAGATGCCGGTAATGATGCGGCTTCCATCCAAGCGCTTTTAGACGCTAAAAAAGAAATAGAGCCGGCTACTAAACACCCGAATACGTCTCAGCAGTCCAAAACATGGAAACGAAGAGGAGATATATACTATGAAATAGCTGTTAACAAAAGCCCGCGCTTAGTGCTTGAAAAAGAGGGTGCAATGGATACGGCATTAGCTTCTTATTTACGCGCCACCAATGTAGAACTAAAAGATAACGGCAAGTATGTGATTGAGGATAAAGGAGATTTGATCTTTAAGCTCATAACGCTGGCTAACCGCAAAATGGAAGAAGGTAATAACCAGTTGGAAGAGAAGCTGTATGATAAAGCCATGATGGCATACGAAACGGCGAAATATGTTTATGATCAGACTTTGACCATTGATCCTAAAAACACGTCCTTGCCATCAGCGTCCAATTCAGCATTACAGGCTATGCTCATTACAGCTGTTTCGGCCGAACAGAAAGAGAAAATCATCTCTTTGGGCGAAATGGTTTTAGCAAAGGGAATAGCCGACCCGTGGGTTTATCAGGCTATGGCAGGTGTGTATATTGATAATAAAGACTTAGCCAATGCCAAAACTATTTTAGCCAAAGGAAAGGAGAAATATCCCAATGAATCAGCTATTTATTTGGCTGAGTTGCGTGTGGCTTTTGACGAAAATGACACCCAACGTGCTCAACAAATCATTAAAGAAGGAAAAGAAAAATTTCCTGACAAAAAGGCTGATTTTATTTTAGAGGAAGTAAATATCTATCTGACGCAGGGTGATGATGAGAAGGCCAGTAAAGCATTGGAAGAAGCGATAGACGCTTTTAAAAATGAGAATGAAAAAGAAATTCTGAAAGTGTTGTATTTCAATGCCGGCATTATTTATGATAATTTATCTAAGAAAAACAGCGACAACACCACGATCGCCAAAGAATTGAGAGAAAAGGCCTATAGCCATTATAATAAATCGTTGGAAATTGATCCTAATTATGTATCAGCCTATAATCAATTAGCCAATTATCATGTGATGGCCGGAAACGATTTCTTATTGGAGGCTAACAACTTACCCTTTGAAAAGACCAAAGAATACAACGAATTAAAAGCTAAAGCCATTGAAGAATACAAAAAAGCAGCCAATTATCTTGAAAAAGGCTATGCTATTAATAAAGATAAAACATTGAAGAATAATCTTATTGAAATCTATAAAAAGACACAAGATTACGATAAGATAAAAGCATTACAAGCTGAAGAATAATAAAAGAAGGAAAGGCGATCGCCTTTCTTTTTAAAATACACCATTTAACATAATAT
>JAIXKU010000052.1 GCA_026936045.1 Flavobacteriales bacterium
CAGCAAATAAGATAACTGCCAGTGCTGCTAATGATCCTTGTTTACTTGCTTTCATAATGTTTGGTTTTAATTATAACATCAAATTTAAGCTGTTTATTGTATCAGAACAATGATTTATGTCATGTTTTGACGAATGTACCTTTTTTGGTGACGAAAGTCAAAAAAAGGGCCACCCCAACGGCGGCCCTCAACCCTGAAACTAACAACATGAAAAAAAAGACATGAGAGACAGCACAAAGATAATCAATTTTAAGTAAAGAGGGAGCGCACTACTCCCTCTTCCAGTCCTCGCTGATCCTGATGAAGTTGCGCTCTCCACGCTCTTCCGCTTCTGTCAGTCTCTTATTTAGTATATCTGACCATGCCCTTGAATTTATCAGTCGGCCTTTTATCCGGCACTCGCCGACCAAGATACAACCTCGTGTGTCGTTCTGGTCATTGCCTGGATGTATCATCACCGAAGTGAAGCCCTTTACATTTTGCAGGTACGGCATCGGACGTTTGAACGTCGGACTCATTTTCATCTTCAGTTCATATTCACCAGCAGGGATAGCCGTCTGGCCGTAAATTTTACCTTCACCCGGATCATTGAAATCACCGTCATCATTCAGGTCAATCAACTCACGCACGGGGTCTTCCAATGTAGAACAAAGAAACTCAACCCCGTCATAAATACGCCCCATTGTAAACAGAGGTGTGTGATCTTTGCGGTAAAGGTAAAGCGTCATCAGAAAGTAATATTTGACCCGAACATCAGAAACCAGTTAGCCTTTGCCGGGGAGTCCTTCACGAAATCATAACCTATTCCGAATGAAGGACTCAACCCGTAGAAGTCAAACGCAGAGGCAGTCACAAGAATACCCATATTTGGCCTCTCCTGTGTCGCCAGAGACAACTGCGCCGCAAAGGAATACACATTGTAAGGTTCGCCGTTAACGAGCTTATAAAGGCTGTAAGAGGCTCCAAATCCTATGCGCGAAACAATAGATGTTTCAAATGCCGAGAACTTGCCGTCAATAAACACAGGCTTAAACACCGGACCGGCAATAGTAAACTCCGGTCGGATGAGCAGTGTACCCGTCAGGGCTTTGTCTGCCGTGAACTGATCTGCGGTCACGGGCTGAAAGAAACCGCGAAACGGCGACTGAGCCGCAGCCGACAGAGAGAACGCGACAAAAGCGAAAAGAATCAATATCCGTTTCATGCGTCAGTGGATTTGAACATCAGGATGATTGCGGAGATGTAACCGATCAACTGAGATGAGATAGTAACAATCTGCCCCAATGTGTCGGTCAGTACGGGTGCTTGTTCGGGTGTGACCTTACCGGCTGCAAGCAGGATAGAGACAATCAGGTTAATTGCCATCAGGACAATACCTGTGATTGTGGTGATAAGGTTCCGCGTAGGAACAGAACGGTCGTAAAAGTTTTTCGTAATCATGATTATTAATTTTGTTAAACTTTAAAAGTCAGTCAAATTTAAATCTTTTCACAAAACAATCTTCTGTAAAATTGCATTTATTTTATCATCACTCACAAATCTGTCAAGATACAGGCCTTCATCTTTCCCGTCTGCTTCGTCACCGGAAGTGTCTTTTTGCCATGTTCCGTGCGATGAGTTATGCACAATAAGCGTCTGACCCTGACCTATAATGCGATCCTGAAGAAAGTCCGGCCCTTCAATTGTAGGTATCTGATCCAGTTCTGTCGAAGGCAGATAGATTCTTATCGTGTTGAACCATTCGCGCCATGTCATGCCTTGTTTTAAGGTCTTGTAGGCATAATAAGAGAACGCCCCGACATACTGATTCCCTATGTAAACATCTGCGGCGGTCTGGTGTTCGCTGCACGCTGAGATAGTGATCCACTTCATAAACTCAGACCGTGCAAACTTACGGACGACTTTCTCCGGTTCAGGCTCACCAAGATCAATAAAACGGTTCTTACGATAAGTGTTCTCGCTATTGCGTGTTGCCGTTCCCGAGAAACAGCTATCCATAAGTATCACCACCGTCGCCCCTGGTTGAAGTAAACTTACAGCCTTATCAAGTGATTCAAGATAGTTCTTTTCGGTTGCATCCCACTCAAAGAACTTATGTGTTACAATCTGAGGTATGATATTCGGGAACGTTCTGATAAAGTTGTTCCCATCATTCAGACATCCCTTGAGATCATTGCCGCTGCCGTAGGTGTTTTTACAGACGGTGATTAACCTTGCGTCAGCCTCAACCATTTCTATTGATTTACGTTTAAAGCACATCTTTTACCTCCTTTACAGCATTAAATAATCCCCTCAATCCCACCGCATCCAATATTGTTACAACAACAACAATCATTCCCATAAATAAAAGAGCAATTACCCACCAGTTGCGTTTTACCCAGTCCATCTTTTTTGTCCGGCGGTGAAACTCTTCTTTTATAGCATGGAACTCTTCGACAACCGCCCCGCGCTCTTCGTGTTTTTTATAGAGGTCGGTAACTGATCCATTCAGCCGTTTTAAGTGTTTTTGAATTTCATCTAATTGTACTCCGGTGACATTAGCTGAAGCATCAATATGAATCTGCAAGGCTTTTATTCCCGCCTTATGAGCCTCACATTGCTCACGGACAGCATTCAGAATCAATTCAGCATCGACCCCGCTTATTTTTGGATTTGGCATACGACTTATAGATTTGTTCAGACAGTAGCAACGCAAATAGCCAGATGAAAGCACCCGAAAAGTCCACAGTCAGATCACCGGCACTAAAAGCCTCTCCCTGCCATTTATCATAAAACTCCTTTGCAATCCCCACGAGACACGAAACAAACACAGCAATCAGTCGGGGAATGATTGGTTGCCAATAACTATCATTACCAATTTTCTTTGGCAGAAAAGTATAAATGAGATTTGCTATTATATAGCAGGCCATTCCGTGTAAGAGTATCTTTATCATTGTTTCATTTATTTGCTACTACACTAATTAAGGTACATATATTTCCCACCCATTTGCATATTCATCCGGTGACCAAGAGTTGTTGTCAATTTTACTCCTGTATAACGTGCTGTTCAGTGTCGGATACCATACAATGTCACCTTTCATATACACATCGTGTGCCCCTGTCGGATGAACAAAAACAGCATATTCGTCACTTTGCTGTGGCACTTCTTTCCATAACACTCCAAGCGTTGCCGTTGGTGTATAATCCACTTGTGTTGTATGTGGCTGTATTACTTCATATTTCACGTTGTTGTATATCCTCACCCATCCTACCTCTACCTTTTCGCCTTCAATCCACGTAAGATCAGCCACGTTATCTCGCCAAAAGCTGAAGAGCGCAGGGGTCTGTTCGGGCGCATAAATAGTTCTCTCATGCGGCTGGCGGCAATATACCACCTTGTTATTATAGGTATAAAACATACCCTCCTCAACTCTTCCCTTTTCAGGCAGGGCGGGATATTTTTCTACATCCATCGTTGACAGATTATCATGAATAACACATGGCTGCTCTGTCTCGATCCTTGCAGTATCGTAGTATCCAGCCCATACTTCACCGCTAATACTATCGGTAACCTCCACGAATTGATAATTAAGTCTCGTGTCCATAATCTATGCTGTTACTACCGTTACACTCTTACCTAATAATGTAGCCACCGCCGCATCTGATGCAGATGATCGTGGTGCGTTTGGTGTGGGTAATTCAACCCGTCGATTACCACCCGCCCATGTAGCAGACGCAAGATCAATAAGCAAATTATCTACTTCTGTCTCATCAAGCCCGTTGCCTACTGCCTGAATTAATTTAATGTAATTAATGCTATTTGACCAAGTGTGCGGCGCAGTGTAATCGCTGATGGTGTTGGAGCCACCGCAGCGGAAATAAGTCAATTCACTTGGCAGATCACTCAAATCACCGCTGATGGTGTTGGAGCCAGTGCAGTAGAAATATACCATATCTCTTGCAAAATCCTCTTTACTTACAGC
>JAIXKU010000097.1 GCA_026936045.1 Flavobacteriales bacterium
GCTCTACACCCCACCAACCATGTTCGTGATACGGTGAAACAATGACTCCTAAAACCGGCTTCTCATCATGGATTAAGGCGATATTTACAGTATAATCATAACCGCCGCGAACAAACTCACGTGTCCCATCTAACGGATCAACAATCCACAACCATTCATAACTTTTTCTTTTTTCGTATGACTCAGTATCAGCTTCTTCCGAAAGGACAGGAATGTTTGTTGATTTAAGCATGGACTCGATAAGACGACTGGCTTGCTTATCGGCATGCGTGACAGGTGACTCATCCTCTTTATACTGCACCTCAAACCCCTCCTCTACAACTCTTCGAATCAGTTTGGAGGCCTGCACGGCAGCATTCCATGCTATTACAAGATGTAGTTCTATGTTTTGATCCATTTACATTACCTGTTCATCGCTTGCTCTATTAACATTCCCAGCACATCTTTTTCCTTCATACCGGCAGCACGTATCTGCTGAGGCACAATACTGGCCTTAGAAAAGCCAGGGATAGTATTTACTTCCATAAAATACAGATTTTCACCTCTGAGGATAAAGTCTATACGCACCAATCCTTGTATATTCATCAATGCATAGATTTTTTTTGTTTCATCTTGTATTTTCTTGGTAAGCGTTTTATTAAACTTAGCCGGCGTTATCTCATCCGATTTGCCTTCGTACTTAGATTCGTAGTCAAAGAAGTCGTTATGCGGAATAATCTCCGTTATGGGTAAGGCCTGCACACCTTCATTATTTGAGAATACACCACAGGTCAACTCACGACCTTTTATAAACTGCTCGACAATCACCTCTTTATCATGAAGAAACGCGTTTTCAATAGCATCTACAGCCTGTTCCTTACTATAACATTTAACGGTAGCAACACTACTCCCGCCATGATTGGGTTTGACAAAAAATGGTAATTTCAACTTATCCGTAATCTCGTCTATATTTACAACAGCATCTGACTCTTTCAGCAAGACGGATTTTGCTACTTTAATCCCATTAGCCTTACAGAGCATCTTACTTAAATACTTATCCATAGTCAATGCACTGACTAATACGTTGGGAGAGGTATATGGAATCTTTAACATGTCAAGATAGCCCTGTATTTTCCCATCTTCACCGGGTGTACCGTGTACAATATTATACACTACATCAAAACGGATAATCTCTTTTTTAATCTTTACCGTAAAATCGTGACGATTGAGTTGATATTTTTTTCCGTCCTTCCATAAAAACCAACCATCAAGTCCTATCACAATTTTAAACGGATTATACTTCTTTCTATCCAGGTTATCAATTACGCAATCGGCACTCCTTAGCGAAATATCATATTCTCCGGAATAACCGCCACAAATCACTGCTACATTTTTCATAAAAATATATTTGATTCAAAATTATTGGATAGAATGGTTCTTTTTCATACTATTTTGCAGCAGTATTCAGATGCCGTTGTTAATAACCTTATTCTTTGCATCTCAATGTTGAGTGCATAACAATATCCTCTTTCAAGTAAAAACACATATATTCGCTACAATATGTCATCAACATACGATGTAATTATATCTGGAGCCGGACCTGCCGGCTCTACGGCAGCCTTGCATTTAAAAAGCAGTGGGCTTCGTGTGCTTTTGTTAGACAAAGCATCGTTTCCAAGAGATAAAATATGCGGTGATGCTTTGAGTGGCACGGTAGGTTTTGAATTGTCCAAACTAGGCTTAGACGTGATAGATACATTTGTTAGAACAGAGCCTAAACAAACTACTTTTGGATTACGTTTTATTTCTCCCGGGCGACACACTTTCGATCTCAATTAAAAACTACTCGTACCGGGTTGACCGCTCCAGGTTATCTGTTTCCGCGCAAACATTTTGATTATTTCCTCTTTAATCAGGTTGTTTCCGGCGGACGGACGGATATTCAAACCTCATGTACCGTACAATCTTACACCCAAACAGAAGAAGGCATCACTGTTCATACTAATCAAGGTGACTATCCGACACGCTATTTCATTGTGGCGGATGGCGCCCAATCCAATATCGTCCGGCAATTAAATGCTTCGCCCGCTCATGCTCATCTTAGCGCCGGATTGCGACAATATTATCGAGGTGTTACCGGTTTTACGGAAGATTCGCTCATTGAATTGCATTTTATTCGTGATATTTTACCCGGTTATTTTTGGATATTTCCTTTACCCAACGGCATGGCTAATGTCGGTATCGGCATGCGTTCGGACATTGTGATTAAGAAGAAAATCCAATTACGTCAGCTCTTTCATCAGATTATTCATACCCATCCGGACATAGAACCCAGATTTAGAAATGCTGAGCCCTTAGAAACACCTCGCGGCTATCCGCTTCCTATGGGTTCGCACAAACCGTCTTTAGTTCATGGACATATACTTTTAGTCGGTGATGCGGCATCCTGCATTGATCCTTTTACAGGCGAAGGAATCGGTTATGCCATGACATCAGGACGTATTGCTGCAGAAACAATTATTAAAGCTGTGGCATCCGATAATGCAGCGATTATTCTTAATGAGTATTCTAGAAATCTTTACAGATCTGTTGGGGCTAAGTTTGATACTGGATACTGGATACCGCTTACAACAACTTCTACGATATCCTTGGCTGTTTGATCATATCGTATTAAAAGCTAACCGCAATCCACGTTACAATGACTTTCTACAAAATACAATAGAAGGATTCCCTTATAATACTAATTGGAAGAAATTCAAATATTATGCACAACTGATTTGGCCGTTTTAGGTCTTAAATTAAGGATATTAGTATCTTGTCACGAGTAAATAAGAGCAACGGATACTACTTTCCTAGTTTCTGAAAGGCGTTTTTAATCAGATGCTTTCGCTCTTCTAACTGTATTAACTCATTTTTAAGGGTTACGATTTTCGCTTCATATTCTTCTCTAATCGAAGCGCCTTCTTTGGCATGACGGAAGAATCCCAAATTGTTTTCCAGTTGAGCAATTTCTTCACTCAGTTTTCGAATTTTATTACCTACAAACGTACGTTCCTCTTTAAGCATAGATAGCCCAGGAGACTGCAGAATACCGTCAATCTTCAATTTATATTCAAGTCTAAACCTCTTATCCTTATCAATATGCATCTTCTCCAGCAAGCTATTAACAGCCGCTTCAAACTTCGCCTCAATAGCTGATTTGTCCTTGAAGGGTACAAAACCAGCTTCTTGCCATTGTTGTTGAAAGTTCTTAATCTGAAGCAAATTATCTTCTAATGAATCCGATGGTTGAAATTGATCCATTTCAGCTAAAATTCTGTTTTTCTTAGTCAAATTTTCTTGCTCTCTATCAGACTGACCGGCGAAATAATACTCTTTTGCTTGAAAGAATGTATCGCAAGCAGCTCTAAACCTCGTCCAAATCGCATCTGATTTTTTACGTTCAACAGCACCGATCTTCTTCCATTCGGATTGTAGGTTCATAAACTCCTGTGTCGTTTTCTTCCAATCGGTATTTGATTGTAAGGCCTCAGCTCTTTCACATAGCTTAACCTTCTTATCATAATTACCGGCCAACTCGTCATGGATATGCTTTAACAATGGTTGTTTCAAACGATAAAACGCCCGACGTGCCTGCTTAAAACGCTCCCATATCGCATCATTATGTTCAATTGGCACGCGCCCTGTTTTCTTCCATTGCTCATCAATCTGATCTAAGACGACTTCCTTTGCTTTCCACTGAGAGAGTGATGTTATTTTCTCCCCATTGATTGCTTCCAGTTGCTCACACAAAGAGGTCTTTGCAGATAGATTTTTTTGACGCTCTTCTTCTCGTTCTTTAATAAAATCATCCCGTCGCGCATACACTTTTTGCACAATCTCTTTAAAACTATCAAATAAGGGTTTAGCCTGTTCACGCGGTACCGGACCTGTTTCACGCCATTCTTTCTGAATTGTATGCAAGAGCTCTATAC
>JAIXKU010000309.1 GCA_026936045.1 Flavobacteriales bacterium
TCGAACCGATGACCTCTACGCTGCCAGCGTAGCGCTCTAGCCAACTGAGCTAATTCCCCATAACATCTTATTTCGTTCTCTGTGTGTAAAAACAGCCTCCAAATAAGCATGGCAAATTTAGATATTTTTTTCATATTTACTCCAAAATATAAACGTATGATTGAAAATGCATCCTTAAAACTGGCTGTAGAAAATTTGCTGAAAAAAAAAGTCACCCTCATCATGAAAAATTTTGAGTGGAATAAACTAGGCGGCGGTTCTATTAACTCCAGCTATATCATACGCAGTTCTCACGGTACATTCTTTACAAAATGTAATAACAATAATACCTATCCTGAGCTTTTTGAAACCGAAAAGAAAAATTTAGACCTGCTGGCTACAACCAAAACATTAGCTATACCTCAAGTCATCGGTGTTGCCAAAGGCGATGATCAATCCTGCTTAGTATTGGAATACATCGAAACAGGCGCTCCACATTATGATTTTTGGCAAGAGTTTGGTCATGGATTAGCTCAACTTCATCAACATACGAACTCTCACTTCGGTCTCGACTATGATAACTATATCGGCTCGCTCAAGCAATCAAATAATCAACATGCCGACTGGGCTACTTTTTTCATTAAAGAACGTTTGGAACCCATGTTACAGCTGGCTTTTGATTCAGGAAAGGCTGATGAGGTAATCGTAAAGAAATTTCACTCACTATTTAATCAGATTGAAAATATTTTCCCCAAAGAAAAACCTAACTTACTCCATGGTGATTTATGGAGTGGTAACTTTATGTCAAACATGGATGGTGCACCTGTCATCTTTGATCCTGCTACCTATTATGGTCACCGAGAAATGGATATTGCCATGTCATCTCTGTTTGGCGGATTCGATCCCGAATTCTATGAAGCATACAACGAATCGTTCCCATTAGAGAAAGGCTGGCAACAGCGCTTGTCTATCTGCAATCTATATCCGTTGCTTGTGCACGTCAATCTGTTTGTCGGCTCGTATATACAATCAGTAAGGAATATCGTTAATTCGTTTTAGTAATCAACTTTCGAACACCTGATGCAAGACCTCGGCTGTTTTGCACGCGTGAAAACCCGGCACATGGTATTGGTAATAGCGGATTAACGCATCTAATACATTATTACGCTTTATACGGCTGATATTCAGCATCTCATCTGATAATAATGCGTGCATAACAACACTCTCTTCTTTTGAGAATAAGAAATGTTGCTCTGCCACCTCGCCCTCAGCAACAAACTTACCGTCACGAATACAGAAAACAGGCGTTGACTCATTGAAATTATTTATGGGATCAATACCCAAATACGAAGTCAGATGTATCAAAAATCTTATGGGATAATTGGCCAACGAGTCCGTGCTATCATCCAAATCTAACAACCACTGATTAACAAAATCAAACAACGGCATGGCCGGGCCGGCCGCATCTGATAATGATTTGAGAAGAATTTCATTCGCAAATATGGCTACAGCCGATTTATAAGGCTGAAGCGGCAATGTCCGATATACATACAATAACGACTTCTCTTTGATATGTTGAAAACTGCGATTTTCATAATGAGTAACTACAATCTCAAGCAATTGCATGGGTTGAAAATAAGCCGCCTTGTTATTTTTCTTTCCTTTAGTTCCGGCCACCATGTATGTTTGCATACCAAGCTCCTTGGTAAACATTTTTACTATCGTACGGGAATCACTGTAGGGCAGTTGCTGCAAGACCAAAGCGGCAGTCTTGATATACATGGATTAATTTATGAAAAGTATTTTTGTAATAACTGTTTCAGAAGCATCGTAATTGGTACAGAAGATGAGATAAACACCGGTTTGCACTCTGTTGCCATCAAATTTCTTCCCATCCCAAATAGCCTGTCCTCCCAATGATTCGGTTTCGAACACTAGATTACCACTTACATCTGTAATCTTTATTGTAGAACGCTTGGCCATACCGGTAATCGTTATCACTCCTTTATAATCATGCTTCACAGGATTGGGGTAAGCATACACCTCACCAAATGAATTCCCTGCCTCTGTCGCTTCTGCCCTGAAGGAAACCAGGCCAAGAGCCGTACCAAAATACACTTCGCCGTTTTCCTGATTAATGCCAATACAATAAACGATATTGGATAATAACGGGCTGTTCTCTGCCGTAAAAGAATAAATAATATCTCTCCCATTCTCAGAAACCAAACGCACGCCATTACCCATAGTAGATATCCATTTGCGATTGGCCCCATCTACTTCTATATCGGTAATCATGGTTTCTCCCAACAACAATTCATTATGCCCATCTGCATTCTTAATGATTATTTTTTGGCCGTTTACATTGGCATTTGAGAAAATCTGACCGGGAGAAAAAATGCGAATACCATCATCTGTACCTATCCACATCTCTCCGTTGTGATCACAAGCCATCGCTCTGACATTCAAATTCGGCAAATCGCCTTGATTATAAATATTACTCAGTAATCGGGAGCTGCCGTTTTCCGGATTTAAGACCGCTATACCTTTACCTATCACTGATAGCCATATATGATTCAAATCATCTGAAATGAGTTTATATAAAATACTGGATGTAGGTGCGTTGCCACCTAAATTATATGTAGCCCAACTGTTATTCGCTTTTTTTACTTTTAAAGCGGCTAATGTATGCGCATTTGACAACCATAAATTATTAGAACGATCAAAAGCTAAACCACCGATCTTATACTCATAACCGGGTGCTACAGACGGCTGAAGCGGTGCAGAAACTAACTGACCGGTGACGGTATAATTATTAATCTCAAACAAACCCATTCCCCAGGATGCCGCATAAACATGTAAAGGATCGTTCGGATCTATAGCCATATCTATAATATCACGCGGTTGTTCAGGATATCCGAAATCAGGAATAACCAGATACTTCCAGTCATTCTCCTTATTATAATAAAATCCTTCAATGTTATAAATATTATTAAAACTTAAACCTAAGGCACCGGCAGCACACCAAATCACCCCTTTACTGATTTCAATATCAAAAACATTCTGTGTAAAAGGGCCATCAAGACCGTAAGGATGACAACTAGCAGCTGATACCTTAAACATGCCATAAGCATTATCGGGTATCCAAACATTGCCCTGATTATCCATCGTCGCTTCCCTCGCTCTATCAAAACAGCCGCTTTTTTGCCATACAATATTTTCTGCCGTATTCAACACACGCAATTCTTTTTCATTCAAAATGACCAGTTGGTTGTTCTCCGCGTATAAATCATAAATCATTTGGGTATTACCCGGAAAGAGTAGTGTTTTCTGCGTCCCATCATAGCTAAAGAGCGTATCTGCATCTGTTAGTCCAAACGCCTTAAAGCCGTTGAATGAGACATACAGCTTGTTGTTCATCGCTGATATATTAGCATACGGATTAGAGGCAAAGGCCGGGACTTGTATCCAATTAGATAAGTCTTTCATCTCCTTCGATTCATGTACGCGATACACGCCACCTGTAGTAGCAAAATAATAATTGCCATTCAGAAAAGCCGCATCCATGCAATTTAGTGTAGAGAAGCTTAGATTGTCGCTAAACATGACGTTGGTCTTAACAATCCGGTTACGCACATCTAACAACACAATACCAAAGTCGCAAGAAAGGATGGCTGTATAGCCTAAGAACGTGATGTTATTAATCGTTTTACTGCCCTGAATAAAAAAGGATTTTATCTGTGATAAATTATATATGTCATCATTATGCAACAAATCTATATTGGCATCATCATAAGCTATAAGCAGGGTTTGAGTTGGTTTGTGGTAAGCCACACGACTCACACCTACACCCGAAAATCCTTCTGTTTTAGTATATTTTTCATAGTTCCAGGTAGAAGGATTAAACGAATACAAGCTGCTTAATGTACCGCAATACACCGTTACACCATCTGTTGTTATACTTGATCCTCTGTGATAGGGCAAATGTGTTCGCCATGTACCAATCGGTACATTCTGAGACCATACAAATGCCGATAGGCTGATAAACAATAAAGAAAATATGCTTTTAAACTTCACGTCGCTTGATTTTGAGAAGCCAAACTTGCCTTCGCTTAAACAGACAAATGTATAAATTATTGTGCTATGAAGTGTATTAATACCCTTCCAATCTTAATCTGCACCATAAATAACAGGATTACCTGAACGCAGCTCAAGTGTTAGATTTTTAATACCAACCGAGCAAGCATCCGGATTCCAAATATAGGCTTTTATAGTAGCCCCCGTACAACGAAAAGACTTAAACGTAAAACGCATAGCATGCCAAAAAGAACAAATCGTGTCTTCACCACATTCCAATTGAGATTGACGACCCTCCCAGTGTAGTGTTTGACCTGAATTATCCTGCAACGAAAATGCCATATGCAAATGGCATGATGATGCTGTTGAATGAAAATCACCATGCATGTACAAGATGTTGCTGGGATGCTGAATTAAATCTTCTACCGGCATTTCAAATGTAGCCAGGTATTCATCTTGCACATAGTAATAGGCTGTATCATTTACCGGATCATTTTGCCAGCCCTGTGCCGGGTTGAAATATTTTTTTTCTAAAATATCTTCATTTACAGTCTGTTCAGGTTTGTTACGCGAAAACAACCATGTTTCCGAATTAAAATAATACCGCCTATGTAAAACATAAGGATACGACTCTTTGATAAACTCAATCCATTCTATTGGTGTAACCTGATTAGACCAAGATAAAGAGAGATAAGGCTGTGAGAGGTTCTTAATCCTTTCTCTAAATGGCGTCCAATCATCCGGAATATCCTGAATATATTCATCCGGTTCAACCCGTGTCCGGTCTAAATAAAAACCTAAATAGGAAGGCGCATTAGCAGCAGCTATCTGATAAATATCATGGCCATAGATCTGTTCCCAAGTTGTAATCCAATAGGCTAAGTCTTTAAACTCTGCCCAATGTGTTCTTTTGTAGAACTGCTTTTCTATCACCGTGCTGTAACTGCCCAAAGCCAATACTACGAGGGCTATAAGCACTTGCCATTTGCGTTGAATGCCAGAGATAAATGAAAAAAGAAGAAACAAGAAAAAAGGAAACGAAAAAATCAGTACAGAATATTGCAGCACCGGGTTTCTCCACCGTGAATAATAAAAGCCTACCAACATGGGAGTCAGCCAAAACAAAAGCCAAATCAAACGACGAGACAATAAAGACCGAGCGATTTTTTTTGATAATAACCCTATGAGCAAAACAAAAAGAAAAAAGGTAATCAAGAACCATGAGCGGTTAAAGGCATAAAATAAATATTGATAAAAGAAGTCATAATCGGGTTTATCCAACCAGCCACCAACGCCCCCTTCCGATAATTGCCTCAATGTGATGTGCAGATGCGGAAGAAATAACACAATCATACAGAGTCCGGATAGCAGATACTCTTTCCATATTGATTTTTTCAGATAAAACAAGCCGGTGAGACCCAAAATCAAGACCATTAGGAAACTGAAATAATGGGTGTACATAGCCAATACGGCGCTAAGCGTATAATACATCCATTTGTACCATTTAGGCCGATCCGTTTCATTTAGGACTATGCAACTCCATGCATCATACAACATCAGCGTGAACAATAACCCCATAGCATACGGGCGCGCCAACTGACTATAAATGATAAAATATTGCAGTACGGCCATGGTTGCAGCAATAATCCAGGCAACGCCCTCCTCTTGCTCTCGTTTGGCAATACGATAAGCCCAAAAAACTGAAAGCAATCCGGCTATCACAAATGGCAAGCGAATAATCCAGGGTTTTTTCGGAAAAAGTTGTAACCAGTAATAAAGAAACGTTTGCACTAAAGCCGGGTGACCATCCACGTTCACACCCTTATTCCATAATTCAGTCAAGGATGTCGCATCTAAACGATGTAAAGCGCTCAGTTCATCATTTGACATACTGACTGTGCCCATATTCCAAACACGCAAAAGGCCTGCTACAAGCATAATTAGAAGGATTAAAGCCCATGATAGACCGGTTTGCGTTTTTCTGTTCATCTTAAATATACTGCATAAAAATACACATGTATATGAAACAAGTATAAATATTTACAGATATCCATAGCAATACAATATAGATGCGGTATTTTTTGTACCTTCGATTGGAAATAATCAGCTATGAAAGATTACTTATCTAAACTGCGCAAGGATTATTCATTGATGGAGTTGTCAGAGCAGGATGTGGCGGTTAATCCTTTTTCTCAATTAGAAAGATGGATGACCGAAGCCGCTAATTCCGGTATTATTGAACCTAACGCCATGACGCTCTCTACTGTTGATAAAGATCTGAGGCCGCATAGTCGTATTGTATTACTACGCAACTTCAATCATCATGGATTATTTTTCTATACAAATTACCAATCTGAAAAGGCCAAGAACATAGACGTCAATCCACATGTCTCGCTCTCATTTTTTTGGGTTGAACTGGAACGTCAGGTTCGTATTGAAGGTATTGCGAAAAAAATCAGTTTATTAGAATCAACCGAATATTTTCATTCACGTCCTATTGAGAATCAAATATCAGCTTGGGCTTCACCGCAAAGCCAGGTGATAGAATCACGCGAGGTTTTAGAAGAGCAGGTCAAGCATTATAAAAAGAAATTTAAGAATGTATCCGTTATAGAAAAACCACCTCATTGGGGCGGTTTTATTGTTGTTCCTATTCTATTTGAGTTTTGGCAAGGTCGTCCCTCTCGTTTGCACGATAGAATTCGATATCGGCTCAAACACCAAGATGAATGGATTATTGAACGCCTGGCACCCTGATCTTAAAGCGCCAATTTCTCTCTATCAACGTAATGTTTCCCTTGCCATAAGTCCAGCATTTGCATACGCTGTTCAATACGATGTGTCAGTTCAAAATTTTTAATTCCATTCCATTGCGGAGCTATCAATAAACGCCCCGGCGACTCACTGCTAAAACGCTCTATCACGATATCCGGTCGTAACGCCGCCACAAAACGGCTGACAAAATCAATGTATTCATCTGCTGAAAAAAGGTGAAACTGAGAGGAGTCTTCCGCATACTCCATTGCCATACGGGTATGTCTGACAATCTGTAACTGGTGAATTTTCAACGTATGAATAGGCAATGCCGAAAGGGCGTAAGCATGCCCTAACATATCGGCTTCATCTTCTCCGGGTAATCCTAAGATAAGATGCGCACCCAATACAATACCTTTACCATCAGCCATAGCAAATGCCGCTTTCGTTTCTTCAAATGTATGACAACGGTTCACTCTTTCAAGCGTCCTGTTGATAGTGCTCTCTACGCCAAACTCCAACGAGACATAACATCGCTTGGCAAAATCTGAGAGCATCTGCACGATATCTTCTGATATACAATCAGGGCGTGTGCCTATCACCAAACCTACGACATCGGGATGCGAGAGAGCCTCTTCAAACGTTTGTCTTAATATATCCAACGAAGCATACGTATTGGTATAAGATTGGAAGTAGGCTAAATATTTTTGTGTTTTATATCGTGATGAGAAAAATTGTATACCCTCATCCAGCTGCTGAGTAACGGTTTTCTGAGGTTTACAATAATCCGGGCTAAACGTATGAATATTGCAGTATGTACATCCGCCGTAGCCTTTTGATCCATCGCGGTTGGGACAACTATAGCCGGTATTGATGGAAATCTTCTGAACCCTTTCACCAAACAAAGCTCGAATATAAGAGGCGTAATCAGCATATCGGCGTTGTGTTTTCATCTGTATTAAATTATCAAATCAGCATGTGTACGGCTGTTATCAATAAGCCGATATTCTGTTACCAATCGCTCATGCCATCGTCTTTCAATAGTTTCTTCAGGGAATCCTTTCCATTTGTATAATTGATAAAGACGTGCTTTCAGGGTAAGAAAATCAATAGATGTAAAGATCTTTTTATTCGATACCGATTGTAAATAAGGTAATAGTAATGCCACTACCCCTTCTATAATCACAACATCTTCGCCCTGATAAACATAAGATACCGGTTGAGGCTTGCGCATCGGATGAGCCGCGTATCCACTCAGATGCACTTCCTTCCCCTCATTCAAAATAGAAAACAAATCCTGATTCATCTTATCCATTTGAAAAACCTGATGTACATCATGGTTACCTTTCCTTCTGGATGGGAGCAAAATCCAATCATCCAAACGAATAAGTAAAACGCTTTTTCCTCTTTCCTTAAGGTAGCGCGATACATAAGTAGCCAATGTTGATTTTCCGCTGCGCGTATTGCCGCCTATTGTTAAAACATAAGGCGAAGAGGCTCCTATCTGATGTGTATCAATAAATTTCTCGGTAATCGTCTTTAATGGATCATCTATAATAAAATCTACCGCATCGCGTAACGAAAAAAAGAAATAATCAGGGAATACCCTTGTTTGTCTCAATCCTTTGCCTGTGCCCAATCCAACCGTTTGGCAACCAGCTGCCTGCCCGGCTTCAATATCCCGTTCATTATCACCTATCATCCACGAAGCTGATAAATTAATATGATAATCATTAGATGCCTGGATCAACATACCCGGCTTGGGTTTTCTGCATGCGCAATCAATTTTGTACGCCGTGTTTTCTTCGGGATAGCCTTTATGCGGATGATGCGGGCAATAATAAATATCATCCAACCAAGCATGCGCTTTCCCTAAATCAGATTCCAGTTTATTATGAATCTCTCTCAAATAGGCTTCGGTACATAGATTACGAGCCACCACCGATTGATTGGTAACCACTATAGCTGCATAATCACTCTCGTTGATGCGTTTCACCGCTTCCGGTACATCCGGATATAAAATTAAATCTTCCAATCGCCGGATAAAATCAGTATCATCGTTCAAGACACCATCTCTGTCCAAGAAAATGGCTTTTTGTTTATGACGGTAACTCTTTTTTGACACTCTTCCAGATAATAAATCAGCTTCCACTTTTTGCAAGCGTTCGGGGCGCCCCATATCTTTCAAATATTCGGTGGTAAGATAACCTGCCAAATAACGCTTCTCTACGACAGCCGGGAAAATATCTCTGCCAAAATCGGCCGCTTTTCCAAAGGGTATATCTTGAAGTAGAATTGGGTTCAACACATAAACGCCGGCGTTCACTAAATTACGATAACTGCGATCTGTCGCATGTGGTTTAGTATGAAAACGCACAATGCGTTTCTCGGCATCCACCTCCACCAAATCGCTATCGAAAGGGTGATCGTTAGGGTGCAAAACCAGCGTGGCATCTGCTTCTTTTTGTTTATGAAAAGCCATTAGGCGCATCAAATCCATATCCACCATCACATCGCCGTAGAGCACAAAAAAATCCTCATCCAATTCAGTCTCTATCGCTTTGATCGCGCCTGTCGTGCCAAGCGGTTCGGCTTCCTCATAATAACGGATACGTAAGCCCATATCTTTGCCATCGCCAAAATGCGAGATGATAACCTCTTTAAGATAATTAACCATAATCCAGACCTCTTGCACACCATACTGTTTGAGTAAATCCAAATGATATGAGAGAAGCGGGCGCCCATTCACAGGCAACATGGGTTTTGGTATTTCGGCAGTCATGGCGCCCATACGAGTACCTTTTCCTCCGGCTAAAATAATGGCTTTCAAATCTTTCTTTTTCTTGCTATGTACAACACTTCATTCTTTGGCAATGCATAACGTTCCACTGTTTCGGGCGGTAAGGTCATCACCATTTTATTTTCTTCCACATCAAAATCGGCCTGCTTCAATCGGTCGGCATAATCTCGTCCGTAGAGGCGGAAATGATCATTTTGCAAAAACCGACGTTCTCGTTCAGCCGGATCGGTAATGGTTAGATCTTCATCTGTTTTCTCCATCTCATAGCGCATAGGCACTTGTAAAATAGCCCATCCGCCCGGCTTCATCACACGATAAATCTCGCGCATAGCATGCACATCATCCGGGATATGCTCCAAAACATGGTTACAGAGCACGACATTAAAACTGTTATCATCAAAAGGCATGGTATTGATATCCATTTTTACGTCCGCCCAGGGCGATTCCAAATCGCCGGTGATATAATCCAAATTCTTCATTGCCTTGAAACGCTTGATAAAACAATATTCCGGCGCGATATGTAAAACTTTATACTTGGCAGTAAAAAAATCTGAATAGTCACGCAGATACAGCCAAATCAAACGGTGACGTTCCAGCGACATGGAATCGGGCGCCAAGGCATTAGCCCTTGACTGCATGCGGCCATAAGGCAAAAGCTTTCTATAATGTATGCCGGTTATCGGGTCTGCATACCGATTGCCTCTGTAAAACAAACCTACCACACGCAATATAGCATGACTAACGACATGCAGATAGCGTCGGGGGATGAGGCGCGTTGCCATGCTGATTAGAAACTTCATGCTGCAAAGTAACTAAAAAAACGCCGTCTATCTTCTCTATTCTTCAGAGCCATTAGCTGAAAGGTTTTAAACACTTTCAATAAACGCTGCAATACAGGCTAAAGAACGTTCCTTTTCTTCTATATAGCCCATATGACCGGATAACTCCAGAACATCATAGCCGGCATGCAGAGTTTCGGCCTGAGCAATCAATTCAGACGCTGCAAAAAGCGGATCGTACCGACCAATGATATAATGCAATTTAAAATCCCGATTTTTTAACGTATCTATCATTGAAGGTCTGTCTCGCATGGCTTCCAATGACTTTATCATGGTTTGCGGGCTGATGTTCTTGCCGGCACTTTCTTTGATAAACGCAATTTCTTCTGCAAAGCGCGCACGGTTACCTTCGAAAAACCAATTTTTATAAAATTCATTCAATAAAAGCTGATGTTCTTTATAAACCACTTCTATGGTGCGATTACGATTTTCTTTTCGTTGTTCGCTATCGGCAGAAGCCATGGAGTGCAACAATAAAATGGATGCTATGCGCTCGGGAAAAAGGTGAGCTATTTGTAACGCAATATAACCGCCCATCGAATGTGCTACCAAATGCACCTTCTCCACATTCAAAGATGAAAGCACCGCCTCAACCGCTTTAGCCATTTGCTGCATACTGAAATCAAAATTCTTGGCAGGCACGGATTCGCCGTAGCCCGGAAGATCAATGAGAATATGATGCGCAGGATGTGGATAGGCGCGTACCAAGGGATAAAATACATTCAGATTCTCTAAGAAGCCATGCAGCCAAACAATAGATTTCTCACGACCGGTTTGCTGTACATGAATACGCCCGTAGGGCGTTTCGATAAATGACATTTCCAACATAAGCCAAAAATACAGATAAGATTGGATTTGTCTATCTTGGCCTTATGAATTTTCTTGCACATGCCTATTTAGCCGGCCAAGATGCCGATTTCCTTACCGGAAATCTGATTGCCGATGCTGTGACCGCCGCTGCATATAAGCAAATGCCGGCAGTGATTCAGGCAGGCATTAATCATCATCGGAACGTAGATAAATATACTGACACACACCCGTTGGTAGCAGATTGCAGATTGCTATTTTTCTCGCATATTCGACATTATGCCGCAGTGATCGTGGATGTGCTTTTCGATCATTATTTAGCCAAGCACTGGCATTTGTATCACCCCCTCCCTCTTGAAGCCTATGAGCAAACTATCTATCACATTTTAGATAAACGCGCTTATCTATTTTCGGAAAAATTTGTGTTCATGTACTCTCGGATGAAAGCTCATCGCTGGCTTTCACAATATCAGCATTTGACCTATATCCGACAAACCATTGAGAACCTCAACAAGCGCACGCCCCTGTTCACCCAATCGGCTATCACGATTAAGGTATTTGATGAGCAATACGATGAGATAGAAAAATTATTTTTTGCCTTCTTCAAAGATTTATCAACACAGTACAAAGTGGCTTGATGTCATATAGATTTTAGGATTTCTTATATATCTTTAGATTTTCAAGTAAGAAAACGAGATGAACAAACCTTTATATGATTTTTTTGCTCAGGATCACAGACGACTGGAGCAATTATTGGAAGAGGCCACAAATAAAGACGTTGTGGACATGGTGCTGTACAATGAGTTCAGATCCGGCTTGCTGACGCATATCAAAATGGAAGAAAAGGTGTTGTTTTTAGCTGCTCAGGAAGCCAATGGTGGCGAGCCGTTGCCGTTAGCATCTGTTTTGCGTGTGCAGCATGGCGCTATCACCGCTTTGATGGTACCGCCACCCGATAAAGCTTTGATTAAAGTATTATGGCATGTATTGGAAGTGCATGATACGTTGGAAGAAGAATCCGGCGGCATGTATGATATATGTGAGCAGTTAACGGCTGAACGCACCACAGCACTCTTAGATATCTTGAAGCAAACGCCTTTGGTTCCCATTAATCCGATCAATCCGGCGCCGATAGGGTTAGAAGCCGCCAAACGGGCATTGGCACGCGCCGGTTTTGATTACGAGCAAATAGCTGCTTCCTGAATATTAGAAAGAAGAAGGATTAATCGCTGACAGAATAAAATTAAATAGGAGAATTCTGGCAACCCGTTGTTTTATTTACGAGTCTTACAAACATCGTATTGAGTATTTAAATGATTGTTCTCAACAGCAGAAACAAAGAAGCTGATAAGATAATGGTGACGGGAATGGTTATCAACCAAGCAATCAGAATATTCGCAACTGTTTTAAATTGTAGATTTTTCAATCCACCTTTTGCCACCATACTACCGGCCACACCGGACGATAAAACATGGGTTGTACTAACGGGCAATCCAAGTAGTGTGGAAATACCGATCGTACTGGCTGCTATCATCTCAGCGCTTGCACCTTGAGCATAGGAAAGATGTGTTTTACCTATTTTTTCACCGATTGTAATGACAATTTTTTTCCATCCAATCATGGTACCAAGTCCAAGCGATACCGAAATCATGAGGATAACCCACCATGGCGCATATTCGGTATGCATCTTTAAGGCAGATATATTCTTTTTAAGATGCTTTTGCTCATCTTCATTCAGGTTCCATTTACAGGCCTTACAACTTAATAACTTATCTATGTTTTTAGCTAATTCAAGTATGCTTTTTCTAACCTCAAAACGACTAGCTTCAGGAATCTCATCCGGGCCGTATGATGCATTCAGTATTGTGCTTAAGACCGAAACATTATTTTTAATATTTTGGAACCATCCCATTTCTTTTTCTCCCAATACATGGCTGTCCATTTTATTTATATACAATTCTATATTCGTTACATTTCCAATCATGCTGCTTGGGCTTCTTGAAGAGTCCAAAGCAAACTTTGCAGGGAGAATAGCTATTAGAATAATCATTATAAGGCCAACGCCTTTTTGCCCGTCATTTGAGCCATGTGAGAAACTAACACTTGTGCACGTAGCAATTAACCATAACCGAATCCAAAAAGGTGGTTTTTTTCTTGGGTCAGGTTTCCTAAAAAACTTCTTCCGTTTTATCACCTTTCTCATTATAAACATCAGCAGCATAGATAATCCGAAACCTATAAGTGGTGAGATTAATAATGCGATTCCGGCATCAATCACTTTTTTCCAATTCAATGCAATAGTTCCTTCGGCAGAGATAAACATAAATGCAATGCCCACACCGAATATTGAGCCAAGCAATGTATGCGAACTGGAACAAGGAATACCTAAATACCATGTAGCAATATTCCACATAATGGCTGTTAGAATCAATGCGAAAATCATGGCTATATTGTGATATATATTTTGATCCACGAGGGCTTCTAAAGGAAGTAAGTTGACTATACCCATGGCTACAGCAATACCTCCAAAATACACACCAATAAAATTCCAAAAGCCTGACCAAATGACAGCCACTTGCGGTTTTAATGATTTTGTATAAATCACCGTTGCAACGGCATTGGCTGTATCATGAAAGCCATTAATAAATTCAAATACACATGCTGTCAACAGCGCCACAATCAACAGCATTGCCAAGCTAAAATCTAATCCAAACATCCTGCTTTGAGTTTAAGTTTATTTCGGTAACAATAGTCGTACATCCATATCATCTGAATTTTATCTCAATATTAAGATATTGTTAAGCTTAACTGCTGAGCGTTCCGTCAGAAATACGTATAACCAAAGAACGAGACCGGCGCAACACGTATTGGTCGTTTTATCAAGTACAAGACGAAGAGAAAAAAAGCTGTTTCAAATTCCTGTTTTTTCATCCCAAAACACACGCTCAAGGGATCCGTTTATGGCCTTGTTGACAGAAATGCACGATGTAAAAGCACGATTAGCGTCCTGATCTTTCTGCAAAAACATGATGCTAACGAATTAGTTGGTGAGTTTTTAAAAACAAGTAAGCGTATGGATATTTCTATCTTTGACTTATTGATAACAACGGGTAACACCAGTGAACTGTTAGGTGCATCGTTGTGATTTGCTTTCAATTTCTATCTTTGACTTATTGATAACAACACTGGATGGAAAATCATGGGAGCATGAACTGTTGTGATTTGCTTTCAATTTCTATCTTTGACTTATTGATAACAACTCGCAATTCCAAGGCTATCCACCCATACTGGTTGTGATTTGCTTTCAATTTCTATCTTTGACTTATTGATAACAACGTACCAATTTCATGCATAAAACGATCAGAGGTTGTGATTTGCTTTCAATTTCTATCTTTGACTTATTGATAACAACATGGTTTTCAATTCAAATGTAGCGCACTCTGTTGTGATTTGCTTTCAATTTCTATCTTTGACTTATTGATAACAACCAAACTAATTAATTAAAAATATGACACATGTTGTGATTTGCTTTCAATTTCTATCTTTGACTTATTGATAACAACAACCTTTAACAATGAGCGATAATGAAATTAGTTGTGATTTGCTTTCAATTTCTATCTTTGACTTATTGATAACAACTTGATTTTAAATAATGCCCTCCATTTGAATGTTGTGATTTGCTTTCAATTTCTATCTTTGACTTATTGATAACAACTGAGGTCGTTTCTTAGCATTGGGCATAACGTTGTGATTTGCTTTCAATTTCTATCTTTGACTTATTGATAACAACAGCATACCAAATTGATGGTGTTACAGTAGGTTGTGATTTGCTTTCAATTTCTATCTTTGACTTATTGATAACAACAACATAAGTAAAGAAGCACAAAAGGAATTTGTTGTGATTTGCTTTCAATTTCTATCTTTGACTTATTGATAACAACTTATAGACCTTGCAAAAAAACTACAACCAAGTTGTGATTTGCTTTCAATTTCTATCTTTGACTTATTGATAACAACATTGAAGAAATTGAAGAGAAAGTATTATATGTTGTGATTTGCTTTCAATTTCTATCTTTGACTTATTGATAACAACATGTCAAAAGTCGGCATTCGTAATTTCTTGGTTGTGATTTGCTTTCAATTTCTATCTTTGACTTATTGATAACAACACGTGCTTTATTAGGGCAAACAGAAGCGGAGTTGTGATTTGCTTTCAATTTCTATCTTTGACTTATTGATAACAACTATGGGCTGCATGGTCAAATAACGAACAAGTTGTGATTTGCTTTCAATTTCTATCTTTGACTTATTGATAACAACTGCTATTTTGTAACAATGTAGTATTGACAAGTTGTGATTTGCTTTCAATTTCTATCTTTGACTTATTGATAACAACTTAGAAATATACAAGCACCGTATGAAAGTGGTTGTGATTTGCTTTCAATTTCTATCTTTGACTTATTGATAACAACTTACACCATGCGCATTACGTTTTCAGTAGGGTTGTGATTTGCTTTCAATTTCTATCTTTGACTTATTGATAACAACAGACCTAACCAAAAACCCAATAATAGCAAGGGATTAGCTTGTTTTTACCAATAAAAAAAATGAAGGTTATCAATCTGAAAATTCGGTCTAAGGCCGGATTTTCAGTTTTAAAATAGCTCCAACTGCTGCGGAACGCCTTCATGCACATGCGCCGCCTGGCCATAAAAAATTTCCATCTGCCCGAACTGCTTATCGGTGATTTGCAAAATACCCACCTTGCCCTGTTCAGGCAGAAGTTTTTTCACCCGGCGTTTGTGCACGTCGGCGTTTTCGCTGCTGCTGCTATGGCGTACATACATGCTAAACTGAAACATGCTAAACCCATCTTGGAGCAGCTCTTTTCTGAAACGTGCCGCCACCTTGCGTTGTTTTCGAGTTTCAGTGGGTAGGTCGTACATTACTATGGTCCACATGACGCGGTAGGCATTAAGGCGTTCGGTAGCTACAGGCATGGTATGATGGTATTAATGTTGGATAAAGCAGTTTGCGCTGCTCGCCCTGAAAACAACGCACTAGACTCACAGCCGTGCGCTGCGTAGCTACCATCAGCGGACTTTTTTCTCCGTCCAGCAGCACATCCATAGCCGGGATCTTCAATAAGACGGCCTTCATCTCCTTAGGTATATCGTCATTGGGGCCGTGCTGGTGGAGCAAACCCCATACCACCTGATCCACGTAGGGGCGATACGGCTCCATCAGGTCGTCGGCCAGACAATAGGCGTTGTAACGGTTGCTATGGTGAATACCCAAAGTGGGCAGCAAACCGGCCGCCACGATGCTGCGAGCCATGGTGGCACGCAAGAGGGCGTAGCCGTAGTTGAGAAAATTATTAGGAGAAACGCCGTCGCGCTGCCGCCTAAAACCGGATACGGTCGGAAAGATACGTTGCCAATAATAAGCCGCAGCTGTTGCTTCACAGTTGTCGGTATCGCCGCTTTTTACATTTTTAAACAGCGGCACGAGGTATTGAGCATCAATCTCTTTAAGGTTCAGAAGCGCGTGTTGGTTTTTAATTTTTTGGGTGATAGTTTGCCCCCAAAGCTGTTTTCTAAGTGGTTCGGTGGCGGCCAACTGTGCCCGGAAACGTTCATTTTGGATGCTGTTGCCCGATAAAGGCAACATGAGGCCTGTAGGATGGTGGCGGCTGTCGCAGGTGATAATCACCGTATTGTTTTGCAGCAAGGCCTCCATCAAACCTTGCGTGATGGTCACTTGTTTATGGTCGAGCAGGATGATGCCGATATCTTCTATAGGGATAGTGGCGGTAGCGATTTTATTGAAATCGGACGGGAGTAAATCCTCGCGGGCGTTTTCAGGCAGACGCACACAAAGCTGAGCGTTTTGCATGCTCAGATAAGCCGGGTTACCAAAATACAAGGTGCGTTTAATCATAAGCTAATGTCTTTTAAGTTAGATCCCTCTCCAGCAACTCGTATTCCTTAAAAAGGCGTTGCTTGCCGAGATGGGTGTCTTTGTATCCTGCTTTATCATCGAACAAACTCTTTGCCAAATCGGAACTTTCGTCAAAGAAAGCCTGATAAGACGTCCATCTCCAATCAGATGCTGCTTTTGTAAAGCCGTGTTTAACGGGGTTAAGGTGGATGTAAAGAACGATGTTTCTTAAGTAGTCCTGGTTAGCAATCTGCTTACGCTTAAAATTTTTAATAAAAAGCGAACCTCTACGGTTATACATCTTATTAAATGCTTGCGTATAGCTGCTGAAAAAAATAGAAAACTGTTTACTGAGGAACTTTAATTTTTCTTCTTCGAGAACTTCAACTTTTCTAAAGTTTAAAACTTTAGAAAAGTTTGCGGAGGCGGAAGAAGAAAAATTATCAACGATTTCCTTTTCACTTCTAATTTTTACCAGCAGATGAAAATGGTTGGGCATCAGACACCAGGCTATGGTTTCAGCAATAGGGTCAATATGTTGATGATATTTTTCAAGAAAGAAAGAATAGTTCTTCTCTTCTCGAAAAAGATTATCATCCCCATTGGCGTGGTTGTATATATGGTACAAGGTGTTGAACTGAAGGAACATAGTTTTTCCGTTAATATTCTCCCACCCCAATAATATCTCCCAAATGATTGGTGCGGAGTTTTATGATTCCTTCAATTGCATTTAACCCCAATTGTGGTTTATATGTAACATCTTTTAATAATGGATTAGTATCTACAGTTGTTTCTAAATGATGTCTAAAGAAATAGTTCTTATTAGATATCTTCTGTACCCTAAACAAATTCGGGCTTATCAATTTCTTGTTTTTCGGGTCCAATAAATCAATTTCCGCAGGGTTAAAAGTAATCCCTTCCTGTACGGTTATTTCTCCTGTTTCTTCATCAACAACTTCTTTCTTTTCAGTTCTTGGGAACACAAAAAGTTCGTTTTGCTTCATGGTAAATAAAAACTGCCAACCTTCACTTTGCTTGTACGTTTTATCAATGATGTCTAATCCTAAATTTACTCTCACAACTGCTTCGTACAATGAAACTACTTTTTCCTGCAAATTACCTTTGTCATCGCGGTAAACGGCCACGTGGTGGTTGTTACCCGTTTGTACAAAATCAACGGGCATTTTATTTCCATTTTTATCTAAAATAGCTTTTCCAAAATGGTCTTTTTTATAGTGCAAGGCTTCGGCATTATTTACTCCGCTTATGGTAACACGTTTGATGGCAATACCTTTTTCTTTGTTGAGCCAAATTGGGTTTTTATCTAAATCAACAAATGCTTTCTTCGCATCACCGCCAAATTCTTTTAAGCGGTTTTCTAAGATTGTTCTAACAGCCTTGTCAATTACTTTGTCAATTTTTAAATCGGGTGTTACATCTTTACGAATAGAAAAACCTTCTTCCAACCAAACTAATTTTACTTTTTCGGGCAGTACCTCCGTTTTTTCTGCATTTAGATAAATTGGATTTTTATCCAAGGTGTTTTTACCCGCAAATGCTTTTTTAGGGTCGTTGCTGTTTTCTGCTAAGCGTTGTAAAAGCAGTTTTTTGTAAAGTGGATTACCTATTTTTTCAATCGTTTCTTTGTCAAATTTAACACCTACTTTTTCCTCTTTCTGCTCGTAATATTGATATTTTCCATATACGGTTTCTTTGTGTAATTGTCCACGAGGGGTTAAGGCTTCTTGAACCTTGTTTGAACCTCTAACTTTATTCTTGTTTTTAGTAACCACCTTGTTTTTTGCTTTGTGCGAAACAATTACATTTTCCAAATGCTCTTTGGCTACTTGGCGGAAGTTAGGAATCGGAAGTTTGAACACTCTTTTTTTATTGCCTTGGTCGTCTATTTTTATTTCCGTTTCTTTTTCCTCAATGCCCAACACATCTCGGGTAGAAAGTTTTAAACTATTGGTATCCATTGCTGCTCTACCTTTTGAATTGCTTATGGTATCATCACTTTTCTCATTTCTTCTTGCATTCAAATTATTCAAATATTGAATAAAACTGCGTTTGGTAAAAGCTATCGTCAAAGCATCCATAGCGTGATGGCGGTGGTCGTTGCGCTTGGTCCAATCTTTTATCACCTCCACTTTTTGGTCATATTTACGTTCTTCCATTTCGGTCAAGTCCAACGCACGGTATTTGGGTAGATTGAGTTCTTTCATGATGTTTACCAAATCCCAATCTTCACGCAATCTATCGGTGATTTGCCCCGAAGTAGAAACCACATAACGGGTAATGCCAAACAACATTTCTTTGGCTTTTTTAGCAATGTATTGGCTATCCCGTAAATCACGCTCAATAAAACCTTCACCAATTTCAGAAGAGCGTTTTTGTAGCTTTTGGTATTTGGCTTTAGAGATACCTTCTTCTTTATTCTTTTTACCTTGCTCAAAAAGGTTGTCGATGCGTTGTTGATACTTTGCTAAACCATCTTCCCCAAATTTACTTTCTATATACTCAATAGCCGTTTGGTTTCCTTTATCTAAATTGTCTTTTCTAAAAACTACGGTCTTATTGGAAAAACTGTCATCGAATAACCTTGATTGAGGAATGATATGCTCAATGTCCACTTGTTTACTAAATAGTATTTCTCTTGGAATATAGGTATCGGTATATAAATCTTTGTATCCGTTGTTTTTGAGTTCTTCGTAAAGTTTAAAACGAACAATATCATTTCGGGTTGGGTTTTTTAAACCAAATTCTGATTGTAAAAGTTTGACTATTTTTTCGTGTGCTGTTTTTGCCGAGTTGATATTGGTGGTCATTTCCGCTCTTTCTGCGGCATTCTTTTTCAGCTCACGAGACAACTCAATTCGTATTTCATCAAATTGAAAATTAGGTTCTTTGCCTTCTAATTTTAGTTTGTCGTTTTCTTTGTCAATAAGCGTGTTTACCACATTCACCATTTGGTTGAGTATTTTTTCTACAACCGGATTACGAAGGCTATTCTTTTGTAGTAAATCTAATTTTGGTTTTAAAATTCTACTTTCTAACTCCTCTCTAGTAAGCGAATGTTTAGAATGACGGTAACCTGCCAATTCACACGCTTCGCTGTATTTATTCTCTTTGATATACGGATAAACTTTTCGCATGGCTTTGGTAGAAAGACTGCCATAATCATCTTGGAAAACGACATTAGCCAATATCTTAGCATGTTCAGGTTTAAAACCAAACTTGGCACATAATTGTTTTTTTAGCCCAATATTATCATTACCATAAAGTGAAATATCTTCTTGACTGTATTTTTTGGTGTCATCTTCAGCCGAATAAAGCAAATGCCATAACTGATAAGATGCTTGGTTTTCAAAATCTTTGCCCTCTAATTCTGCATCAAATTCTAAAATTTTGGTGTTGATTCCCAATACTCCAAAGATGGCTTTTACCATTTCTTTTATTTCAGAAGCAGGTGTTTTTAGTTCATCAACATTGATGTCATCTTTATCCGAAAGTTTTAATAAATCTTCGTTGTAACCTTCGATTTCTAAAATTTTAAGATAGGCATTGTACAAAACTTGATTGGTCCGATTTCCTTCTAATTCTGTATAGTTCATTTCCCAATCTTTGGGTTTATTGCCTAATATTTCAATAATTTGATTGGCTTTTAAATTTCCTTTGATATTGAGTTCTTCAAAAACTTGATTTTTTGCCGCTAAGTCCAATTCAAAGATTTCTTGTTCTTCATCATTGATTGCGTCTTTCTTTAGGGTTCGCTTTTTACTACCTGCCTTTTTTATTAAAACATTATGTAAATTCTGCCAAATCTTAAATTCCTGAAACAAAGGCGAAGATTTAGGTGCCACCCGCATACCAATCGTTTTCTTTTTGCCATCTTTCTCAATTTCCTTGCTTTCAAATTCACAAAAGCTAATCAAACCTTTTTGGGATTTGAGCTTACGTTGGTAGAAAATAACAATATCCCGAATTTCTTCTTTTAGTTTATCGGTCAGTTGTGCATGGAATTTTGCTTGCGTAGTCCAAATTTTTTCAAACTCATCTAAATAATCTTGACGGTAAAAAACCTGATTTGTAAGCGGTGTATGTCTGTTTTTTATGAGTTGTTTGTATTGGTTTTGACCAACGGTTTCGTGATTAAAATACAGTTCCTTGCTTCTGTCGGAAATAGCACCTAAATAGCCACTTGATTTACTAAGATTATTGTTGATTTCTGTAAGCACTAATGCCACTTGTTCTTTGTCTAATTGCTTTGAAACCGCCTCGCTCCGCCATTTGTAGGCTTGCAGTTTCTTTTGGTCATTTTTATTGAGTTTAATGGTGTTTGTATTTATTAGACTGTCTTCTAACTCTTTAATTTCAGCAGTATAAATTTTCGCAATAGCTAAAATCCTTTTTCGAGTATTATCTTTTCCCTGATTTTTTAAAGCTTGATAGAGTTCATCGGTCAAAATCTCAGGGTAAAACTGTTTTTGAAAGTTCCACACTTTGTCAAACTCACTTTGCAAATCGGAGCGGTAAAAATCAGGGATTACTTTCTTTCCATCTTTCAAGTTTTGAAAAACAAATTGCCCGGGAGTACTATTATCTTCGTATAATTTTTTAGCAATGCCCATTCCGTCAATGGCTTGCCCTTCCTCACTGTTCTTTGCTTTACGACTACTTTTGTATCCTCGCTTTTTATTGATAGCCAAAAGTACTCTGGCAAATTCATTCAGTTCAATTCTGTCAGTAGCCGCTTTAGCTCGTAAAGCCCAAGTTTGAAATGTAGTTTGTTTACCATCTTCACATAATTTGGTTTCGGCGTTGATGATATTTGCTTTTGTAAGTACTTCCAATAAATTTTTTCTACGAAATTGGTATCGGTCTAAGTTTCTTCTTGCACCTCTTTTTAAAGTTCTATCAGCATTTGTAGTAATAGCTTTCCCTTTTTCAAAATTTTGCTGTTCATCTACTGTCAGAGGATTTACACGCACACCAATCTGTTTAATTTCTGATTCGTTTTGTGTTTCACTTTCGGTAATGTAAGCCCACCCAATAGAGTTTGTCCCTAAATCTAATCCTAGAATTTTTTTCATGGTTGCCTATTTGCTTTAATAAAATTTAAATATAGTTAAATATTTAAGTGAAAAAATAGCTTGTTTGAAAAGTTTTGCTTATATTTGTTTTGAAAGCAAATCACACAAGGATTATTCCGTTAGAACATTCAAGATGGGGCAACTCGTCTTTTATTTTATCATGTTCTTAACTGTTTATGAACACCATTAAGAAAAATACCGTGGACTAACCTTTATCGCTTCGACTGACTATCTTCAGGGCTTTCTTATAATATAAATAACACCCTCCTACCCCATCCCCTGCTCTTGCATGAGCCGGAGGGCTTGCTCGAAGGTATGCGGGGCGTAGCCCAGCTCTTGAATCGCTTTATCTATACACAGGCCGGAACGCGGCGGACGCTTAGCCGGCTGGTTGATAGTGGCAGAGTCAACAGGCTGAATGAGCTGCTTGGGCAAATGAAAGAATTCGGCTACTCGGCAAGCCAATTCGTATATGCTCATAAAATCAGGACCGGCTATGTGGTAAATACCTTGCTTGCCTGAGAGCGCCAAACGAATGCACCCGTCGGCTAAATCTTCGGCTAAAGTGGGCGTGCGGAACTGATCCGTTACCACCCGTATAGGCTTTTTTTGGAGAAGGTTACTCTTCACCCATAACACAATATTGCTACGACCGGTATCTTTTAATAAGCCAAAGACCAATATGGTGCGCACGATGGTCCAGGGCGAGGTGCATTGCATGAGTTTTTTCTCGGCTTCTAATTTGCAATAGCCGTAATAGCTGAGAGGGTTCGGTGTATCTTCTTCTTTGTACGGGCCGGCCTCTCCATCAAAAATAAAATCGGTGCTGAGATGGATGAAATGGGTTTGAAAGCGCTCGGCAGCTCGCATGAGACTTTCAACCGCTGTTACATTTTGTGCATAACAAGCGGCTTGTTGTTGTTCGCAATCATCCACCTGTGTCATGGCGGCGGTGTGAATAAGGACGTCAGGCCGGAACCAATCAAAGATGGCATCTACCTCTTGCGGCACGGTTACATCCATCGAGGCGTATTGAAATTGGTCGGGATGGCGTTTAATCCCTTTGCCGGTAGCCAAAAGCTGTACGTCCGGCATGACCGCTAAACGTTCCACTAACTTCTGGCCTAACAGGCCGTTGACGCCGGTAACTAAAATCTTTTTCATCCTTTGGCTTCTGTAATAGTATAACCTATTTGAGAAAGCGCTTCTGTCAGGCGCGCTATATCCAACTCTTCGGCTTCAATCGTCAGATAGCGTTGCGGTGCTTGCAAATCAACCTGCCAGGATTGAATATCATCAAATTGGGTAAGCAAAGGCGTCACCTTTTCCAAACAAGAGCTGCAACGGATGGTAGATTCAAAAATATATTTTTTCATATACACAAAATTAGCATGAATATCTGCATTTCAAAGTTGCATCAGCTTTGTACAGCTATGCAAAGACTTTGCCATAGTCTGTCGGCCACCCCATCCCAGTTGTACAGTGTTGCTCTTTTCAGGGAATTGGCAGCAAGCCTGTTTCGCAAATCAGGATTTTCGGTAAGGGTTTTCAAGGCATCGGCTATTTCGTTTACGTTGAGTGGGTCAACCAGCAGAGCAGCCTCACCGGCTATCTCGGGCATGGCAGAGAGATTGCCAGTCAGAATAGCCGTTCCTGAGCGCATGGCTTCGACGATAGGCAAGCCAAAGCCTTCAAACAAACTCACATAAAACAAAGCTTCAGAGCTAGCCATCAGCAGAGCTATTTCTTTTCTGTCTGAGACACGTCCTAAAAACTTAATATCATTACGGCTTTTCAAGGTAGCATGCAGTTGATGCAGAGGTTCTGTTTCGGCATAAGACTTCCCAGCAATAAGAAATTGCCAGTCGGAACCGGTTTCTTGTTTATACAAATCAAATGCTTTAAGCATGTTGGCAAGATTTTTTCTAAGATACAAACCGCCAACAAAAAACACATAAGGTTTACCCTGCGTATACTGCGCTCGTATAGCAAGACGTTGCTGCTCAGGCAATGGTTCAAACAACGCATCCACGCCATTGCCAATCACATCAATCTTCGAACGAGGTATCTGATACAGTTGATGAATATCGGTTTTAGAAAATTCGGAAACGGTGGCAAGACGCTTTGCTTTCTGGACGTAACGCGGAAAGTAATAATGATAATGTTTACGTGTGATCCATGGAAAGAAATGCGGAAAATGTTCAAAATTCAAATCGTGGATAACTGCCAGTTGTGGTACGGATGAGCGCAGAGAGAGATAGCCGTCGGGCGAAAGGAAGATATCGGGTTTGTATGTTTTAAGCTTCTGAGCCAAAGAAAACTCAAACCAAAGATAGAACAGAATGGGATGTCGGGCTTGGGGATGAACAAGCACAGGTGTTACATTCGGGGCGTAAAGAAAACGCTTGTCAAAAGCGCGATCAAAAAAGAAAATAAATTCATGCTCGGGGTGGCGGTTCACCATACGGCGCAGCACCTCATGGGTAAAAATACCAATGCCCTCCAACCTATCAGGTATAAGCAATCGGGTATTTACGGCGATACGCATGGGTGCAAATCTAAGCACAAGTTTGGCTAAATGCATCAGAGCACGTATTTTTATCCTCTTATGAAAAGGGAAAAACCTGCAAAAGCGCGGTGCATTTGGTTTAATTCGGGGTGTCTGTTTTTCCTTTCGGCATTAGTTCTGGCTGCCGGTTTGCCCAGCTCCAACTCGCTGATGAGTTGGGGAACATTTGGTATGGCAGGAGCTTGGGTTTGGGCTGGGGACTGGCAAGGGAAATGGCAACGACTAAAGCAATCTAAACATCTTTTGCTTTTTTCATCGCTATATCTGATTTTCGTTCTAGGCATGATTCATACAGACGATACGGCTGAAGGCCTGCAAGCATTGCGTATCAAATTACCCATCTTAATTATTCCTTTGATGGTAGCCAGCATGCCGAAATGGGGTTCTGAAAAATGGACTCTGCTTATGCATGTGCTTCTAGGATCTGTTATGCTTATAGGTATCTGGGGATTGATACAACAATTCGGGTTATTCAATATCGGTGGGTATGATTTTCGAAAATTCTCACCTTTCATTTCTAATATACGCTTTTCTACCCTCCTGGTATTCGGCATCTTTCTTTCTTGGTATCTATATGCAAATGCTAAGACTATAAAATTACTCTTACCTAAACATGTCTATCTTCTTATCATCTTGATTTTCATAACATTCATTGTACTGATTAAATCCATCACAGGGCTATATATCTTAGGCTTTATTGCTTTCATTACAGGGATATATTATAGTATAAAAAAGTCGAATAAATATGTGACATATAGCATGCTGCTCATATTTGTATTATTGATTTGGGGCGGTTTACGATTAGTGAAATTCGAATACGAGAGATATTATGTGCGCGAAAAAGTGGATTATACCAACCTGCTATTATCTACCACGCAAGGTAGCATTTACAAGCACAACACCTTGTCGGAAGATACAGAAAACGGCTATTATGTTTGGTTGAATGTTTGCTATTACGAACTGAAGACGGAATGGAGCAAACGCAGTCAAATACCATTTAACGGATTAACGAAAATGAATTATCCTGTGAGGGAAACACTCATTCATTTCATGACATCTAAGGGTTTGCGCAAAGATGCTGATGGCATGAAGAAGCTCTCGGATAAAGACATTCAATCGGTCGAATCAGGTATTAACAATGTGATTTATCAGCGTCGATTTGCTTTGGGTACACGGATCTATGAAATCATACGCGAGTTGGATCATTATAAGAAAACCGGTGACGCGACAGGCAAATCATCGGCATTGCGTATAGAGCTTTGGCGTCATGCCTGGATTAAAATCAGACAATCACCTTTCTGGGGATACGGTACAGGTGATCTGACAAATGAACTCACAGATGCGTATATCCATTCTAAAACACCTTTGCATCCGGCTTACTGGTATCATCCGCATAACCAGTATTTATCTACAGCTCTAGCAACAGGCATTCCATCGGTATTCATTTTACTGTTTCTGATCTTAAATCCGCTCATTTTAAAGAACCGAAACCGCCATCCGTTATTTATGCTCAGCCTGTTAATCATTCTCTTATCCATGTTGGACGAAGACACCCTGACGACACAAGCCGGAGCAACACAGGTAGCATTCCTTTATGTTTTCACGTATCTTAGTCCCGCAATAAAAAAGCTGCATGAACCGTAACATCGCCGCCGGTATTATTTTCTCCACCATTCTCAATCTGATTATCAAATCCGTTTGGATTTTAGGGATTGACCTCAGTGTTCAAAGGTTGATTGGCAATACCATGTACGGCACATACTACACGCTATACAGCTTTAGCATGCTTTTTCTTATTGCTTTGGACATGGGCATCACGCAATACAACACGCGTCATATTGCCCAAAACCCGCATCTGCTTTCAAAGAATCTATACAATCTTGCTGCGCTGAAATTCGTCATGGGTGGAGTCTATCTCCTTATATTATTGGTAGCAAGTATATTTTTCGACCTCTTTTCCGAATGGATGCATGTACTGGTATTGCTTGGCATAGCAAACTTTTTCAACTCGTTTACATTATATTTCAGAAGTAACCTTAGTGCCTTGTTTTATTTAAAAACCGATGCGTTATTTTCTATTGCCGACCGTTTTTTGTTGATTGTATTTTGTGGTGTCTTACTGAGCGGCTGGACATCGTATTACATAAGTATAGAAGTATTTGCCTGGCTACAATTTACCTCTTCCGGTCTGACATGTTTAGTGGCAGGCATCGTAAATATGCGTTTGGCCGGCATGCCTCGCTTTCATATTGATAAAAAGCTATCACAAGCCGCTCTGATGGCCGGTTTACCTTTTGCCATCCTGCACCTGGTTATGTCTTTTTATACCCGTACCGATGTGGTGATCATGAGCTTAATCATTCCTGACGGCAAAGCACAGGTCGGCATCTATGCTGCTTCTTATCGCCTGTTTGACGCTTTCTCTCAGTTCACTATCATTGCCTCCGGCATTATGTATCCTTATTTCTCCCGCTCATTGCAAACAGGTGATGCCATTGAACCACTCTTTGGTTTTATCATCCGAAGTTTATTGGGCGCATCATTTATCGTAGCAGTAGCGTGCTTATTCTTTGCGCCATTTATTGCGGCATTTCTTTTCAAGGATGATATTGTTGAAACCTCTGCCACACTACAAGTATTGATATGGATATCCATACCGTATGTTGTTTCCATCATTGCCGGCGCTTATATCACGGCGCGTGGCCAAGTCCGATTACTAATTATCGTCGGACTCATAGCCTGGTTGATAAACTTGTTTGGAAACATTTGGCTTATACCGCAATTAGGCGCTAAAGGTGCTGCCATTACAGCCATACTGACTCATGGATTTTCAGCCGTTGTCTTGATGTATTTTTCTTTTCGCTATCTGCAATTTCAAAAAACATCCCGTTATATTATCCGTACGCTGTCTCTATGCTTGATATGGATTTTGATAGGATGGGGCTGCACAGAAATACCATTACCTGTTCGTTCTCAATTTCTTAGTTTTATCTTAGTCTCCGTATTGGCTTTTCTTGTTCTTATCCTTCCCGACAGACAAATCTTCCGTAAATCGTTGCCCCTAACCGAGAATAAAACTGACCTTATGATATGAGAAGAATAAAGCATATATTAATTTCGTTAATGCACTTAGTTTATACCTGATGACACTTAAAAATAGCCTATTAGTCATAAGCTTTGTTTTCGTTTGGTTATATAGCAATGCTCAAGACAGTGTACGTTATACCGAACACAAAAAGCTACAAGCCTTTGAGAAAAAGAATGATGAGGCTTTACGGATAGTTTTTTACAATGTTGAAAATTTGTTTGATATATATGACGATCCGATAAAAAACGATGATGAGTTTCTGCCGACTTCAGCTAAAGCTTGGGATGAGACCAAGTACCGAAAAAAGTTGAACGATATATACAAAACACTGACAGCGCTTGGCGGATGGGGCTTACCTGCCGTTATCGGGCTGGCAGAAGTTGAAAACCGTCTTGTGATGAATGAATTAATAAGCAAGACACCTTTAGTAAAAGCCGGGTATTCTATTATTCATGAAGAGTCGCCGGACAGACGAGGGATTGATGTTGGTTTGATATATCAACCAAAGAAATTTCGTCCGTTCTCTCATCGTGCCATCCCACTAAATATGCCTTTTGACACAACTACTAAAACAAGAGATATCCTTTATGTGAAAGGGCTTGTCTTTAAGAAAGACACGTTGCATATCTTTATCAATCATTGGCCATCACGTATGGGTGGAGTGGAAGCCTCTGAACCTAAACGTATTTTTGCTGCCCATACGCTCAGATCTGTGGTAGATTCCATTTGCACAAGGAATAATCAAGCTAATATTATCATTATGGGTGATTTTAATGATGAACCCAACAACAAGAGTATCACAGAAGGCTTACGAGCCAAAAGCAGATTAAATGAACTCTCAGAATGTGATTTGTTTAATACGTCCTATGTTCATTTTGAGCAAGGAAAAGGTACCGAAAAATATAAAGACCATTGGGGTGTTTTGGATCAGATAATCATTTCTCATCCATTGGTGAGTCGGGAAAAAGGGATTGTTGTACAAGATGGCAAATCATCTATTTTTGACGCTGAATGGCTCTTGGAGGCAGATAGCAAATATATGGGTATCATGCCTTTTCGCACGTATGCCGGTCCTAAATATCTTGGTGGTCCATCCGATCATTTGCCCGTTTTTATTGAGCTGGTTAGGATAAAGTAATGATATCAAGATTCGATGCTGACAAATCAAGCGATATACCTTCCTATTTAACACATATTACGCTAATCATCAACAATATACACTCGTTTAGATTATTTTTATTGAAAACCTGAAGAACCATGCAACCAAATCGGATGTTATATGCTCTCTAAAGTGGTTTCTTAGTCGTATATTTGCAAAATCCTATCACAAGTTTATGAAAAAATTTTACTGGCTTTCCTTTTTATTGATCGGCTTAGCGATGCAAACCCATTCTCAGAATCTATTTTCCGAGTTTGGTCTAACAGATGAGCATGTGGCCATGTTCTCTCCCTATTTGCATCATACATACGGGGAAGTTCAGTTTGAAGCATTTAAAACAAATGACCAGGTCAGGTACTATACTGAGCTTTGGGTGATGTCTGAGTCGTTTTATGTAAAGCGAGATGCTTATCCAGATGGTGTGACGTTAGATGAAAGCATAATAGACATTCGTCGTTTTGAATCGTATCGTTTAGCAGACCAGGAAACAACAGTACCTTTAGAAGGCTTTAAAGATGCGTTGATTCTAAAGTCTCTTTCAGACGTTAATCAAGCTAAACAAAAAATATATCAATACTTTCATTAAAGCATAATCAAACCCATGAAAAAACATATCCTTATCCTCTTAAGTATTTTGTTTGGCACGTCATATACAGTATTGGCACAAGCACCATACTGCGGGGTTTCATACAGTAATGTACCTTGTAATCAGACCGGACCTTCTAATTCATCCGGCAATTTTATCAATGATTTTATCAATAGTTTCAACACGACAGGAGCTTTAAACAATATCACCAATAATAATTCCGGTTGTACGCCTACCGCCAATAACTATGTCAAATACAACTGTGCGCAACATTGGTTGAAAGTGAGTCCCGGACAAACGATAACCTGTAATTTACAGTCAGGTATTATTTTCGGACAAGGCTTTGCCATTTTTATTGACTGGAACCAGAATAACGTATTTGATGTACCCAGTGAGCGTGTAGCAGCAACACCTGGTGTACCTGCCGCAGGTTCTTGGACAGTTTTAACTTTCACCGTTCCGGCAGCTCAACCAGCCGGCATTTACCGTATGCGTGTGAGGTGTGCATACGCTACCAGCGGGCCAAGCATTACTCCATGTGGTAGTTTCTCGCATGGTGAAACAGAAGATTATGATGTGTTTGTAAACATGGATCCTTCAGTCAGTCCTGGTACAGCTACCGTAAATAACACCTCTGTATGCGCCGGTCAAACTGTTGTACTAAACTTGACAGGTCAAAGCGGCACAATAGTTTGGCAATCATCGCCTAACGCCGGAGGCCCTTGGACTAATATAACCGGTGCAACAAACGCGACATACACCACCGCGCCACTAACAGGCAATACTTGCTATCGCGCTGCTGTGACCAGTTGTAACGCTACACAATATTCTAATGTGGTATGTGTAACTATTGCCCCACCACCTGCCCTCTCCGTTAATAGTGCCTCAATCTGCCAAGGAGCGTCTGCTACACTTAACACAACTGTAAATCCAACCGGTGGCACCTACGCCTGGAGTAATTCTCAAACAACGCCAAGTATTACTGTTTCCCCCACAACAACCACAACTTATACGGTATCATACAATGCAGGAGGCTGTATAGGCACAGCTACGGCTACTGTAACCGTTAATCCTTTGCCGGCTGTCAGTATTTCTGGAGATACGAATATCTGTTTGGGAGATGTCGCCACACTTACAGCTAACAATGCCAGTACTTATGCGTGGAATACCGGCGAAACGACAACCAGCATCTCACACAATCCTCAAACCAATACAGATTATACCGTTACCGGCACAGATGGAAACGGATGCATTAACACGGCTACTGTCAGCGTAACAGTCAATCCATTACCGGTAGCCGCTTTCGCATCCAACTCTGTTTGCCAGGGAAATCCTACTGTTTTGACAGATAATTCAACTATCAGCTCCGGCTCCATAAACACGGTACAATGGAGTGTAGCACCAACAAATCAAACCTCAATCAATACCTACGAATATACATTTACATCATCCGGATCTATACCCGTCACCCTTACGGTTACCTCAGACCAAGGATGTAGCGACAGTAAAACAAATAATGTGTTGGTGCACGCTTTACCTGTTGTGCAATTTACCAGCGATAAAACAAATGGCTGCACACCTCTTTGTCCAACCATGACCGACCAAAGTACCGTTGACGGATCCAATATTGCCGCTTGGGAATGGTATATTAATAACGCTCTTATTTCTACAAATGCATCACCGTATTATTGCTTAAACACAGCAGGACAATATGATGTAACACTGTCT
>JAIXKU010000136.1 GCA_026936045.1 Flavobacteriales bacterium
AAATAGCATAGCATATAAACTGTCTGTTTGCTTTAAAATTGCCAGTGAATGATCAAAACCAGCATTTTAAATTTAATTAAAAACTAAAAAAATGCTTTGGACTCATCTGAATAAGGAGATTTAGAGGAGATTTAACAACAGGAGTTGAAACTAACCAATTGTAGACCTCAATAATTCTTTCTGGTTATGCGCGAAAATTATTTTTTTGACATATAACAACTTGAGGTCCCATAACACGAAAGCAATAGCAATTCCAATAAAAATCTTCTTGCTCAATTCCGCTGTACGCTCACCGCGATATTATCTGCATGGTCACTGATGCGTTCCAGGTTGCGCAGGGTTTCCGTAAAGATGATAGCTAGTAGCGTTCCTTCCTCCAACCGCTTGACGTGCCGTTCGCGTGCCAGAGAATACAGTTTGTCAAATTCACTTTCCGATTGGCAGACTTTCTTTGCCAGGTCTTTATCGCTTTCAGAAAGGGCTGTTAACGCATCTGAATAGGTCTTATGTGCAAATTTCCATAAAAAGGTCAGCTCATTCATCGCTTCATCAGAAAAGGCAATATCTCCCAGCATGCGTTCCTGAGCAAATTGTGCGATGTCTTCCGCCATATCTCCAACACGCTCAATATCAATCAGCAGGGTCTTGACCTGGAAACAACGCCGTTGTTGCTGGCGGCTCAGATCGGCAAACATTAAAGTGTCGATAAAATGATCCAGCTCATGAGCGATCGGGTCAATCAACGAATCCTCCATTTGCAATACCTTTTCCGCCTTCTCCTTGTCTTGCTCAATCAGCGATTGACAGCTCAACGCCACCATCTCTGCTGAGAGCTCTCCCATCCGGTAAAGCTCACGGTTGGCTTCAGAAATCGCCACAGAGGGAACCGCATGCTGGTTCTCGTCAATATAGATCGTTTTCTTGTCCTCATCTTTCTCATCTCGTTCTGGTACGACCCGTTTGACCAGGCGGGCAACTTGTCTAATAAATGGAAACAAGAGGATACTGACGATCAGGTTGAAAGCAGTATGAGAATTCGCAATTTGTCTTGGCAACACTGAGGAGGTTTTTTCCATCAGTGCAGCAAACGGCATTATAAACGGCACAAAAAGGAGCACGCCGGTGGTATTGATGATGATTTGCGCCAGCGATGCCTGGCGGGCAGTTGATGAGAGTCGCACCGAGGCGATTAACCCTGTCACACAGGAGCCGATATTTGCGCCAAGAATGACGCTGATTGCGCCCGGCAATGTGATCGCATTGCTGATGCCCATCGCAACCGTCAGACTGGTCACTGCCGTACTGCTCTGCACAATTCCGGTCAACAACATGCCGCCCAAAATACCCCATCCAATATTGGTATCCAGGTGCAAGAGCATGTTCGAAACCCAGGGGATCGCAACCAGATTATCCAACGCATTCGACATCGTCCCCATCCCAACAAAAACAATGCCCAAACCCATTAATAACTCGCCGTATTTCTTCCAGTCATGTCTTGGGAAAAATTCGAGAAAGATAAAACCGAGAATCAAGAGTAACAAGCGGAAATTGCCAATATCAAAAGCGACAACCTGGGCAGTCATCGTTGTACCAATTTCCTGTCCGAGCATCACAGCAATGGATTGTTCAACCGACATCAGGTTGGCATTGATCAGGCCAATCATCGTCACCATGATCAAACCTGAACTCTGCACGAGGGCAGTTGCTATTGCACCAATCCCTGCGCTCTGTAAATGGTTGCTGGCCACGCGCTCCAGCCATTGTTGGATCTTTGCACCAGCCAGTTTCTCAATGCCTGAACTGAGCATTTGCATGCCAAAAAGGAACAGGGATAAGCCAGCCAGGATCTGAATAACACCTAACATGAACACGCCCTAACCATTAGTGGGTTTGAAGATAAGGTTTTGATGGTAGAAAAAATTCGATCTTTGAATAACAAATACAATGGCCATTTGATGTCGTAGATGAAGAAAGTTGAAGGCGAAAACAATGTCCGTTTATCTCATTCGTGATGATATTAAGCACAAAAATCATACCATGCATTGGTTTATTTATTGCTTGGGATTTGACTGAGAAGATTGCAGGCATCTGCCCTACATAAAAAATTCGGGGAATGAAAATAAAAGGTTTTGATCTAACTTTGCCTATAAAAATACAATTCTTGATCACCTCTAAATTTTTTATTTTCTGAGAATACAATTTTTAAGATCCCTAACCTTGATCCATCAATTTTTCTGACCGACGTATGTTCGTTTAATTCAGCTTACCTTTCTACGATCAGTTTTGTTGAAATTGCGAGTTGAATCCTTATCATCTAATAAATGACCATATTTATTGAACATTTCTCTTTTTAACCGATCAAATTTTGATAATAATTGAACCCGCATTGAGAGACGCCCAAAGAGCGAATGCATTTAAATTATTTTATCATTACCTTCATATAGACCAAATAGTGTTGCTGCAAGTGAAAATGGACGAGATATGATTTTTAAAGCATCCTTAATCATTTCCATCCACCAGGGTTGAGTTATCGTTGGCACTTGGTTAAACTTTATTGAAAGCAAGTTTCGGTAAAGTGCCATGTAAACACTGGATGCACCAAGTCCTCTTTTTAATTTACAAAGATATTCCCAATTTATTCGATTTGAAGATATTTGGTGGACCAGTCTTAATTGTTCGTCATAGTACAAATTCCAGCCACATAAGCGGAGCATGCAACAAATCTCGGTATCCTCTCCAGACAATAGTTTCTTTCCTGTCCTGCCCGTCATCAGAAAGACAAAGTTGTTGTCTAATAAGTCTTGCCACGCTTCCTTACGAATACACATGCCAGCACCCCATAAAAAAGCATTGTGATTAACCAATTTACCAGGGGCTTTTGATTGTGGTCCAATAGCGAAATTGCCTTGATATCGAGAAAACCAGAAAGGTTTCTCCATGTGTTCAGGTGCAAGATTTAATCCTCCAACCGCTCCTGCGTCAGTGTGGGATTCCATGAAAGCATGAACTAACTTTATATAATCTGGAGCTAAGAGATTGTCATCATCAACAAAACAGATATAAGGATACTTTGCTTTTTCCAGCCCTTTAAGCCGTGCATAACTAAGACCAATTTTTTCTTCAGCGATGATTTCAACGGGAATTGAGGAATTCCACACACGATTAACACTTCTTTCGAGATTGTCAGTAGATGCATTATCGATTAAGAGCAATTCCCAACTGATACCATCATCTTCTTGGTTTGTTAAATATTCTAAAGTCGGTACAATTCTTTTTTCACCGTTGTGAGTGCATATCACAACACTAATCCCTGTTTTGCTCACAATTATCTGCCTTTCAGAATGTCAACCCTTTCAGATTATTTGATCTATATGCGATATTGCAATTATATAACGATATTTCTCTAAAATTATTAATGCATTCCTTTGTTTGATAAATTATACCTGACGATTTTTTCAATAATTCAAAGATGATTATGCAACATCTTTTCTGTAAAATAGGCAACAGATCCTCACATCACAACGTCATCCAGGTTCCATTTGTAAATACAACCTGCCAAATTCCCATTCTTCTCCAACCTCCATCAAAATAGCTGAAAATCATCTCAAACAAAATGCCCCACTCGGAAAAACTCGCACAACTCTGGTTCCCTGATTAACTTCCTGGCTGACTCTTCCCAAGCAATTGGAGATTCTCATTCATCTCGCACGTTCAATAGGAATGGCAAAGGATAAAAAGTCTTCAAGGAGATTAGCCTCCATCCAATCAGCTCATTGTGGTGTGATTTGAGTATATTTTTCATCGGTTTCATCAACATCGGTTTCGAATTTTTAAAAACAATGTTACACTAACTAAAAGAATAATGGTTTCGTTAGGTATGTGGAAGTTATTTGGCATTTGCTTTATAAATCTGGTAGTAAACGATGGGTTGGTTAGTTT
>JAIXKU010000140.1 GCA_026936045.1 Flavobacteriales bacterium
CTTTTGTAGAGCCAGCCCATATCTGTTCCACATCTCCCGGTCGGCGTGTGGTATATTGTATAGGCAGTTTAACGCCGGTTACCTCTTCAAAAGATCTTATCAACTCCAAAACGGATACGCCTTTCCCTGTGCCGATATTGAATATTTCGGGCGATTGTAGCACCTCGTAATTCAAAGCTTGTATATGCGCTTTAGCCAAATCAACCACATGAATAAAATCGCGAATACAAGAACCGTCAGGTGTATTGTAATCTGTTCCGAAAACATGTAATAAAGGGTATTGCCCAATAGCCGTTTGTGTAATATAAGGTACTAAGTTATTAGGAATACCGGTAGGTAATTCTCCAATCAATGCGGAGTCGTGAGCGCCTATCGGATTAAAATAACGCAAGATGATTGCCTTAATTTGGGGGTTCACACGAGAAACATCCCTAATCATGTCTTCGCTTATCTTTTTGGTATTTGCATAAGGTGATTGCGGTATGCCTAAAGGTGCTGATTCATCTACCGGCAAATGCTGTGGCTGTCCATAAACAGAACAGGAGGAGGAGAATACCAATTTAGAGATGGAAAACTCTATCATCATACATAAAACATTAGCCATTCCTATCAAATTATTTTGATAATACGCTAATGGCTTTTCCACTGATTCGTTTACCGATTTGTATGCTGCAAAATGAATAATACCATCAAAAGGAGCATGTTGCTCACAGAAGCGCCTTAATACTTTTTCGTCACAAATATTTATTTTTTCAAATACTGGTGCCTTACCAGTGATGGCTTTAATGCCATCCAATAATCTGCCATCAGAGGCTGAAAGATTATCAACGATACAAACGTCAGCGCCGGCTTTGATTAACTCAACAACCGTATGTGAACCAATGTATCCTGCTCCGCCGGTAATTAATATTTTACTCATAATTGAGATAATTACCCGCTAAGATAACTATTCATATTGAAAAGGCGCCTGATGTGTCAGTCCTTTATTTCTTCATAATCAACATAGTCTCCTTCCTGATTGTCTGAATCCTTATTTTCTTTCTTTGAAGAAGGTGCCGCTTTTCCTGAAGAATTGCTTGATTTATTATCAGATGAGGGCGACATGAGGTTCATAAAAAATTTCACGACTACATAAAGTCCGACGAGAATAAGCAATGTTCTAAATAGAGATATCATCTTATTTACTCAAGTATAAGTTCCGCTCATTATATATTTTAGTAAAAAACTTATCCTTCAATGAGTCAATAAAATAAATAGCTTCCCCTGTTGATTTCATTTCTGGGCCAAGTTCTTTGTTCACGCCCGGAAACTTATTAAATGAAAATACCGGAATCTTGATAGCGTATCCTTTTTGTCTTGGTTGAAATTTAAAATCACTTAGTTTATGGGTACCCAACATAACTTTTGTGGCGTAATTCACATAAGGTTCCTGATAGGCCTTAGCTATAAATGGCACGGTGCGCGAAGCCCTTGGATTAGCCTCTATCACATATACACGATCGCCTTTGATGGCAAATTGGATATTAATTAATCCTTTAATATTCATTGCTAGGGCAATACGTTTGGAATACTCTTCCATTTGCTCCATAACCAAAGCACCTAAGTTATAGGGTGGTAACACAGCATAAGAGTCTCCGGAATGAATGCCCGCTGGTTCAATATGCTGCATCATGCCAATCACCTTACATTCTTCGCCATCACATATTGAATCTGTTTCCGCTTCGATGGTTCGTTCCAAGAAATGATCTAGCAAAACTTTATTTCCAGGAAAATCACGGAATAAATCTACGATATGTGCTTCCAACTCTTCCTCATTGATCACAATTTTCATTTTTTGACGGCCCAGTACATAAGAGGGACGCACCAACAAAGGGAATCCAAGTTGACGAGATAATAATATTGCTTCTTCGGCATTAGTCACCGTACCAAACTCCGGATATGGGATATCTAGTTCTTTAAGAAGTGTCGAGAATCTTCCTCTATCCTCAGCTAAATCAAGAGAGTCATATGTTGTTCCTATGATCGGAATACCATATCTATTCAGTTTCTCTGATAATTTGAGAGCTGTTTGTCCGCCCAATTGTACAATGACACCATCCGGCTTTTCATGTTGGATAATGTCGAAAATATGCTCCCAAAACACCGGTTCAAAATATAGTTTATCGGCGGTATTGAAATCGGTAGAAACAGTTTCCGGATTACAATTTATCATAATCGTCTCATAACCGGACTCTTTAGCGGCAAGTACACCGTGAACACAAGAATAGTCAAATTCTATGCCCTGTCCGATACGGTTAGGCCCAGAACCTAATATCACCACTTTCTTTTTATCCGAAACGACGGACTCATTCTCTTCCTCAAATGTTGAATAATAATAGGGTGTATAGGCTTCAAACTCTGCTGCACATGTATCAACCAATTTATATACACGCTGAATTTTCTCCTCTTTTCTTCGGTTATAGACTTCACTTTCCAAGCAACCTAGCAGATGTGCTAGTTGCCTGTCACCATACCCTTTTTGTTTAGCCACATACAGCAAATCACGTGGCAGGGTTTTTATGGTATATGTTTCTATTGTTTTTTCAAGAGATACCAATTCCAAAATCTGGTTTAAAAACCAAGGATCAATTTGCGTGGCCTTTTGAATGGTATTGAAGGGTATGCCTAATTTGAATGCATCATACACATGAAATAGGCGATTCCATGAAGGATTTTCCAGGCTTTGCAAGATTTCATCTCTGTTACGCAATTCACGTCCATCAGCGCCCAATCCGTTTCTGTTAATTTCCAACGATTGGCAAGCCTTTTGGAGAGCTTCTTGAAAATTACGGCCAATACCCATCACCTCGCCTACGCTTTTCATTTGTAAGCCAAGTCGTCTATCGGCACCTTTAAATTTATCAAAATTCCAACGTGGTACTTTAACAATGACATAATCAATGGTAGGCTCAAAAAAGGCACTGGTTTTTGTAATGGGATTCGTCAATTCATCCAAATTATAGCCAATGGCTAATTTAGAAGCAATACGAGCAATGGGATACCCTGTCGCCTTGGAAGCTAACGCAGATGAGCGGCTCACTCTTGGATTGATTTCAATGGCAATAATTTCTTCTGTTTCGGGATTTATGGCAAACTGTACATTACATCCACCGGCAAAATTCCCGATAGAACGCATCATCAAAATAGCCATATCCCGCATACGCTGATAAACCGTATCAGGCAAGGTCATGGCAGGTGCCACAGTGATAGAATCACCTGTATGAATACCCATGGGATCAAAGTTCTCAATAGAGCATACGATGATTACATTGTCATTGCCATCACGAAGTAGCTCTAATTCAAATTCTTTCCATCCAAAAATAGATTGTTCAATAAGTACTTCATGAATAGGCGAAGCATGTAATCCAAGGTTCAACAATTCATCAAAGTCTTCTTTTTTATGCACAAAAGCACCGCCTGTTCCACCTAATGTAAAAGAAGGTCTGATAACCAAAGGGAAGCCTATTTGCTGGGCAATATCCTTTCCTTCTAAGAAAGATTGAGCCGTGGCTGATGGTGGCACCGGCACACCAATATCAATCATTAATTGTCTAAACAATTCACGATTTTCTGTTTTATCTATAGCTGCTACATCTACACCGATAACACGTACACCATATTTTCCCCAAATACCGGCCTCATCACAATCCTTGCATAAATTTAGTGCTGTTTGGCCGCCCATTGTTGGCAATACAGCATCTATCTTACGTTCTTCAAGAATTGTAATAATGGAATCCATTTCAAGTGGCAAGAGATAGATATGATCAGCCGTTACGGGATCTGTCATAATAGTGGCCGGATTAGAGTTGATAAGCGTAACCTCTATCCCTTCCTCTCTTAATGAGCGTGCTGCTTGAGAGCCGGAGTAATCAAACTCGCAAGCCTGGCCAATGATAATG
>JAIXKU010000247.1 GCA_026936045.1 Flavobacteriales bacterium
GTATAGACTCTGTAAAGAAAAGTATCATTTTTCACGCCGGCACAACTAAAGAAGATAACCGCTTACTGACTGCCGGAGGACGTGTGATGTGCGTTACGGCATTAGGCAAATCCAAACAGGATGCCCTTTCAACAGCCTATAACGATATTGCTCAGATACAATTTGATGATATGTATTATCGCCATGATATTGGCTTGGATATTTAAAATATCTCAGGCATATCAAACTAATTATCTTCTTTAAAACCTATTAATTGCTTAAATCTACAGGTAAAGCTTAATAATCACGCATTAACACTAACGACGGAGGATATAGTATAAATAGGCTCTCTGTTACTTTTATCAGTATTGTTGTAGGTGCAACATTGTATAAGTTGGGGTTCTTACCTTACTGCTTTTCTTGCTATCGGTATGTTGACCAGCTCAGAAGGTATTGGAGGCATTTATTTTGACAACTCTAAGATCACACAATTTACAAGTGTTGTTTCTCTTAATGTCATTCTCTTTCTCGGCGGATTAGATACCAACTGGAGAGCCAATCCTTGTCTAAGGGTTGGCTCTGTCAACACTCGGTGTACTTCTAACGGCCATAACACTCGGCATTTTTGTATGGTATGTAACCGAATATGAGAGTTTATTATTCTTCAAGATGAAATTTGAGCGCCGATTATGCATGGGGTGGATTACGCGATGCCATGCCGATTGTATTTGTCACATCTCCACTTTTAGCCGGTATTGAAAATATTCGCCCGACGAATCCACCGTTATTAAGTATAGAGACTGACTAATGGTTTTAACGAATAATGAAGAGGACTTCGCGAATGTTAAGAATTACCTTATGCATAAATAAGGTTAGACTCAAACATAAATAGTGAGAAAGATCACATTCTTTTCTGAGTATTATCAGTATTCAAAAAAAATAATATCCCAACCTTTGTTTCAACATTAATTCAACTTATTATGAAAAGAATTTTCCACATACGTATTTCCCTTGTCATTATATACCTATTTATGCTCAAACAATACGCGATCGCTCAGTTTACCATTAATGTAGATGTGCTTCAACGTGCCGAAGTCCTAAAAGGCTATGGTACACCGGCTATGGCAAAAGGCGAACCGGATTTTCTAATTGGCCAAAGAGCAAGACTGGAATTTGGACTAAAGAAAGAAAAATATCAGATTCATATAGCGGTGCAAGATATCAGACGATGGGGAACAAATCCATCCGTTGCATTAACTGATAATTTTCTAGGTATTCATGAAGCATGGGGTGAATTTAATTTAAGTAAGCGCTTTTCATTAAAAACAGGCCGTCAAGAATTAGATTTTGATAATGCCCGATTCTTAGGTAATGTAGATTGGGTATTGCAAGCCCGTTCTCACGATGCCATCATGTTTAAAATGAATTATGATAAAATCTCAGGCCAGGCCGGCTTTGCCTATAACTTTCAACTTAAGGATGTATTTGGCATGCCCAATTCTCTGACCAATCCATATAAGATAGCACAATTTCTCCGCTTAGAATCTAAAGTGAAGAATTTTAGTATCAGCGGTATCTTTTGGAACAATGCAGTGACCTTTGAAACCATAGCGCCTGACAGTACGATTACCGAATCATATAAACATATGCAAACCTTCGGTATCCCTAATATTTCATACACATTTAAGGACTTTACATTCGCAGCTTCATTTTACTATCAATTAGGCAGAAATAAGAAAAACCAACCGATGAACGCCTATAATGTCGGCGTAGATGTCAACTATACCCATGTATTTAATGATTCTATCAAAAACAGAATCAGTATAAGCCTTGGCATCGATTTATTATCAGGTACAAGTCAGATTGACTCTTCCAATTCGTACAATAATTCATTTACACCGATGTTTGGTACCAACCACCGTCATAACGGTTATATGGATTATTTCTATGTGGGTGGCCGACATGAAAATAGCGTCGGGTTGCATGACTTCTATTTAAGAGCAAAGTATGATTTCAACACACGTGGATTTATCTCGCTAAACCAACATTTTTTCCGTGCTGCAGCGGCTATTTATGATAAAAATTCATTACCAGGTGATATAAAAACACTTTCAGGTAACTTGGGTTATGAATTGGATCTGACCGGCGGCTTTGTGATAAATGATGCATTTTCTGTACAGGCCAGTTATTCTATGATGTATGCCATGCAATCTCTTAAAGAATTAAGGTCATTAAGTGTAGCTATGGATGTAAATCACTGGGGCTATGTCATGTTGATTATCCGACCAGGAAAACAGAAGAAATTTACGGGATTGAAGTTTTAAAAGAAACGGGCTTTAAAATCAATCTAAAGTATAACCTGCTGATAATGAAAGAAGCGAGAAGCTAACTACTATTCTACGTCTAAGGAAATCCTAAATACAAGCTAAACGGCTATTATTTATAGAGGTTGAGTTTGTAATCTATAAATTTATTTCTAATTTTCCGCCCTGATTGAAAATGGATAACGCTTTATCCATAAACGGAATAGTGTAATTTACATTGTATGATAATAGGAGTCCCCAAAGAACTAAAAACAGGCGAAAATCGAGTAGCGCTTACCCCTGGTTCGGTTAAAGATTTAGTAAAGAAAGGTTTTGAATTACGCATAGAAAAAGGCGCGGGCATGAAGTCGTATATCACAGACGAGGCTTATGCTGAAGCCGGTGCTAGCTTACATTCAAAAGATACTATTTACAAAGAATCAGATATTATTTTAAAAGTAAATGCACCTGATGCTGACGAAATTAAAAGCATGAAAAAAGATGCAGTTTTACTTTCTTTTATGTGGGCTGCTACGAACAAAGCTTTAGTATCTGCCTGCTGCGATGCCGGCATTCATGCATTCTCGATGGATGCTATACCTAGAATTTCTCGCGCACAGAAGATGGATGCTCTTTCTTCTCAAGCAAATTTGGCAGGCTACAAAGCGGTTTTGATGGCGTCTGATAAAATAGGGAAAATTCTTCCTATGATGACAACTGCTGCCGGCACCATTCGTCCGGCTAAGGTGGTAATTTTTGGCGCCGGTGTGGCAGGTTTACAAGCGCTGGCTACTGCAAAAAGATTAGGTGCCGTTGTGGAAGTAACGGATATTCGTCCGGAGACCAAAGAGCAAGTTGAATCTCTTGGTGGTAAATTTATTACTGTTGACGGAGACGATTCCATTAAAATTGAAGGCGGATATGTGAAAGGCGTTTCAGAAGATTTCCTTCGCAAACAGCAGGAAACTGTAGCTCGGCATGTTAAAGATGCAGACATTGTCATTACAACAGCATTAATTCCCGGAAAGAAAGCACCGATATTGGTAAGCGATGAGATGGTTTCCAGTATGCGCTTTGGCTCTGTTATCGTGGATATGGCCGTTGAACAAGGAGGTAATGTCGTAGGTAGTGAACTAAACTCAACCGTACAGAAGCATGGGATTACAATTATTGGCGAAAGCAATATTCCTTCACTCCTACCAATGAATGCCAGTGATTTGTATTCAAAAAATATTGTAGCATTTTTACTTCATTTAGCTGACTCAACCGGCCTGAAATGGGAAATGGATGAAGAAATCACCAAAGGATCGCTTATTGTACATAATGGCGTAGCTGTTCATCCTAGTGTCGCTGTAACACAACCTGCATAATTTTACAATCAAAATAATCAAGAAAAATCATGGAAGAAATTTGGAAGTTTGTTTTAGAGAATAAAGAAATTTTTTATTTCGTCATCCTCTCTGTTTTTGTCGGTATTGAAGTAATTGGAGGTGTACCCACAGTGCTTCATACACCGCTTATGAGTGGTGCCAATGCCATACACGGTGTTGTTATCGTAGGCGCTATACATGTTATGTTGCATGTGGATCCGTCTCATATATTAGCATTAATACTAGGAACACTTGCAGTATTCTTAGGCACACTGAATGTGGTGGGCGGATTTGTCGTAACAGACCGTATGTTGGAAATGTTTAAAAAGAAAAAATAAGCTCTCTCTATGGAAAAATATGCATTACTAGAAATTATTTATCTCATCGGCTCGGTAACCTTTATTATAGGATTGAAAATGATGGGGAATGCCCGTTCGGCTAGAAACGGGAATTTGATTGCAGCTGCCGGTATGATTTTAGCCATATTAGGTACTTTATTTCTTCATGAAAACGACGTAAAAATTGTTGTTTATGCTTTGATATTAAGTGCCATCGCATTAGGTACTATAGTGGGCTGGATGACAGCCAAGCGAGTACAAATGACCAAAATGCCTGAGCTGGTTTCCATGTTTAATGGTATGGGTGGTGCATGTGCGGCATTAATTGGCTTAATGGAATACGAGCATAATGCCGGTAGTGTCGGTGCTATGATTGCTATTGTAGCCGGAACAGTCATCGGTTCAATTTCTTTTTCCGGTTCAATCATTGCCTTCTTAAAGCTGAATGGCACAATGAATAAACCCATTCGTTTACCATCTTATAACATTATTAATACGATTGTGATGATCAGCGTATTTGCTTTTGCCGGTTGGATAGCTTATGCATCATCTGCTGAAGGCGGTTCGTTATGGGCATCAAGCGTTAACGGTGCTGAACTTTCACAAGGTTCTATGCTCTTCATTTATCTTCTTTTTGCCGTAGCAATAGTGTATGGCATATTATTCACCATACCAATTGGTGGCGCTGATATGCCTGTTGTCATATCTTTACTTAATTCATTCACCGGTTTGGCTGCAGCATTTGGAGGCTTCCTTTATGATAATAAGATCATGTTGACCGGCGGTATTTTAGTAGGCTCTGCCGGCACATTGCTAACTTTGGTTATGTGCAAAGCCATGAATCGCCCATTAACCAATGTTATTTTTGGTGCATTTGGAGGCTCTACAACATCTTCAACAACCGAAGTAAAAGGTGCTATTAAAGATGCATCTGCCACTGATATCGCCATTCTTATGAATTACTCAAAGAAAGTCGTGATTGTACCGGGGTATGGTTTGGCCGTTGCACAGGCGCAACACGTCATTCATGAATTGGAACAATTACTCGAAGAGCGTGGAGTTGAAGTTAAGTACGCGATACATCCTGTTGCCGGTCGTATGCCTGGTCATATGAACGTTTTACTTGCAGAAAGTAATGTAGCATATGAAAAACTTGTAGAAATGGATGATATCAATCCTGAGTTCGATCAGACTGATGTTGTTTTAGTAGTAGGAGCTAATGACGTTGTGAATCCGGCAGCTAAAACAGATCCTTCTTCTCCAATATATGGTATGCCCATCCTTGAGGTAGATCATGCTAAACATATTATCGTTAATAAGCGTAGTATGAGTGCAGGATATGCCGGTATTGATAACTTGCTGTTCTATGATCCCAAATGCAGTATGTTCTTCGGTGATGCCAAGAAAGCGCTTACTGAGTTGGTAAATGAGCTGAAAAATCTAGATTAACGGCCTTTCCAATCTTCTGCATAGGGAATATGAAATATAACCTGGCGCTGATTGACAATTACGATTCTTTTACTTATAACTTACTACATTCATTGCTTATCACGGATATCGTGAATGTAGATGTTTTTTTCAATAATCAGGTTGTGATAAACAGCCTGTCTAAGTACGATGCCCTTGTTTTTTCTCCCGGTCCTGGCCTGCCTTCAGAAGCTGGTTTAATGCCTGCTATCATCCGCCAATATATAAACACTAAACCTATGTTGGGTATTTGTTTAGGCCATCAGGCTATTGCCGAAGCATTTGGCGTGAAGCTTTGCCATGCTCCTATCCTTTTTCACGGACAAGCAACTCCAATCAAAGTTATTGATAGTAATGATTATGTATTCCATACTATACCCTCAACCTTTATGGGTGGGCGTTATCATTCTTGGATAGTAGAGAACAAGTCATTGCCTGACGAGCTGCGGATTACAGCTGTAGATGAGCATCAGCATATCATGGCTTTAAGACATAAAACATTACCTATCACCGGCCTACAATTTCATCCTGAATCAATCCTTACACCTGAAGGGGATAAGATTATAGCAAACTGGATTCACCAGGCGTTGAGAAACACAATAGGATAAGGCGATACAGCTATTTTTTTAGCAAATCGCGAATCTCCATTAACAATCTCTCCTGTGCAGAGGGTTCTTCCGAAGTAGCCGGAGTTGCTTCCTTCTTTCTCTTGAGCGTATTTATACCCTTAATCATAATAAAAATGGAAAAGGCTATAATGATAAACTCAAAGGTCATCTGAATAAAGTTACCATAATTCAATGTCACTGCAGGCGCTATCTCCACACCGGCAGCATCTAATACTTTATCTTTTATTACAACTGACAAATCGGTAAACTTAACACCACCGATAATTGCGCCAAAAGGAGGCATGATGATATCATTAACCAAAGAAGTGACAATTTTTCCAAAAGCGCCGCCGATTATAACTCCAACAGCCAAATCTATAACATTGCCACGCATGGCAAACTCCTTAAACTCATTCAGGATCTTCATAAGACGATTATTTTTTGATTGGGTACAAATTTATAAAGAAAAGATACAATAAGATTTATGCTCTATAAAGTCTATCTATTTTCTGTCTTGCCATAATTTGGCTGCTTCTTCAATTTGAGTATAAAACTCAACTCCATATTTTCTAATAATAGCCTCCTTAAGAAAAACATATACAGGCACATTAAGCCTCTCGCCATGTTTGCAGGCCGGTTTACAAACCTCCCAATCATCATAATTTAACGCCTCCATATTAGGCGTTTTATGAATACGAATCGGATAAAGATGACAACTTATCGGTTTTCGAAATGTTGTTTTTTTATTCTTCCAGGCTTTCTCAAAAGCGCAATGTGCAATGCCATTTTCAAAGATAACATACGCACATTCCTTGTTATCTACTAATGGCGTAACAGCATCTCCATCTGCATCCTCTATCCATGTTCCCTGCATCTCTACAGCGCGAATACCCGCCACATTCATAAAAGGGCGTACTTGCTGAAACACCTCATTCATAATTTGCACTTCCTCCGGTTCAAGAGGCGCGCCGCTATCACCCTCCACACAACAGATACCCTTGCACGCATTAAGATCACACACAAAACGCCTGTCAAATAATTGAGACGATACAATTTTACCTTCTATCTCGACCATATAAGACAAATGTAGGTTTAATTGCAGAAGATTAAAGAAAAGAGCGTATTTATATCAGAGGTGATCTGTTATTTCATATTTTTGTAAGAAAAAATATGAAACTAGCCCGTATTATTTTAGTCTTTGCAGGTCTAAGCTTGCTTACCACATTCAGTATTAATGCCCAATCTACTCTACAAATCTCTTTCAAAGCCATTAATACAATTTCCGGATACGACCATCTATCTAAACTCATGGTATATTGCGATGGTCAGAAAATAGGGGAAAGTGTAGAGAAGAAGCAATCACAAGGAAATAAGATAAAGGTGAAAGTGCTAACTGGCACACATCAGATATTCTGCTCTCTTTGGGCCAAATATGATGGTAAATGGGAGGAAAGAACAACTGCAAACGATTATAGTTTTGATTGGAACTATACCAAAAAAATGGATATTAAAAAGGGGAAGAATACATTAAAAATTATTTTTGATGTGGAAGGTCTATCAGTTACTGAGAACTAATGTACTCACAATAGTATTTTATTGTTTCTCTCTTTGTTTATCTAACTCATTATTAGCTCAGCCGGATTCATTCCCTCAGAATTGGTACGGCGAATGGCGAGGTGTAATGGTAATGGAACCTCCCATTACAGGCTATCCTTCATCTTTTCCCATGATGCTTAGTTTAGCCCCAACTGACTCAGCGCATATCACCCAATACACTATTCAATACAGGGATGAGAAGGATGCTGACATAAGGGCGTATTTACTCAAAAAAGGTCTTTCCGGCTGGGTGATAGACGAGCAAAACGATATCATTCTTTCTTGCAGTTGGTTCGATAATGTTTTATTCTCCTGGTTTGAGATTCAGGAGCAAAGTATTATATGTAAAATCACATTTGAGAAAGACATCATTTTGTACGAAATTTTTGGTGGTGGCAAACGGTTTATGTACAAAACGGGCGATAAGAATGGCCTCCCTCCCGTTTATACGTATGATATAAGTTTTTATCAATATGCACGCCTTAGCCAAGATGAATAGTAGTAAGTATTATACGATGTCTATAAAATTATCAGAGATATTTAGTACTTTTACATTCTTGTAAAACATAGGTTAGTAACCCATTAGATGTTTAATAAAAATTTTTGGATAAATCTGATTGCGGCAACCATTGCTTTTATTATTGTAACGGTGGTTGTTTTTAAATCGTTTGGGATATATACCCATCATAACGAATCTATTGAAGTGCCTGATTTGACGGGATTGACTCTTAATGACGCCAAAAAACTTTTAGAAGATAAAAATCTACGAGTGGCTATTGTCGATTCTGTTTATGAAGTGCCTAAAGAGAAGAAAAACATTGCATACGGAGAAGTCGTTGAACAAAATCCCAAGCCAGGAGAAAAAGTAAAAAGGAACCGACGATTTTATATTGTCATACGTTCGTTTTCTCCACCCATGGTTGATATGCCGAACTTGATAGACCTATCATTGAGACAGGCTATTGGTATTCTTGAATCTAAAGGGTTAAAACTTGGAAGAGCTATTAAGAAGCCCGGCATGCCACCGGTGATGCAACAATTTTATAAGGATAAAGCCATTAAACCCGGAACGAAAATACCCAAAGGCTCTGCTATTGATGTGTGGATTGGACAAGGCGGAAGTGATGTTAAAGTTGGTGTTCCTAACCTGATAGGAAAATCAAGAAGTGAAGCGCTCATGATTCTCAGTACTAACAATCTTAATATGGGCGCAGAAATATTCACCGAAGCTGTGAAAGACAGTTTTAATGCTATTGTTATTCGACAATCGCCCTCAGCCACTGCAGAGCCGAATATCAGTGAAGGCAGTGATATTGATTTATGGTTTGGGAATCCCTAACAAAACAAAAGCAACATGAAACCTTTTATGCAAAATAAATCATCTCAGATAATTTTCAAATTCCTCATCATTCTATTATGGATGAAGGGGCCCTTGCACGCACAAGATGTAGGCACCAGTCCAATTTCATACGAGCCTGCACGATTCTTCAATGCCTTTAAGACTATGACAGATGCTGATTTCTCACAAAAACTGTATCCCATCGGCTCGCATGATTATTATATACATGATACCGTTTCGCTTCCCTTTATAGATGATTTTTCCACCTATCGTTTCAAAAACTATGATATGTGGTCGGTTGGGACACCGATTGATTCTATTGCACCTATATATCGTATTAGCCCCTTACCAGATACTTTCCCAATGAAGTATGCTTTATCAAAAACCTATAATTTCACTGTTATAAGTATCAATCCGGTACAGATTGACTCCACACCCAACACCCAATATCAATATATACTATATGGCAATACCGTTAATCCGTTTATTCCGGTTGACACATTACAGATATGGCCGATTACGACAAAGCGATATTATTACAATACACTAACATCCACCATCGACTCTACATCATACTATCCGGATGGTACGCTCACCGACGATTCAACCGATGTGTACCATGTTTATTTCCCACCACCTGATGACAAGGCACTTTGGATTGACAATTTTGCTTATCGTAATTTCTCAATGGGCGTTCATCCACCCACCATGGGTGTTGTTACATTAGACGGAACAGATGAATTTGGCCGTGCATATCAACCGGGCGCTACCGGCAGTTATGGTATAAATGATTACCTGACATCCAAGCCCATTAATCTTGATTACCCGGCTTCCGACAGTATTTATCTTAGCTTCTTTTATCAGCCGCAAGGGCTTGGATATGCACCAGCACCAAAAGATTCTTTGGTGCTTGAGTTTTATGATGTTACCAATGCTACATGGCTGCATGTACTCAACATACCCGGCTCAGACCTACATGATTTCAAACAACGTATTGTACCAATCACGAATCCTCTTTTTTTAAAGAAAGGGTTTCAGTTTCGTTTTAAGAATTGGGGTAACCGCTCCGGCAATCTCGATCAGTGGAACCTCGATTATATTCGTTTAGACCGTTTGCGGAATCATGCCGATACCATTATTTCTGACGTCGCATTCGTTTATCCGCCTTTTAGCATTCTACGTCGTTACAGAGAAATGCCTTACACTCAGTTTACACAAAGCGAGGTGGACTCTAAGTGGGACAACTATATGAGAAATTTAGATACTGCTTCAAAGACGATATGTTATAAATACATCTTCTATGACCAGGATTGGAATGTATTAAATCGCTATACCGATGATTATATGCCCGTTCCAACCGATACCAATATGATAGATCCATACATCACATCCGGATATGCCAGCTATTCACGTTTTATTCAACCTGACTTTAATTACAACTTCCAATCATCATCCTGGCTGCCACTAACAGACAGTACAACATTTTATGTAAGAAATTACATTACCCAATTTGACACAGATGTGAGAATGGAAAATGATACCTTCTTGCTCCGACAGAATTTCTATTCTCATTATGCTTACGATGATGGCACGGCTGAAGAATCTATCTGGCTTGGCACCATGGGTAATATGGCTATGAAGTTCAGGCTTAACTTCCCTGATACATTAAGAGCCATTCAGTTCTATTTTAATCCGGTTAGAGAGGATGAGAGCAGTCGTTTTATAGAGCTCCGAGTTTGGTCTTCACTTAACAATGAGCCAATATATTCAGAAACCCGCCAGATTCGCATATTACCAGACGATACACTGGCACATCTAAATCCTGTAAATAATGGTTTTTCTACTTATATTCTCAAAGAGCCTGTGCCACTCACAACCGGAGACTTTTACGTAGGTTGGTATCAAAACCAATCTTTTAAAATCCACTTAGGCTTTGACAAGAATACCAATAACAAGATGTACACGTATTATAAAACCACTAACCAATGGGATACCCTAACAATACCCGGAACAGCCATGATACGACCGATTGTTGGCCCGGCTGTTTCCAAAGAACAAATAAGTGTTGAAGAAGAAAATATAACGGAGCAAATTCGTATTTATCCTAATCCTGCAAATGACATGGTATTCTTTGATATACCTCAATCCTATGCAGTCCAAAATATAGAGCTTCTGGATATCTTCGGTAAGAAAATTTTAGACCAACCATGGCATGGTGAGCATTCCCTGTCTGTCTCGGAATTCGCATCCGGTATTTATCTGCTTCGTTTTACAAATAATTCGGGGAAGCCCGGTATTACACATAAATTGATTATACAATAAAATGGTTTCTACTTCTGCCCCTGATGAGAATGAATTAGCAGAGGACAGCGACCTATATGAGCATCATCGCTTTGTGGTTGATCCCGGGCAAGGCCTGCTGCGGATTGATAAATATTTAGGATACAAACTTGAAAAAACATCTCGTAACCGTATTCAAAAAGCTATTGAAACCCAATCCGTACAGGTCAATGGCAAAGCTGTAAAGAGTAATTACCGTGTAAAACCTTTAGATATTATCACATTGGTATTTGCTCATCCGCCTCATGAAAATATGCTTTTACCACAAGAGATGGCATTAGATATTATCTATGAAGATGAGGATTTATTGGTGGTAAATAAACAAGCTGGACTGGTTGTGCATCCCGGTCATGGCAACTATTCAGGTACATTGGTAAATGGATTATTATGGCATTTGCAGCAATTACCCACATCAAAACATCCTTTAGCCAATAAGCAGGATGAGTTGCGACCCGGGTTAGTGCATCGTATTGATAAGGATACATCTGGAGTTATGGTCATCGCTAAAAACGAATACGCCATGACACACCTGGCAAAGCAATTCTTTGAACGTACTATCGATCGAAATTATATTGCTTTGGTTTGGGGAGATATAGAAGAAGAAAACGGAACAATTAATGCTGCCATCGATCGCGACAAAAAGGAACGAAAAGGCATGGCCGTCTATCTTGATGACCCCGATGCTAAACCTGCCATTACTCATTATACTGTAATAGAAAGACTACGCTTCGTATCATTGGTTAGATGCAAACTGGAGACCGGGCGTACACATCAGATCAGAGTGCATATGAAACATATCGGACATCCTCTATTCAACGATCCGATATATGGCGGCACAAGAATATTAAAAGGAGTGGACACCGCTAAATATAAACAGTTTGTTCAGAACTGCTTTACCTATCTTCCCGGTCAGGCTTTACATGCCAGCACGTTGGGGTTTGAACATCCCGTAAGCGGGAAACGACTTGTCTTTGAAACACCCCTACCCGAATCTTTTCAAAATTTATTGGATAAATGGAAAACATATATTCAGGTATTAAATCATTAAGGGCGTTTTATCTTTTGCGGAGATGGTTGCATGCATAGTCTCAAACAAAATACATAGATGATTGTTATCCTTTTTGATAGAATAAAAAAACCGGAAAATCATAAGAGTATGAAAACAAACATGGGAGGTATTGATCGTATGCTACGAATTGGTATTGCTATTGCTATAGCCATTCTTTTCTTCACTAAAATCATTAGTGGGGTTCTTGGTATCGCCTTAATGATCTTAGCCGGTGTTTTTCTTGTAACAAGCTTTATAGGATTCTGTCCCATTTATACCTTGTTTGGCATTAATACCTGTAAAACAAAAAAGTAACAAGGATTTATGCTTACTCATTATTTAACTTTTGGCGAAGCAACGTATTAGTGATCTTCGGATCGGCTTTGCCCTGACTGGCTTTCATCACTTCGCCCATAAACATCCCTAATAATCCTTTTTTTCCATTGCGATACCTGGCTACATCATCAGACAGATCGGCTAAAACCTTATCAATTAATGTTGATAACGCCTCTTCATCACTTTGCTGAATTAAATCAAGTTTCTCTGCTATTTGCATAGCTTCCATATTCGGAAATTTTATCATCTCCGGAAAGATACGCTGGGAACCGACTGACTGACTTATATACCCCGCATCAATAAGATTGATTATGGAAGCAATCTGTTTGGGACACAGAGGAAAGTCTAATATAGATAAGCCTTGTTCGTTTAGAAATGATTTGACATGTACCATCAACCAATTGGCAGCCGCTTTCACATTCGATGTATGCTCCAGCATGGCTTCAAAGAATATGGCTTCATGCTTAGACTCTGTGATAACCAATGCATCGTATTCCGAAAGGCCAAGTTTACGTGTATATTTATCAAAAAGCTCTGATGGCAATGGTGGCATCATTCTTCTTACCTGATTAATATATTCATCAGAAACAAAAACAGGTGGCAGATCAGGTTCGGTAAAATAGCGATAATCATGCGCCATCTCTTTACTTCTCATGGCAGACGTGGTACCGCTTAACGCATCAAACGAACGTGTTTCCTGATGAATTGCCTCGCCTTTTTCTATCGCTTCAATCTGACGCCTTGTTTCATACTCGATAGCGCGTTGAACATTCCGAATCGAATTCATATTCTTTACCTCAACTTTCTTTCCAAGCACCGATTCACCTTTTTTTCTGACTGAAATATTAGCATCGCAACGCAAACTCCCCTCTTCCATATTCCCATCACAGATATCTAGGTATCTGACTAATTTTCTAATCTCTGTCAAATAATTATATGCCTCTTTAGCAGATCTGATTTCCGGTTTGGAGACGATTTCCAATAACGGTACTCCGGCTCTGTTTAAGTCAATCAATGAATCAAACGGATCTTGATCGTGCATACTTTTTCCGGCATCCTCCTCCATGTGAATACGCTCCAGGTTAATCTTTTTTTCATTCTCCTGATCGTCTTTCACCAAGACATAACCATTGATACAAATCGGTGTATTATCCTGCGTTATCTGATACCCTTTCGGCAAATCAGCATAAAAATAATTTTTTCTTGCAAAGCGATTTTCATGACGAATATCACAATGTAAAGCTAAACCAAGCTTAACTGCATATTCCAAAACTTTTTCGTTAAATACAGGCAGTGTGCCGGGTAATCCGAGAGATACAGGACTAACCTGAGTATTAGGGCTGGCACCATAGGAAGCAGCATCGGAAGAATATGCCTTAGATTGTGTGAGAAGCTGTGTATGCACTTCTAAACCCACTATAATTTCATAATTATCAAATACGGTATCCATTCTATTCGGAATATAAGTTACAAATTAACAACAGACGAGCTGAAATAACAAATGCCGTAATCAGATATGACTCATAAGTCCAACAAACAATTGCGTTAACCTGGAACCTGCCTCATTTGCTGCTTTAATCACTTCTGCATGTGATATAGTTTGTACCTGACCTTCTATACCCAAGTCAGTAATAACTGAGACACCAAAGCATTTGATACCCGCATGTGTTGCAACAATGGCTTCAGGCACCGTACTCATACCTACGGCATCCGCACCAATAATACGAAGATATCGGTATTCGGCAGGTGTTTCAAAGCAAGGCCCCTGCACGCCGGCGTACACACCTTCTTGCAAACTAAGGTGCATGGCTAATGCCACTTCTTTGGCGGAGGCTATGATTGATTTACAATACACACTGCTCATATCCGGAAATCGAGTTCCGAACGATGCTTCATTTGGTCCACGTAAAGGTGATTCGGGGAATAAACTAATATGGTCAGTTATTAACATTATATCCCCCACCGAAAAGGCAGGATTCATCCCTCCGGCGGCATTTGATATAAGCAATGTATGAATGCCTAGCTCTTTCATTATTCGGACAGGGAAAGTTACCTGTTGCATAGAATACCCTTCATAATAATGAAATCTGCCCTGCATAATCACAACTGCTTTTCCGGCAATAAAACCAAATATTAGATTACCGTGATGGCCCTCTACTGTGGAAATTGGGAAAGATGGTATAAGGTTATAAGGTATAGATTTTTTTATCTTTATTTCGTTCACCAAGCCCCCCAATCCAGATCCCAGAATGATACCAATCTCAGGTTTCAAAGCAGTTTCACCTTGGATATACTGTATAGCCTCCTTTAATCTGTCCTGCATATTTTACAATAACATCATTGAATAATCTAAAATCATCTTGGTGAAATTTCACATCCACCTTAATACAGAACAAAGGTAAGTCATCGAATAGGATTCGCAAGTCTTCACGCAGTAAACGCATCGCATCCTTCTCTGTCGTTAGAATAATTTTATTAGCAGAAGGTAATTCGTTAAATATCTTAATGATACGTTTGATATCACTTACAGTGAATCGGTGATGGTCGGCAAAACTTAAGTGCGTAAATTTTTTAAAATGATCTGAAACATACTCTACAAATGGGGCTGGCTTAGCGATCCCTGTAAGAAGAAGAACTTCGTATTCACGCTCTATAAAATAATCCTGATTTATTATTGCCGGCTTATCAATCTCCTGCAAAGTACTCCATTCACCATTAACCATATAACTAAAAAATACGTCCTGCGATGCATAACATTGAATGCGCTCCTTCAATAAGCGTTTCTCCATTGGAGAAAAAAAAGATGGTGTTTTACTGACAATAATCATATCAGCTCTTCTCGCGCCTGAGCGAGGTTCTCTTAAGGTCCCGGATGGAATAAGACAATTATAGCGATTCAAATCTTCATAATCCAGTAGTAAGATATTCATACCAGCGCGTATAGCCCGATGCTGAAATCCATCGTCCATAACTATCACATCTATTTCCGGATAGTCCTTTAAGATTTTACTAATGGCTCTAGTGCGATTGGCATCCACGATAACAGGAAATTCAGGAAACTTGTGTTTAATTTGCAAAGGCTCGTCACCTGTGTTGATATAATCGTCCGACACATCCACCAATTTGTATCCTTTGGTCTTACGCCCATAGCCTCTGCTAAGTACAACAGCTTTTAGTGATGCGGCACGTAAAACATGTAATACAGCCTCAACATGTGGTGTTTTTCCTGTTCCTCCTGTTGTCAGATTACCAACCAATATAATCGGCTTCTTAAAGGCCCTAGATTTGAGGATACGCAGGTCGTATAATCGATTACGCAACTGAACCACTATTCCATAGCATAGTGAAAATGGGAATAGGAGTATATAGCGTAACAGGTTCATTTTGTCTCATAATATCCAGGTAGGTTCTGAACCCAAGATAATTTATTTTTTTGAAGAAAAAAAATTTTTGAGTATTCTCCGTAAAAGTGAAGACTCAACAAGCAAATGCAACCCGATGATAAAATAAGTCTTTCGGCATCTTAAAGCTTAAGTTTTTTCAGAGATTCTCCCAACTACCTTTCCATCCGTGTCAAGAATTCCGGATACCGTTTATCCATGTTTCATACGTTGGCGTATCACTTCATAAAGAACTACTCCTGTTGCTACTGAAACATTTAATGAATCCATATCCGCCAGTAATGGAATCTTTATCCGCTCATCCGAGAGTCGTAAAATATCTTTGGCAATGCCATCATCCTCAGATCCCATCACCAAAACAAGCGGTTCGGTCAGCTTCACATCATAATGTAAGGATTTGCCCTTTTCAGTAACACTCACTAATCGAAGGCCGGCATCCTTTAGGTAGGCCAATGATTGATATAGGTTGTGCACTCTGCAAACCGGAATATGATGTAATGCCCCGGCAGATGTTTTCATGGCATCTTCGGTTACTGTTACCGATTCACGTGATGGAATAATGAGCGCATTCGCCCCTGCACAATAGGCTGTACGGGCTATTGCACCTAAGTTTCTAACATCTGTAATACGATCTAATGCAACAAAAAGCGGTGTTTTTCCTTGCTCGAACAACATAGGTACAATATGCTCCAATTGCTGGTATTCGATGAGCGGCATATAAGCAATAACCCCTTGATGTGGTGCATTCGTAATTCTATTAAGTTTTTCTACCGGCACGTCTTGACGAACAACTTGATGCTTTCGCAACAAGTCCAGCAACTCTTCTATCTGCGGTGAAGCCATGCCCTTTTTTAATAATACCTTCTCCGGAATTTTACCGGCGCGAATGGCCTCTATAACCGGATGAATTCCGTAAACTATTCCTTCAACTTTTTTTCTCGGACTATATCTATGTTGATTATGCATATGTAAAGATAAAAATATAGAATGAATGTATCAGGATAGGCCTATAAAGTTTTCATGCAACATGAGAAATATCATGCTGCATGAAGGTTTTAAGATTTTTCAAAGAGAATAAATTGTTGTTTTGAGAACGATGATTAGCGCACGCCATGCATCTTTTTCAACAACCATTTATGAATGACAAATAGAATCAAAGCGGCGGCGCCAGCCATATAAACAAATATCATAAAGAAATCATACAAGGTATTTATTTGCATACCAAGGAATGAGGGCTTCTTAGGATGTAAATTCCATACTTCCAAACGATCTTCTTTAACCAGGTCTTTGTCTTTTCTTTTTTCAACTTGCTTGTAGGCAAACAGGTAATTACCATCGTCAGAAATAAGTGCCTTCGTTATTGAAGGACTGGCCGTTTTAATAAGTTTAAGAGAATACATAGATAAGCTATCCACTTCATTAGATAGGGTCATTGATTTCATTTCATTCTTATCAAATTCTGCTTTAACGGAAGGAATCCCCACTCGATCCTTAACTGAACGGCTCCAAACATCATCTCCCAACACATTATCCTGAACCAAAGAAATAATATCATTAGATGCTGTAGCTACTGATTCTAACTTCACTTCTTCCGGATACAAAGCACTAAGGTCGCCCGCAAATTTATTGGCCGTAGCTGTACTCATAAACCAAACACCCATTAAAAGCGAAACAAAGCGAACAGGTGCCAGTTTCACAACCATTGATAATCCTATGGGCGAAAGACATAATTCTCCAACGGTATGAATCAGATACAAGCCAACAAGCCATATCATACTCACCTTATCCCATGGTTGAATACCATTCACGCCCCAAGCTATAAATAAATAACCTAATGCTAAAAATCCCAAACCCATAGATTGTTTTACGGGAGATGCCGGTTCTTTACCACGGGCAGCCAGGAATGACCATACGGAAACAGCTATCGGTGCTAGAATTACAATAAACATTGCATTAAAGATTTGGAAGAAAGAAGCCGGCATGCTCCATCCAAAGATGTTCCGATCTGTTTGTTCCTGTGCAAAGAACGTGAGTGAAGCACCGGCTTGTTCAAATGCAGACCAGAAGAATATCACGAAGAAAGCAATGATATAAATAACCAAAATCCGATCACGTTCGATGTTTGTTAAAGACTTATCAGAAATAATCATGAAAGGTAATACCAAACATGTAGAGAATATCATAGCACCAATTTCATCCAGCTTTACACCAAAGTAGAAGCCGGCAAATAATGCCAACCATCCTATCACCGCAATAACAACTTTCAAAGGATTAGACTTGACCGGAGGTGTAGATTGTTCTTCTTTCCGATTATAGGCCTGTTTTGGAGGCATACCAACCGGTTCGCCATCAGGGGTATGAATATATTTATTTTTTAGCCAAATAAATGCTGCTAAGCTAAGTATCATACCTATTGCAGCTGCTAGAAACCCATACTTAAACTGCGATGGCACAATAAGGCCATTTACATCGTATTGCTCACCTAAGCCGCCACAAACAAGCGGTGCTATCAATGCACCCAAATTAATACCCTGATAAAATATCGTAAATGCTGAATCAACTCTAGAATCACCGGGCTTATAAAGTTGTCCTACCATTGTCGAGATATTAGGCTTGAAAAAGCCATTACCAAAAATCAAAAAGCCCAATCCGCCATACATCACCATTTTGGCAGTTTCTACATCATGGTAAATAGAACCGCTAAAAAACATTAGGAACTGACCTAAGGCCATAAGCAAGCCGCCAAAAATGATTGATTTGCGGTTTCCCCAGTAGCGGTCAGCGATATATCCTCCCAACAAAGGTGTGAGATATACTAATCCGGTATAGCTTCCGTAGATTTTTGAAGCCATCGATTTATCTAAGAACAACGCATTAACCATATACAAGGTAAAAATAGCCCGCATACCATAATAGCTAAAGCGCTCCCACATTTCTGTAAAGTACAACAGATATAACCCCTTAGGATGTTTTTTGGATACCGTTTCCGTCATAGTGATTCTAATTAAATTTCAGCTAAAGTAAAAAAATATTAATCTGAAAATATCCTGTTCTCTATTTTCTGTATTATTTCATGATCTAACATACTCACAAGTCCGGGAAATGTTTTGTTAATGTATCTAAAGCATATCTTGATAGCAGTTTAATTCAGAGTATTTTTGTAACTTTGTACTGTTTTGTGCGTTAAGCATAACGTGTTCTTTGATTTTGATAAATAATACATACACGATTATTGGGGCTGTCACGGTTTCGACAGCATGAGCGGTAATCGGGTAAGCATGCCGAGGGTTGTTGCCTTACCTCGCTAATAACAAGCTTCAACATGTTAAGTGGCAACACTGACAACTACGCACTTGCTGCCTAATCACAGTTGATTACGCAGTGTGCTGCTTTCTCCGGTTCGAGCCTGTAGGGTCGGAACAAAGCATCGTCAAATCAGGATGCTGCAAGTAATGTTCTGGTGCTTGCTTAAGATAAAAGAACTAAGGATACGATTGGGCGTGTTTCTCCTTATCGTATCTCGACAATGAATGAAGCACTAAGCATGTAGAAAGCTCTTTTATTCCATGTTTGGACGTGGGTTCAACTCCCACCAGCTCCACCAAGAGAGAAATTTTTTTTCTTTCTACTCTGTAATCGCCCCGCTAACGCGGGGCTTTTTGTTTGCTTTGCTTGCAAAGCCTTGTATTTGGGGATTTCCTGATAAGGCGATACGAAATTAAAGATGATTTTTTTATCCCTCAAAAAGCGATTCGATCCAATTCATGCGTCCTTTTGCCCAAAGTCCGAACGCTTCAACTGCAAATCGGCTTTCTCTTTCAACATTTCATTTCTCTTTTTAAGATAGTTTTCAATTTTGCCTTCCAGATAAACATTTACGAGCTTATCCATTTTCTGCTCAACTGATTTGAATTTGCAATCCAAGTTTTGGATAAAAGATCGTGAATTACCCTGCTCTTCCCCTGCCCACAGCTCGATTTCCCTAAGCATATTTTCAGTCCAATCATCGCACAACGCAATATTTTGAAGCCGAAGAACATCTTGCCCTGTTTTTATGCGTTTTGAGTTTAAACTAAAAGCAACGTACTCGTTTTGATATATGTAACTATTTTTAAATAGCTATGTCAATACTTTGCGGACATTACCAATGTTGCATTAGTGAGGAATCTGCGCTGCAAGATTTAGACTTTTTCTTTTTTAATACTTATTTCACAAATCCGATTTTTTGAATAAAATTATACCGCCACAGGAGCGGATATCGCATCATGCGGATGATAGTCCTGCAGCGTAAAATCAGTATATGAGAATTGATTAATATCTTTTATGTTTGGATTGATTATCATTTTTGGTAATGCACGACAATCTCTGGATAACTGCAAGTGCACTTGATCCAAATGATTCAAATACAAATGGGCATCTCCAAAAGTATGTACAAAATCGCCTAACTTGAGATGAGAAACCTGAGCTATCATCATGGTTAATAAGGCATAAGAGGCTATATTAAATGGCACTCCTAGAAAAACATCGGCACTGCGTTGATATAACTGACAGGATAGCTTTCCCTCTGCCACATAGAATTGAAAAAATGTATGACAGGGCGGCAATGCCATCTCGTCAATAAACGGCACATTCCATGCGCTTACAAGTAATCTGCGCGAATCGGGATTCGTACGAATAGTGTCTATCAATGATGAAATCTGATCCACAGAACGCCCATCCGGCGCGGGCCAACTACGCCATTGATAACCATATACAGGGCCTAACTCTCCCCAGTGCGCTGCAAAAGACACATCCGCCGCCACACGTTTTGCAAACTCTTCTTTAGATTCTCCTTGATAGGCCTCACTTACTTTATACTTAGCATACGGCCAGTCATCCCAAATATGTATATTATGCTCCGTTAAATAACGAATATTTGTTTCGCCTTGTAGAAACCACAACAATTCATGGATAATCCCCTTTAAAAATACTTTTTTTGTGGTAACTAAGGGAAAGCCGTCGTCGAGATTAAAGCGCATCTGATGACCAAACACACTGATTGTACCGGTGCCTGTTCGGTCTGTTTTTTTCACTCCCTCTTTCAGGATACGCTTCATCAAATCATGATATGCTTTCATAAAAAAATGTTCAACATATGTGCAAAGATAGTCCATTCGAAAGGGATATCTAAGATGAGTTTTCAAAAGAAACCAACATTATGGATAAAGCTCATAACAAATTTTTCACAAATCTTTTTTTAAAGAATTGTATGTTTGCAGCATGAAATATGCTTTAAGTCTTGTCTTTACTTATATCAGTACCGTAATGTTTTATGCACAAGGAAACCCAAGTACATCATTCAATGGCAAGATAAGCGGAAAGGTTTTAGATGAAGCTAGTAAACAGCCGGTAGAATTTGCTACCGTTACGGCGCGCAGTGCTAAAGACAACACGTTTCTAACCGGCGCCTTGATTAATGCTCAAGGTCTGTTCGTAATTGATAAGCTTAAACCAGACACCTATTTTCTTTCTTTCTCTTTTATCGGTTACAAGACATATCTGGACACGGTTATCATCTCGCAGCAATCATCTGTAATTAATATGGGTACGATATGGATGAGTGTAGATGCCAAAACACTACAACAAGTTGAGATTGTAGAGGAAAAAGAAAACTTTCAGCTTGCCATAGATAAGAAAGTCTTTAATGTTGAAAAAGACTTAGTAAGCGCAGGTGGCTCAGCGATAGATGTGCTAAAACAAGTACCTACGGTAAGTGTGGATGTAGATGGTAAAATATCTTTACGCGGCAGCGAGAATCTTATTATCTTCATTAACGGCAAACCATCAGGGCTGACTGGCGATAACAGAGAGCAAATTCTCATGCAGATTCCGGCATCCAACATTGATCATGTCGAGCTGATTACCAATCCCTCCGCTAGATATGACGCGGATGGGATGTCGGGCATTATTAATATTATTACTAAACGGAACATCTCAGACGGATTGAGTGGAAACCTAACAGCCGGCGTGGGCACATATCATAAATATAATGCCAGTGGCTCGATAAATTATCGCTCCGAGAAATTTGCCACCGGCCATACCATCGGATTCAGATATAACCGAAACTGGTCTGGCGGTCAGCATAACCGTACCAATACCTTTGATTCTCTTCCTTCCTATTCGATCAATCAACAAGACCAAGGTCATCGCATTCAAATATCACCTACACTCTCAGGAAACTTTGATTTTACCCCAAATCAAAATCATAGTATTGGTATCACTTATTTGGTTAGTTATGGTACTGATGAGTCTCTCGAACATATCAGTTATCAATTCTTAGATAATAACGGATGGTTGACACAAACATACGATCGCAACACCCAAACACCTTCTACTAATCTTACGGCAGACGGAGGTATTTCCTATACTTACAAATTGCAAAAAAAGAGACGTGAACTCTACTTCTCTTCCAATATTTCATACAATGATGGGGAATCTAAAGGTTATTATATGCAACTGCCTTACCTCATAGATGGGAATCCAGATACAACGCAAAACATCGGCTATACAACTAATAATAGTTATAAAAAAAATATTGTCTCCGTAACTCAGATGGATTACACACATCCATTTTCTCAGAATTACAAATTAGAACTAGGATGGAAAGTAACCATTCGGCGATTTAATAATGAACTGGTGGCCGATACATTTGATTATAATCTAAACCAATGGGTTGCCAATACAACTCTAACCAATCGTTTTATTTATTTTGAAGATGTAAACGCCGTATATGGCACATTTTCCGGTATGCTTAAAGAAAAGTTCGGATACCAGGTTGGTATGAGAATCGAACAAACCAATATAACCGGAGATCAGGCCGTGGGTAACGCATCATTCACTAAACAATACATACATTTCTTCCCTTCTGTCTTTCTAAGTTATAAAATGAAGAAAGGACACGAATTGCAGTTAAATTATTCTAGAAGAATTAACCGGCCCGGCACTTATACGCTCAATCCCTTTGCCTCGTACGATGACCCGTTAAATATCCATGTTGGTAATCCGAATATAAACCCTGAAAACATTGATGCCGTTGAGCTCAATTACTCCAAACAATGGAAAAATCACACGCTAGTTGCTACAACTTATTTTAGATATATCAGTGGTATCATTCAACGTTACCGCAGTGTTGACTCGGCAGGTGTCTCAACTGTAACTTTCATTAATCTCGACTATTCGATGAATTTCGGGTTAGAGATTGTTTCTCGAAATAAATGGTTTAAGTGGTGGTCCTCCACAACCAATTTCAATCTGTTTCGCAATCAACTGTTCGGTACGACTAAAGATGCTGAGTTAAATGCTACAAACTTCAGTTTCTCGGCACGTATGCAAAACAGCTTCCGTTTTCTTCCCTCCATGGACTTACAGTTAACGGTAGATGTAAGAGGCCCTATGACCTTTGCCCAAGGCCGTATGGCAGAAATGTGGGGAATAGATTTAGGCTATCGTTATGATTTTCTTAAAGGGAAAGCTTCTATCACGTTAAACTTAACCGATATTTTTAATACACGAAGGTTTTATGTGGATTCTCGTGGTGATAATTTTACGGGAACCGTACTTCGAAAGCGCGAAACCCGTGTAGCAACCATTCAGTTTACATACCGTTTTGGCAAGCAACAACAAGGACAACAACCCACACGCCGTCGGCCAATAGATGGCGGAAGCGATGATATGGATATTTAAGTCATGTGCACAATTGAGAATTTGGTAAAAATTTAATATTTCATTTGCCAATTCAAAAAAGAAATTGCATCTTTGCACTCCAAATTATTTTTATTAACAGTATAACTTAATCTTAAGAGACTATGGCTGTAAAAATTAGACTTCAGCGTCACGGGAAAAAAGGCAAACCATTCTTTCATGTAGTAGCCGCAGACACACGCTATCCACGCGATGGACGTTTTATCGAAAAACTAGGCACATACGATCCGACAACCGTACCGGCTACTATTGAATTAGATGTAGAAGCATCCGTACATTGGTTACAGAAAGGCGCACAACCTACTGATACTGTGCGTGCAATCCTCTCATACAAAGGTGCTTTGTATAAGAATCATTTGCTTAATGGCGTTAGAAAAGGCGCAGTAAAGGCAGAAGATGTTGATGCAAAATATCAAGCATGGATAGATACCAAAATCCAGAAAATAAGCGGGCACTCTTCAAGTGTTGCCAAAAAGCGTGAAGAAGAGCGCATGAGAAAGATAGCAGCCGAAAAAGAAGTAAAAGAAAAGAGACTTAGAGATGCAGAAGCCGCATTAGCAGCACAACAAGCTGCTGCAGCTGCTGAACAATCTGAAGCTGCTGAAGAAACCGGCAACGAGAATCCGGAAGCCTCTGCTGCAGAATAATCAATATGCTTAATCGGGACGATACCTTTTATGTAGGGTATATCAAACGTACTCATGGGCAATCGAGCGAACTGGAGTTAGTCTTAGATGTGGATAATCCATCATCTTACCTGAGCAAAAAATCTTTTCTCTTAGACCTCAATAAGCAACTGGTTCCTTTCTTTGTTGAATATATTCGACAAACGCCTAATACCTTTATCATTAAGTTTCTTAATACCGACAGTTCGTCACAGATCCCTTTATTAATTGGCGCTGAGGTTTACTTACCTTTATCAGAACTGCCTGTCTTAAAAGGGAAAAAAAAGTTTTATTTTCATGAGATTATCGGATTCTCCGTTATTGATAAACGACTAGGTAATTTGGGGAATGTGAAAGAAGTCATGGATCACCTGAAACAACCCGTTATGGTTATAAGCACAGGAGAAAAAGAGATTTTGATACCAATAATAGACGAGTTTTTGATTGAAGTTAACCGCGATACCAAAGAAATACTTGTCAATACGCCGGAAGGACTGATAGGTATTTATCTTGAATAACGTTATTATGGCTACAAAATATCTTCTACCTCAAGGATGTCACCTTTACCTAAGGTCTAATTTTGACGATACGGATGAGAAATTATACCAAGCAGCCATAGATGCTGCAGAAAAAGCCTACGCCCCTTATTCCGAATTTAAGGTAGGAGCATCTGCTTTATTGGAAAACGACATCATCATCACCGCATCAAATCAAGAAAATTCCGCTTTCCCCAGCGGATTATGTGCAGAAAGGGTTGCGCTATTCTATGCCGGCTCCCAACATCCGAATATAGGCGTAAAAAAGCTGTTTATTACTATCGCTGTGACCGATAAAGATCCTACATTAGTTTATGCGCCATGTGGATGCTGTAGACAAGTGATAGCCGAAACAGAAAAACGACAAGAAAAACCTATTCAAATAATTTTTGAAGGCCATGATAATCAATTTATCCAATCTAACGGCATTGCACCACTTCTGCCGTTTGCATTCAAACTACCTGAATAGACCTGCTATCTGCTAAAGAAACCGTATCAAATAAAGAAACCGTATCAAAACTTAGGAAATATTATACCTTTGTCTGACAATAATAAACTATGGCTAAGACGACCTATTCCAAAGAGCAATATTTAAAATGGTATGAGGAAATGTTGGTATATCGCCGCATTGAAGAACGTGCCGGTATGGTATATACACAACAAAAAATTCGCGGCTTTCTACATCTTTATATTGGACAGGAAGCCGTTGTGGCCGGTGTTATTTCGGCTATCAGACCTGATGACAATATGATTGCAGGCTATCGCAACCATGTTCAACCTATCGGAAAAGGTATGCATCCCAAATATATGATGGCCGAATTATATGGAAGAGCCACCGGCTGTTCAAGAGGTATGGGAGGCTCTATGCATATGTTTAGCAAAGCGTATCGTTTCTACGGCGGTCATGGTATTGTTGGAGGACAAATTCCAATGGGTGCCGGGCTCGCTTTTGCAGATAAATACCGCAATGAGGATCGTATAACGATTTGTTATTTTGGTGATGGCGCTACACGGCAGGGCGCCTTTCATGAAACAATGAACCTAGCCATGCTGTGGAAGCTACCTGTATTATTTGTTATTGAGAACAACAAATATGCGATGGGTACAGCTGTTGAAAGAACAAGCAATGTAACAGAACTGAAAAACCTGGCGCTTTCCTATAATATGCCGGCTGTAGATGTTGATGGTATGGATGTGGAAGCCGTGCACGAATGCTTTACAAAAGCGACTGCACACGCCCGCAAAGGGAATGGCCCAATGCTTATTGAGGCTAAAACATATCGCTACAAAGGCCATTCAATGAGTGATCCGCAAAAGTATCGTACCAAAGAAGAAGTAGAAAAATACAAAGACCTTGATCCTATTGAAAAGGTATTAAAAACCATTTTGAGTAAGGGAATTGCATCTAAAGAAGAGATCGAAGTCATTAATGCAAGAGTGAGTGATTTGATTGATGAATGTGTGAAGTTTGCTGAAGAATCGCCTTTCCCGGAAGCTGAGGACCTGTACAAATATGTTTATTCTGAGCCTCATTATCCCTTTATTATGGATAATCAATAATTTGAATTAATAAAATCCCTAAAGAATGGCTGAAATCATAAGAATGCCCAAATTAAGTGACACCATGACGGAAGGTGTTATAGCTGCATGGCATAAGAAAGTTGGTGATAAAGTGAAGGCCGGAGATCTTTTGGCTGAGATTGAAACAGACAAAGCCACTATGGAGTTTGAGAGTTTTCAAGAGGGGGTATTGCTTCATATTGGCGTGGAGATCGGAGGAAGTGCACCTATAAATGGCATTTTGGCTATTTTAGGTAAGGAGGGCGAAGATATTTCTGCATTATTAAAAGAAGAAAGCATACCTGCCGCTAATACAAAAACAGATACTAAGTCGTCTGAGAAAACAACAGAAATAGTCCCTCCTACCAACCAAGATACGACAATATCTGTATCATCCGGTCGTATCAAAGCTTCGCCTCTAGCACGTTCGTTGGCTATAGAACGTGGCATTGACATTCGTCAGGTAACAGGCAGTGGCGATCATGGTCGCATTATCAAACGAGATATTGAGAATTGGGCTTCATCTCAAGGTGTTCAACAAGAATCTTTCAGAGAAGAGTCTATATCGCAAATGCGTAAAACCATTGCACGTCGTTTAAGTGAAAGTAAATTCACTTCACCACATTTCTATTTGACCATCGAAGTAGATATGGATCAGGTGATGAGTTCGAGAAAAGCGTGGAATGAGAAAAGTGAAAATAAATTATCTGTCAATGATTTTGTTATCAAGGCATCTGCCATGGCCTTACAAAAACATTCGGCCGTGAATGCGTCATGGCTGGGCGATAAAATCAGATATAATCAACATATACATATTGGCGTGGCTGTAGCCGTACCGGATGGATTGGTCGTTCCGGTGATTCGTTTCACCAATACCCTCTCATTGACAAACATTAACAGTGAAGTGAAACGCTTGGCTCAAAAAGCCAAGGATAAGAAAATCATGCCTGAGGATATGCAAGGCAATACCTTTTCTATTTCCAATTTAGGGATGTATAACATTGAGGAATTTACAGCTATCATCAACCCACCCGATGCTTGTATTATGGCTGTTGGGAGTGTGAAACAGGTGCCAGTCGTGAAGAATGGTATTATCCAACCTGGCCATACTATGAAAGTAACACTTAGTTGCGATCATCGTGTTGTGGATGGTGCTACCGGCGCAGAGTTTCTTGGCACATTCCGTATGATGCTTGAGAATCCTGTACTCATGTTTAGTTAACCAAACTCAACGCCCAGTCATACGAGTCGAATATTTGGTAATATGTCACAATAGAAATCGCTGTTCTCTCCTATGTAGATTCATCCTATAGGAAAGATAAACGATGTCAAATAGTAACTTAGACGAACTATTTTCAATTGGGAAAAAGAAAGAAAATTGTTATTTCTTTTGGTCAGTGCCTAAATCAACACCACTAAGTTCTCGAAATACTTTCTCTGCTTTAAATTTCTTGGCTGCGCCGCCTACACGAATGATTTTAATTTGTGTAATCTCAGTCCCTTGTTCAATCTTATCCACTATATCCTGCCCTTCTACTACTTTCCCAAATACGGAGTGTTTGTTATCCAAATGCGGTGTAGCCTTATGTGTAATAAAGAACTGACTGCCATTCGTGTTGGGACCAGCATTAGCCATAGATAAAATACCGGGGCCGTTATGTTTTAAATCTGGATGAAACTCATCTTTGAAAGCATAGCCCGGGCCTCCCGTTCCGTTTCCTGACGGATCACCACCTTGTATAACAAAATCTTTTACCACACGATGAAATTTCAATCCATCAAAATAGGGCGTGCCAAGCGGACGGGCCTTATTAGGTATCTTCCCTTCAGCCAAACCGACAAAATTAGCTGTTGTCATGGGCGCTTTTTCATAATGTAAGCGCAGGAGAATATCCCCTGTAGGTGTAATAATCTTAGCATATAATCCATCTGCCAACTTAGGTGCCTTTTCTTTCTTCTGAGCATGTAAAACCGGAGATATCAATAATCCCAACGAGTCCACAATATCTTTTCTTCATAAATTTTCTTTAAATTATGCACTAATGTATAAATATTTTTCATTCTGATACCCTTTAGTATTTTGGCTAATATTTATTGTTAAATTACTCGGCATGCATAACAATTGGGTAATTTTTTATATTTTTGAGTAGTTAAATCCATATATTTTTCAATAATGCATAAAACAGTGGGAGCCATATTCCTCTTTTTCTTCCCCATTCTTTCTCTTTTATCACAGACCTATATTGTGAGAGGGCCTTATTTACAAGTTGCCACTCAGAACAGCATTATTATCCGTTGGCGCACAAATACAGCAACAAGCAGTCGGATTAGTTATGGAACAAATGTTAACAATTTAAATCAGGTTTCCCAATCATCAAGTAATACAACAGAGCATCAAATTAAGCTTACCGGCTTACAGCCTGATACAAAATATTATTATGCTGTTGGAAATATTGATAATCTTCTAGCTACAAATGCTAATCTGTATTTCTATACCTTGCCTCCCAATCAAACAAAACGAGCCTATTCATTCTGGATTCTAGGAGATTGTGGCACAGGTAACAACGATCAACGCAGTGTGAGAGATGCATTCATAGAGTATAACAACAATAAGCCCATAGATGGTATGATTCTTTTGGGTGATAACGCCTACGACTTTGGCACGGATGGTCAATATCAAGATGCGCTCTTTAATAATATGTATGAAAATATAATCAGCAACACCGTTATTTGGCCTACGCCCGGTAATCATGACTATTATAGCGGTGCGGATGCTGCCACACAAACAGGCGCTTACTATCAAATCTTTTCCATGCCTACCGATGCAGAGCTTGGCGGCACGCCCTCTCATACAAAGGCGTATTATTCATTTAATATCGGAAATATCCATTTTATTTCTCTTGATTCTTATGACTCTTCCCGCGACTCAACCAGTGCCATGGGACTATGGCTTAAACAAGATCTTCAACAAAACCAACAAGAATGGACGATTGCTTTTTGGCATCATGCGCCATATACAAAAGGATCTCATAATTCCGACAATCCATTTCCCTATTTGGATTTTGAACTGCCACAAATGCGCGAACAACTAGTCCCCATTCTTGAACGATACGGTGTAGATTTGATTCTTTGTGGACACAGTCATGCTTATGAACGTTCTTTCCTTCTCAACGGACATTATGGCAATTCCTCAACACTCAATACATCGCATAAGTTAGATGAAGGGAAAGGTGATTTTATAAATGATTGTCCTTATCAGAAAAAAACCAAAACATCTAAAGCAAATAAAGGAACCATTTATGCCGTAGTCGGTGTATCAGGCAAGAAAGGCGGTACATCTTCCGGTTGGCCTCATCCGGTGATGGTCAGCGCTTCCAATGCGTATTTAGGTTCAATGGTCTTAACTGTAAATGAGAACAGATTAGATGCGACATTTCTTACAAGTAATCAAACCATTTTTGATCAATTTACCATTATCAAAAATGCAGGTGGCAAAACAACTGTTCCTTTTTGTCAGGGAGAAGATCTTACGCTTCATGCTTCATTCCCTGATCAAAATTATATTTGGCAACCCGGTAATGTTCATGCCGAATCACTCACCATACAACCGTATTTCAATTCACTCTATTATGGTGGCGATGCCATGGGTTGTATCAAAGATACATTTCAGCTAATAGCGATACAGCCTGACTCACCTAATGATACTTGCGGTCAATTTTCATCACTTTCATCTCAGGAAGACATATCCGATTTGGTTATCTTCCCTAATCCTTCTCATTATAATCAAACTATTCAATTAACACTACCTAATCAGTGGGAACTCCCTTCTGAAGCATATATCTATGATATATATGGCAGAACAATAACTCAATTTACTATAAATACGCCTAATTCAACCATACCAATTCTACTCAACCCAGGCGTTTATTTGATAGAAATTCGTAACTTGCATCAACACATATCACATCAAATCATTATTAATTTCTAATAATTATCATGAAAAAAACAGCTACTCTCTTAGGATTATTATCCATTGCTCAGTTTGTAAGCAGCCAATGTGTCGTAACAAATATCTCCGGTGATTACACGCAGAGTACTGATATCATATTAAGTGGTGTAATTAATGTATCGGGTAATTATTTACTTCCAGCAGGTGTTACCATTACTGTATCGCCATATGCTACTGACAGTTGCGGCTCACTAACCATTCATGCTAAGAAGATAGAAATCATAGGGAATATTAATGGTGATTATGCCGGTTATACAGGTGGTGATGGTGGCGCCGGTGCAACATCCGTTACATCCATAACAGGACATACAGCCTCTTTAACGTCATGTACTGACAAAGATAGTCCCGGGCAGATTACTGTTGGCGGTGGACAGGCCGGGCAAGGCGGTAATGGTCCTGGTGGTGGTAGCGGTGGCGGTAACGGCACTAATGGTTCAGGGAGCAAGCAAGAATGTAAAGGTACCGGTGATGATGGTGGTTTGGTTGGCGGTAGCGGTGGAGCCGGTGCAGGCGCAGGTGGTAGTTATGGGGGATTAGGTTCTAATGGATTATTGGGTGGTAATGGTGCTGCTACAGCAACTATCAGTGGATTTAGTTTTTCATCAGCCTATACGCCTATGGCGGGGAATGGCGGTATGGGTGGTAGTGTGGGATTAGCC
>JAIXKU010000096.1 GCA_026936045.1 Flavobacteriales bacterium
GCCTAAAGTACTCCATGCATTTACGTCTCGAATACGTGTTTCATATCCGCGTTCTTCTAGGAGAATGGCTTCTTTCTCGGCATCGTCATGCTTGAAAAACCCCTTGTAAGAAACGCGCCCCACAATGGGAAACCACCAATATTTGGGCTTTAATTGGTATTTCTCACAGCCGGTTACGACCCAAAGCAGGGGCTTCCCTTGTTGGTTATATACCTTTGTGTAGTTTTCCGTAGGTGTAAATCCAAGTGAGTCAACGGTGAATTGCTTGATATCTTGAATGAGTAAAATGTTCTTCTTCCATTCATCAGAGACGGTAGAGTCGGTCAGAAATTTTTCAATAGCTTTAGCTTTGATTAGTATCCGAAACTGACCTTGTGCAGCCGCCATTCCATATTCAAGTAAATCGCTGTTGTATGAGCCCGCACACAAAAGCGAAGCTAACACGACATCTATAATCCATTTTTTTAATAGCATATTGAATGGTTTGGAACTAAACACAAGATAAGAAAAGCACAAGAAAAAGAATTCAAGTATTAGTTCTTAATGCGTGTCCAGGTTTCGGTTCTGCCAAGTAATGAAAAGCCACAGATATTCCCACGAAGGTCTATTTCGTTTTCTGAAATAATAGTGATTTTTCCACAATAAGTCTTGCCATTTTTGGGATCATACACCCGACCTTCTTTAAAAACGCCTTCTCCGATATATACAAAGTCTTTCATGATACGAAGGCCCATGATGGGTTGATTTCTCATGCTTTCATCCGGATTCTTTTTATCTAAGGGTGGTTTGCCTGTTTCTTTGTCAAGTGGTTCTTTAAGCCAAATGACTTTTCCAAAGTATTTATTGCCAATTTTCTCAATCTTAACATGTGATTTACCTTCTTTGGGTATCCATTCACCCAAAATCAGATTAGGATTGGTTATGTCCTGAGCATAAATTGAAATACTTGCAAAAGCAAGTAAAGAAAATAAAAATCTTTTCATCCTATTTCTTTGCTTCTGCTGCGGTGAAATTAACTTTCATATTCATCATGAGGTTATAGCCGACTGTGTCTAATTCAGTTATATTGGCATCCAAAATAACAAAGAGAGTCGGGTCGGCAAAGAATTTCTGTAATTCAGCTTTTTCTGTTACCTGTACACTGAGAGCTGTACTTCCTTTAGGAACAGGTGAAATACTGGCCAGCTTCGTCATATCTTGTGAATCGGAAAAGAAATTTATAACAAAGGTTTCAAAATTATTAAAGTTGCGCTCATTTTGCATTGAGAAATCTAATGATGTGATATGCACCTCATTGATTTTTTTTCTATCAGCCTGATGGGAGGCAAACAAATCATCAAGGTCAAGCGGTATTTCTATTTGAAATGTATTCGGCCCTTGAGGTACAGGTGCTGAAATTTGTAACGGTACGTTAGTAAACTCATGTTCAAAGGTTACCATCTTGGGTTTTCCGCATGCAGATAGAATTATCAATGCGGAAGCGAAAAAATGTACATGCTTCATGGATAAAATTTTCACAAAAATAAACAATCCATCAACTACTTTTTAATGAATGTACGATTAAAGATGTTTTCATCCGTTGTAATCTTAATAATATACATGCCTGATGGTAATGCGTCTAAAAGGATAACGGCAGAATTATCTTTAATCTGATACTCATTGTATATCAATCGCCCTGAGATGTCTATTAGGGTAATTTGGTTGATGTTTGCTGTCAGACTTATATGTAGCACATCGGTAGCGGGATTCGGATATAAATTGATGTCTTGATTGCTGCTTGTCTCGATATCCAATGTAGAAATGACCTGTAAGGAGGTTGATTGGCAGCCGTGCTCGTCCGTATAAACAACCCAGTACACGCCTCCGGAGGAGGGCGTAAAAATTGGATCCGTTTCACCGGCGATTGGCCCGGAGTTGTCATACCATTGATTGCCCGTGCCGTTATAGGATGAAACGAAAGCATTACCTATTTGATTAATGGTTGGTGGCATCGGGTTAGCATGAACCTCAATATAATTATTGAGCGTTATAATATCGCTGCCGGCGCCATTGGTAGCTTGTAACGATACATCATATATACCGGGCGTATTGTATGTTATGGTGGGAGATAATAGTGTAGAAGAAGAAGGTGTACCGCCTGGAAATGACCATTGATAAGATGTAGGTACATTAGTTGAAAGGTCATTAAACGAAGTAGAATGGCCTTCGCATATTTCTGTTTCATTGGCTGAAAAGTTAGCTACCGGTGGCATGGCGATAATCGAACAAACTCCGGTTATCTTAATATTGTCAATATAAATATTATTGCCACCATTATTTTGCACTTCAAATCTGATGCGCACATCCGGTTTACCGTCATAGGCTGATAGATTGAGGTTAAAGCAACCGGGAGAGTTATCTATAAAACACCAATCATTAGCAGAGATAGGGCTAAAATTACTTGTGAGGACTGAATTGGTGGCAAAACTGCCTGTACCGTCCTCTCCGGCACGTAATAAGCTTGTCCACGAAGAGCCGCCATCCGTTGAAACAGACACCCATAATGAATCTCTGATATTCGTAACACGACGACGGTGCGCATGTTCAAAATCCAGTTGAACGGATGTGTAGGATGATAGATTTATTGATGGAGATATTAATCCGTCAATAGTAGAAGCGTTTGCTTGATTATTGAAAATATTTACACCGGCGGCTTTGCTACCAGGGGTATTCCCGCTTACGGTATATATCTGCCATGTATTTAACCCATCCGGATTTATAATTGACCATCCATTGCCAGTAAGATTACCACCTTCAAAGTCTTCACTAAAGACAGTTGCTGTAGATGTGTTATTGATCTCAATATAATTATTAAGAGTTTCAGTATCGCTTCCAAAGCTGTTGTATGCGATGAGTGTTACATCATATGTGCCAAGAGCATTATATGTAATACTAGGATTTGATGCAGTGGAAGTACTTGGTGTACCGCCGGGGAAATACCAACGAATAGAGTCTGTTTGACCTATAGTATTATTATTAAATGTTACTGTAAGGCCCGGACATCCGCTAATATTTGAAGCGTTAAAGGTCGCTGAGGGTGGAGAATTGGTGTTACAGACATAAGATTGCAGTTTAAGTAATGATTTATGAAGATTAAGTCGTCCCTTGCTGCTTGTGGTCGTCTGCATGGAGGAAATAGAATCAACACCAGTAAGCAGATATGTGCGCATCTGTAAGGCCAAGCCCGAAGGATTTTGTTTGTAATCAGATATAAACTGAGAGCATGCACCACTGTATAATAATCCGATAGCGCCCGCTACATGAGGAGTAGCCATGGATGTACCGGTTAAATTACTATAGGTGCTGCCTGAGACAGTATTATAAATATTTGTACCCGGTGCACCAATATCAATGTTGATTGGTCCGTAACCGGCGCTGGAGTTTCTTGTGTCCGTATGGGTTGTATTGGTAACACCAATTAGAAATACGCTGGGGCAGGTGCTGGGGATATCACCTTGTGTATCAACATTGATATTAAGATTAGGACCTGCAACAGCGCTTAGAATACCCTGTGCGCCTAATGTATCATAAAATGCACACCAAATGGGATAACTTGCAGGATTGCCGTAATCAACCCCAAATGAGGAATTGGTTGATACCACAAAAGCGCCTTTGGCACCATTTGTTTGGTTATATAATTTTCTCATTTTTGCAACATAAGAGTATGCTGCTACAACAACAGATTCTGTTCCGCTGGAGCCGGCTACCGGTAAGATCTTTACTCTCCAGTTTACACCTGAAACGCCGGTGCTATTATTCCCTCTCGCGCCTATAATGCCCGATACATGTGTGCCGTGGTTATCAGATGGCACATTACCGTTGTTATTTACGGCATTCCATCCATTTACATCGTCTATGTAGCCATTGCCGTCATCATCAATACCATTGC
>JAIXKU010000020.1 GCA_026936045.1 Flavobacteriales bacterium
ATATTATACTGATACCAACATTGATTAATGTAATGGCTATGACGCGGAAAGATCTGAAGAAGATAAATAGTACAATAGAGGCAACGATACCAGCCAAAATAATAAACAAGACAATCTCTTTCGATGCATGGATGATACTGTCAGATCGGATAAATGGTAATCCTGAAATATGTACAATCTGACCAGAAACAGATTCATGTGATTTTATTATTTCCTGAACTTGTTTTACAACCTCCAATCGCTGTTTCGTATATACAATCTTCTTATCCATTGCGGCCAGAAGAACATAGGAATTGGTGGATGATTGCCAAAGAAAATTCTGATAAAAAGGCAGATTTTGGGTTTTAATGGCAATAGCTTGCGCAACGCTATCTGTTATATCTCCCGGTGGAAACAGAGACTGAGTCTCAAATTTCTTTGTTTCATTGTTCTTGGACAACTCAATGGCCGTGAGAGGCGAAATAGTCCATTTAATATCCGGCAGAGATTGGATACGTTGCTCGAGAAAGCGGAAATGTTCAAGCTTATCCGGCTTGAAAAAATCTTTGTCCTGAACAGCCATCACCAATACATTGGCTTCTTCACCAAAAACCGCGCGAAATGTTTGATAGTTGATATGTGCTGAATCATTATGAGGCAATACTTCGGCCATCTGAAAGCTCATTTCCAAGCCACGACCATTCCAAGCCATGAAAATTGTTAAGAGACCTATAAGAATAAGCCATAGGGTACGGTAGCGAAATATTAGAAGTGAAAATTTATGCCACATTTCTTTTTAATCGCAACGAATGTAAACACATTACACGTCTTTACAAATATTTTTCTTTAGATGTATAGACTCAGACTATTACTGATATTTAGAATCTAAATAAATACGAGAGAAATACTGGTGTTATAGCAAAGTTGATTGATTTTTTCTATATTTGGGGAATTAAGAGCCATAGTAAAAAAAATCTCATGACGACAACGGATTCATTGCACATTCAAATTGAAAAAAACACCCATCCCATTTTAAATCAAGTTGATTTTGATCAGCTGCCTTTCGGTAAGTATTTTAGTGACCACATGTTTATCTCCTTATATAAAGATGAAGCATGGGTCAACTCACGTATCGTACCTTTTGGCCCGATAAGTATGCATCCTTCTATGGCTGCTATTCATTACGGCCAAAGTATTTTCGAAGGTATGAAAGCTTACAAGGCGGCTAATGGAGATATTTTGCTTTTCAGACCTTGGGAGAATGCGAAAAGATTAAACCGTTCAGCTGACAGAATGTGTATGGCTACATTGCCTGAAGATTATTTTTTGGAAGCACTTACTACTTTGATTCAGATTGATCGAGATTGGGTATCTGCCAAAGAAGGTCATTCTCTTTATATTCGACCGTTTATGTTCGCTTCAGAGGCGATCTTAGGTGTTAGACCGGCTAATGAATATACCTTTATGATTATTTCCTCACCTGTTGGACATTACTATAATGGGCCTGTTAAACTTATGCTCGAAACCCATTATTCTAGAGCGGCCAAAGGTGGAACCGGTACGGCTAAAGCCGCAGGAAATTATGCAGCCGCATTATATCCGGCAAAGATAGGCCAGCAACAAGGGTATAATCAACAGTTATGGACCGACTCCTCTACACATCAATATATCGAGGAATCTGGCACTATGAACATCTTCTTTGTAATCAATGGCACGATTGTTACTCCTTCGCTTGAGGGTGATACAATCCTCCCGGGCATTACACGTGATAGTATTATTCGCATTGCTCATCATTGGGGCATACCGGTTGAAGAACGTCCGATCTCTATTGATGAGTTAGAGGATGCCATTCGCTCCGAAAGCCTCTCTGAGATGTTTGGTGCAGGTACGGCAGCTACCATTGCACATGTGGATTCTGTAAATATAAGAGGTGTGGATAGAAAACTGCCGGACGTGGCTAAGCGCAAGTTCTCTAATGAGGTTGCCCAATATCTCTCAGATATACGCACAGGAAAGGCAGATGATATTTTTGAATGGACATATCGCATACCTCGATAAAAGCAGATAAGATATCGCCAACGAGATGTCAATGGAGTTTACGCTCTCCCGAAGAGCTTTTATATCATGATGCCGAATGGGGTGTGCCCGTACATAACGAAAAGCGACTTTTTGAATTTTTATTGCTTGAAACATTCCAGTCAGGTCTTACTTGGACGACTATACTCAAGAAACGTCCGGCCTTCTCAGAAGCTTTTTATGAATTTTGCTTTGAACGTGTCGCCGCGATGAATGAGAAAGATGTCCATAAGCTGTTGACCAATGCTGGTATTGTACGTAATAGAGCAAAAATACTAGCAGCCATTACCAATGCCAAGGCGTTTAAGGCTATTTCAAAACGACCGGGTGGCTTTGACCGTTTTATTTGGAGCTTTACAGGGGGTAAGACAATTCATCACCATTTCTCTAACCCTTCTGAGATACCTTCGCGTACACCCGAAAGTCATACAATGAGTTATGAAATGAAAAAACATGGGTTTACATTTATTGGGCCGGTTGTTTGTTATGCTTTCATGCAAGCCATCGGCATGGTTAATGACCATACGACAAACTGCTTCAGGTATCTGCAGCTACTTCCTTAAACAATTCCTGTTTTTTCTTGTTTATAGATAATCTTTATGCATTAATTTAAAAACCAAATACTGTGACTATGAAACCTGTTGAATACGGATTAGAAAAGATTTTTGATGGCGCTCAGGACTTTCTACCATTAATGGGCACTGATTATGTTGAGTTTTATGTGGGTAATGCCTTGCAAGCAGCGCATTATTATAAAACAGCTTTTGGCTTTCAATCATTGGCCTATGCCGGTTTGGAAACAGGACTAACCGATCGCACATCGTATGTTTTACAGCAAGATAAAATTCGCCTTGTACTGACATCGTCTCTTCAAAGCAATTCGCCCATAGCTCAACACGTTTTAAAGCATGGTGATGGTGTAAAAGTTATTGCACTATGGGTTGAAGATGCTAGAAAGGCCTGGGAAGAAACAACAAAAAGAGGTGCAATGTCATTTATGGAACCGGTAGTGGAGAAAGATAAGCACGGCGAGGTGCTACGCTCGGGCATCCATACTTACGGAGATACGGTGCATATTTTTGTTGAACGCAAAAATTATACGGGAACATTCCTGCCGGGTTATGAGCCTTGGCAAAGCGAATACAACCCGACCTCTACCGGCCTTCGTTATATTGACCATATGGTTGGTAATGTAGGATGGGGAGAGATGAATACCTGGGTAAAATGGTATGAAGACGTAATGGGATTTGTGAACTTTCTATCGTTTGACGATAAAACCATACATACAGAATATTCTGCCTTGATGAGTAAGGTGATGAGTAATGGTAATGGTCGGATTAAATTCCCTATTAATGAGCCGGCTGAGGGTAAGAAAAAATCCCAGATTGAAGAATACCTTGATTTTTATGAAGGGCCCGGTTGCCAACATATAGCTGTGGCAACGCAGGATATCATTGCTACCGTAAAAGCATTACGCAGCAGAGGCGTAGAGTTTCTTTCGGCACCTCCATCTGCCTATTATGAGGCCATACCGGAGCGTTTAGGGAAACATAAGAATCTTTTAAAAGAAGATATTTCCGAACTTCAAAAGTTAGGCATATTGGTAGATGCCGATGAGGAGGGTTATCTGCTTCAGATTTTTACTAAACCTCAACAGAATCGCCCCACGCTCTTCTTTGAGATTATACAGCGTATGGGTGCGAAGGGGTTTGGCGCCGGTAATTTTAAAGCCTTGTTTGAAAGTATCGAACGCGAACAGCAGCGTAGAGGTACGTTGTAATACATAAGACATAGCATTGTTCTTAATTCTGAAGCTATCAGTCCTTATTTTT
>JAIXKU010000214.1 GCA_026936045.1 Flavobacteriales bacterium
TCACTATAGAGCATGAAGGTTATCCGACTATTTCATACGTTTGGGAATATATAAAAAAACAAAAACATCTATTATTTAGAAAAAAGATATTTGAACTGGACGAGGTAAATATCACCGGATATGGATTTAATGAGCTCAAGCATGAACTCCCTGCCAAAGTTGATCAGATAGGATCATCTTGGATTGACTTTCATCAACCTCAAACTACAGCTGATGCTTTAGGCAAATCGGGTATCTTATTTGTACAAAGAAGTCAGATGGGGGGTGGAAGTCCTACAATTCGTGGATTTGAAGCTAATCGTGTACTTATCGTAGTTGATGGCATCCGCATGAATAATGCTATTTTTCGTGGTGGACATTTACAAAATATAATCAGGAATGATGTACAATTTATTGACCATATTGATATTATCAGCGGTCCTTCTTCTGTTTATTTTGGAAGTGACGCGATGGGAGGTGTTATGCATATTCAGACGATTGATCCACCCATGTTATCCGGAGAAAAAGGTGTCATAAAAGGTAAGGTAATGGCACGTTGGGGAGGCGCCAATCTTGAGAAAACAATTCATGCGCAGTTGGGCTTTGCTAAAAAGAAATGGAGATTTCTTACAGGATTTACCTTCTCGCATTATGATGATCTGCGACAAGGGAGCTGGATCAAGAGTAGTGGTGATTCATTATGGAGAAGAAATGTCTATGTTGAACGCATCAATAACAAAGATAGTGTTATCGTGAATCCCGATCCTTATATACAAAAACTAAGCGGCTATTATCAATACAATATTCTTCAGAAGATTTCATATACTTCCAATAAGGGAATACAGCATAAATTAAATATACAGTTTAGTAACAGCAGTAATGTGAACAGATATGACCGACTAACAGAACTTACCTCAGACACATTACCTCGTTTTGCAGAATGGTATTATGGTCCAGAAACAAGAGTACTGGCGGGTTATAATATTACATTACCTAAAAGCAAATGGTTTGACCAATCAGAGATTTCTTTTTCGTATCAATATTTTGCAGAAAGCAGACATAGCAGGAAGCTCCAAAAGAAACCAATGCTCAATCAAAATGAACAAGTACATATGGCCCGTTTTGCGGTTGACTTTTGGAAAAAGATTCAGCACCATCGTCTTCAATTTGGGTTAGAAGGTATATACAATTATGTACAATCAACCTCCTTTTATAAGGATATAGTTTCTTTAGATGAAACACCTGCGCCAACAAGGTATCCAGGTGGTGGTAGCCATTATTATACCGCCGGTTTATATCTGACAGACAACTGGAAATTAACAAATCATTTATTCTTGCAAGTCGGTGGTAGAGTTGGGTTTACCGGATTAAATGCCTCTTTCACCGATACGACATTCTTCCCATTTCCATATACAAGTACATCGTTTAATCATGTCACAGGAAGTGGTAATATCGGCCTCTCTGTACATCGAAACTGGCTTAATCATTTCACCTTTATGTTATCAACAGGCTTTAGATCTCCAAATGTGGATGACCTTGGAAAGGTATTTGACAGCAGGGTGGGCAGTATTATTGTACCTAATATAAATTTAAAGCCCGAATATACATTTAATGCAGAGCTTGGATTTGAATTTAAGATAGCCAAACAAGCTTTAATTCAGGTTAATGGATTTGGCAGCTATGCATATGGGCTGATGCAGGTTATGCCATTCCTTTATAACGGTTTAGATAGCATTATGTATAACGGAGAAATGAGTCAGGTAACGGCATTGCAAAATGCTTCGTATGGATGGATTGCCGGTGCTTCTGCGCAGTTTATATGGTATCCGGTTTCATTCTTTTATATCTCCGGTTCTGTGAATTATACATGGGGTATAGTAAGAGATAGTGCTGATTGGATGCCTTTGGATCATATACCGCCAATTTATGGACGATCTGCTGTTGGCGTACGATTTGCCAAGATCTCTGCTGAGATGTATGTATTATTTAATGCTAAAAAACCGGTCAGCCTATACAATCCATACGGCGAAGACAATATCAAATATGCCACACCACAAGGCATGCCGGGATGGGCCACATTGAATATTAAAACAAGTTTTGATGTGCATCCTAAACTAAGTATTCAACTAGGTATTGAAAACATATTAAATCAACAATACAGGATCTTCTCCTCAGGTATTAGCTCACCAGGCATCTCTGTCTTTATGACTATCAATAGTAGGTTCTAAATTATTCTGACTGTAAAATAAATTTGGATGTATAAACGACTTGTCCGCTATGGGTAAGTTGTAAGATATACAATCCGGAGGCCATGCCATGTAATTGTATGGTATGCTGGTTTCCGTCATTAGCCGACAGTTGGCCTTGCATAACTTGCTGACCGGTGATATGCGTAATGCACCAACCATTGACCAATGTATTTTGGGCGTCATAATATATATGCAAAGTACCGGAAGTCGGATTGGGAAAAATATCAGCCGTAAAAGTTGTAGATTCATCTATACCGACATAGAATCCGGTAGTAAAATGATGAACAATGGAGGAGCCAAAATCCCCATTAAATGTCTTAAGCGTACCTTGCGGGTTAATTTTTTGAATACGAAATGCCCCATTTCCGTCACTATTAGCCCAAAAAGAAATACCATCTCCATCGCTATCTAATAATTCAAGTGTATAACAACCGGGTGTCAACGCAATGGTATCGCGATAGATCGTATTTGCTGCCATACCAAAGCGAGACAATATAACATTGCCTTGGGCATCAAAAAGGCGATAGGTATTCTCATTAGGATAGCTGTTGGATTTAAAATAGATAACGATTGTATCAGGATACATCGGCGGGATTTCATAAGCAGACTCTTGTACATTGTTTAATATAAAGCTATCGGGGGAGCCGTTAATTTGTTGAATACCGGCTCTGAACTTTTTTTCGCCGGATGCATTTGTCCAATCAAGCATATTTCCAAGAATCACTGTATCAGTTTGCATAAATGAAAGATTACCCGTCCATGTATGAGTTTGCATCATCCCACCCACAACACCATATTCTATGGTTGCTGAGGTTAGCGGCTGACTACCTGTATTTCGAATAACAACAATTGCATTATCACAGATTGGGTTTTCTCTACGGTGGTTTTTATCATTGCTTGGAGCAATAATTTCTAGCATCTCTGCATCTAAAGAGCGTGTAATAGGCGTATAATAGAATACCTGACCTTCCATAATATAACTACAGTTATTATTATTTACATTATTGAAGGGCTGCATATTTACGTCTATTAAACACGATGTACCTGGTGTGATGTATTGTGTAATATCATGATCAAACACCTGTACTGATGCACCCGGACACCAATTAGCACGGTCATAAATCCATGTGCCTGCCTGAGGAAAGAGCGGATTCAATCCACAAGTTGCTCTCCAAATAAGATTTTGGCCCCTTTGTACATTATCCAAAAATAGATAATAGCTCTTTGGACAAAATTCAGCACAATTCTCATTTCCTCCAAAACCATGACCGGTAGGAACAAACCGAAATTTCGCATGATCTGTTTGTGCCGGGACGATTCGGCTCTGAGGGTTAAGATGATTTTCAATAGGGTCAGATGCTGAACCATAAGGGAAACTACCTTGCCAAAGCTTATCAACCTGAAAAGCGTTATGAGGCGGCACACCTTCAATAAATTCAAAAACTAAATCAGCCGTAAAGCCATCCTGGTAACCGCTATAAAAAATGCGAATATCAACCGTATCATGTAACAATGAGACATAATCAGTAACATCATAGGTATATGTCCATTTCCAGCTATTCGGCACATTCCCGTTATAAGGTGTTATAAGGCGAGCTATTTCGTAACTCTCAATAATTTCATACACATTATACACC
>JAIXKU010000144.1 GCA_026936045.1 Flavobacteriales bacterium
TCGATATTTACCAAGACAGAGTGTTTGAAAGTAATCCATCTAAAGATACTGTACTAAATCTAACAGGTATTCGCCAAGCAGGATTTAGAGACACGCTTTATGTGTTTACACCAGATACAGTAAAAAACCCTCTTACGGCTCGCTATACTTCTCAAGTGTTTGATTTTGCACAACAAAATAAAGAAACTTTCTCCGGAGACTTAAACGAAATTCGTAATAAAGGTGGTTTATTAAATGGTGACAGACCTTCAGATATTTATAACATGTGGTACAACACTGGTCGTCAATACGGAGGATACAATAAAACAGAAAAAGAGCAAATTCGTTTTACAGGAGCTTTTTCTTCTGATATTCAAAATCACCAAATAAAAGTTGGTTTTGAATATGAACAACGTATTGAAAGAGGTTATGACATTGCCCCAATTAGTTTATGGAACTCTATTAGACAAAGCGCTAACAGACATTTAACAGAGTTAGATTTAGCAAACGGTACTCCAATTTATGATATTAATGGTGTTTTTCAAGACACTATTATTTATGAAACAAAGTTTAATAAAGAATCGGAAACAGAGTTTGCTAAAAATTTAAGAAAAAAATTAGGCGTAGCAGACGAGCAATATGTAAACACAGATGCGCTTTCTCCAAGCGACTTATCTTTAGATATGTTTAGCCCTAACGAGTTAAACGACTTACAATTAGGCTCATACTATGGATACGACTACATTGGGCGCAAAACAAAAACAAAAAGCACCTTTGACGATTTCTTTACAGGAAGAGATGCTAACGGACAGCAAACTCGTAGCATAGGAGCTTTTAATCCTATATACATGGCGGGTTATATTCAAGATAATTTTGACTTTAAAGACATTAAATTTAATATTGGTTTACGTGTAGATAGGTTTGACGCGAACCAAAAAGTACTAAAAGACCCTTACTTATTATATGCGGCTAAAACAGTAAGCGAAGTAACAAGCCTTGCCGGTGGAGCCACAGTTAATCACCCATCTAACATGGGAGCTGATTATATAGTATATGTTGATGATATGAACAATCCTACAGCTATAGCAGGCTATAGAAATGGAGATAAATGGTACAACCCTGATGGCTCAGAACAAGCTAATCCGAGATTAATTGCTCAAGCAAGTTCTTCCGGAAAAATAACGCCTTATTTAGTTAACCCTAAAGATAATATTAGAAGCGAAGATTTTGTTCCCTCTTCAAGCTTTGTTGATTATGTTCCACAAGTAAACTTTATGCCTCGTATAGCGTTTTCATTTCCTATATCAGATGTAGCTAACTTTTTTGCCCACTACGACATTTTAACACAAAGACCCCCTTCTCGTTTAAGAAATGACCCAACCGACTATTTTTACTTAGCAACAAACGGAAGTTTTATAAACAATCCAAATTTAAAACCAGAAAAGACAACAGACTATGAATTAGGATTTAGCCAGATATTAAACGAATCTAAAAACTCAGCAATTACACTTACTGCTTTCTATAGAGAAATGAGAGACATGATTCAAACCTCTGCTATGAACCAAGCTACCTTGCTACTATACTTTTAGAAATATTGACTTTGGAACGGTAAAAGGTATGTCTACTGCTTACGACCTAAGAGCACTAAAACATTACCTTAAATTTAAACTATACATTACAATTTACAGATGGAACAGGCTCTGGATCTAAATGCTGTTCAATTAGTATCTGATAACCCAAATTTACCACATATTTGCTTTAGACTACGATCAACGTCATAATATAGTAGCTAACCGTTATAATTTAAAGGCAGGCGATTACGATGGACCAATGCCTTAAAAATATTACAAAACGCAGATGCAAACCTAGCATTTAGAGCAGGTTCAGAACACCATACACTCAACAGCTAAAGCTAACAATGGAGATGTTTAGAGAATGTATATATTTCTGCCCTTCAAAAATCAAACATTAAAGGAAAAGTAAATGGGGCACGCCTGCCTTTTCAATCTAGATTTGACTTACGTTTAGAGAAAAATTATAATGTTAAATTAGGAAAAGGCGAAGACGCTAAAAAAATGAATTTGAATGTTTATATGCAGGTTCTAAACCTACTAAACCAGCTAAACATTGTTAACGTTTATCGTTATACCGGTAGCCCTTCAGATGATGTTGTATCTTTGGATAGACACAAGCTGTGCTACAGGGCAAAACGACAGACTTTCTTTTATGACTTACACAGCATAAAAGTAAACGGCGAGCAATTACGCTCAACCACGTAAATTCGTATAGGTTTATTACGATTTTAATAGTTGAAAAACGAAGATTATGAGAATATATTTGCAACTTAGTAACTTGTATTTGCCTTAATGCAAACGCTCGTTATGTAGTGAACAGGTAAAACGTAAAATCTGTCAAGCTGTTTCTGCTGGCTGTGCCTTCATAGCTAGAACTACTTTTGCGTAAACAGCGTTAGAACAGCTATTTTTGCTGCAAGCGATATGTGGTGGGAGCATGCAGGTAATGCTTTATACGAAATTCAAAAGGCTCAGAAAACACTCTTTATTTGCCGCTTCTTTGTGGGTTGCTGGGTAAATGCAGCCGGGCAATTAAAGTGGCTGCGATTCATTCTGCCAAGGACCAATTTATCGGGTGGTGCAAACGACTTTTGGCCAGGACCTCTAAATATGGCTACTGCCGATATTGATGCAGCTACTTGTGCTGAATATGATAAGTTTTTTAGAATTAAGCGCACTGAAGTAGATGACTTTGTAGCTTACCTTTCCGATCAAGCATCGTTTCCAGGCTACGAAATACCTAACTCAATAAAAAATTGGCCAGGTAATGGAGACCCTGCCAAAGGGCAAACAAACAATTTAGCTCCTTTTTATGATGCAGATGGCGATGGTAAATATAACCCTAACGCAGGCGATTACCCTAAATATGACATGAACCCAGCAGCTTCGGGAGGATCGTGTACAGATTATTTATTTGGTGACGAAACTTTGTGGTGGGTTTTTAATGACAAAGGAAATATACATACAGAATCAGGAGCAGAGGCAATAGGCTTAGAAATTCATGCCCAAGCTTTTGCTTTTAACACAACTGACGATATTAACAACATGACTTTATAGTTTTAAGTTGTTTAGCACTCTTCTATTACCTTCGCAATGCTTATTTAGGTTGGTTTGTTGATGGACTTAGGATGCACAGACGATTATGTTGGTTGCGATGTTAAGCGAGCTTGGGTATTTTATAATGGAGATAGACGAATGGTTCTGGATCTGGAAACTCTTATGGAAACGGGCCTCAGCAATAGGAATAGATTTTCAAGGACCTTTAATGACAGGAATGGCGTTGATAACAATAGAGCGGTATTTGATGAGCCAAATGAGCAAATAATAATGTCTAAATTTGTGTACTTTACTAATGGCGCAAGTAACGCTTATTCAGATCCAAGTTCTGCTAACGAATATTATTTGTGTTTAAGAGGTTATTGGAATAACAACGTACCTCTAACCTATGGAGGTACAGGACAAAGCCCTCCATCTGGAAGTAAACCCGCTTGCGATTTTGCTTTTCCTTGGGACACAGACGCTTCAAAAGGAAATGTTATGTGGAAAGAAGGAGACTTACCTCCAGGAGATAGACGTTTTGTTCAATCTTGCGGCAAATTTACACTCCAACCAGGTGCAGTAAACAACGTTACCGTTGGAGCTGTTTGGGCTCAATCTTCTGTTAATAATGATAACTTAGGCTCAAGACAATTACTTTTGCAAGCAGACGACTTAGCTCAAGGTTTATTTGATGATTGCTTTAAACCAATCGATGGTCCTGATGCTCCAGATGTTCTTGTTGT
>JAIXKU010000301.1 GCA_026936045.1 Flavobacteriales bacterium
TATATATTGTGTCATATTCGCCAACAGCTTCTGCTATGATGCGTGTTACAGGTTTGCTTATAACAATGCTGAGCCGGTCTGACAAAGAGATACTGCCATCCTCCAAAATCCAGGCAACCTCTTTTTTATTTATATCCTGTATATGCACAGTATCCCCAATACAAGCATTCTTTTGATACGGTGCTATCTTTGGACCCAAGGGTATTAGATATACACTGTCTATAAAATAACCGATATCGTGATATACGTAATCTATTATACCGGAGGGGGGGCAATAGACGGATGGCGCTAAGTCTATAAGATGAAATTTCCAGCGAATAAAATTAAGTTGAGAGCGCTTCCAAAAATTACCAATATTCAAATAGGTGTATTCATCATCTGCTGTAAACTCCCAACTAAACTCTTCCCATTCTGCATGGTTCATCAAAGGCTTGGGTATGCGAAACTGCTGTGATGTGGACTCTAATGAAATTCGGTCTGACGGAATATTACTTGAATCTGCAAAAAACTCCCCTTCACCCGGTATAAATGCAACAGGCTCTCTCTTGGTCAACAGAACACCCAAAGCATCACTTGCATAGGTTCGATAATTTCCTTGTCTTTTTCGAAAATATAAATAAGGTAAAGTCCAAATATCAAGTGTTGCAAAATTATGACTAATTTCTATTTTAATAGGATTAGCACTCAGACTATCAATCATAGCAGAATCAATATAATTATTGGCTACACTTGCAAAAAAACCTATCTTGTATTTTTTCCCCTTTTTTGTCGGACTGGTTAGCTTATTGGAGACAATATCATTAGTCTGGGAGAAAGAAGGTATATAAGTACGAGGTACAGGACATCCCCGACATTTCTGTTCCTCCCATGGTATAAAATAACTATACTTAGCATAATTAGATACATAATTAATACAATAAAAATGGTTATTCGAAATATCATCAATCTCATTAAGTGCGGTTGTAAGGTAAATGTATTTGTGTCCATGTAATGCCTTATTAGGATAATAGGGCAAAACTTCCCTCGTATAATCATCCGGAAATGTATATCCGATTGGTGTTTTGTGAAAAACACTGTCTCTAAAATTATCAGTAAAAACCCGATCATCTATAAACCAAGGATGTAAATATAGTTCTTTGTACAAATACATCGAATCAATGGGTCCCCATTGTTTTGGTCTGTATTTGGCAGAATCGTAATTATAATTGGGCACGCCATTTTCATTTATATTTATAGTCCAAGTTGATGCACTATCGGTCCAGTCAGACACATTTCTGAGAGTTTTTATATAAAATTCAAAATAGTTGCGAATATTAGAGGAGGGAACGCTAAATGTATCGAGAAAATTATCCCAACAATCATCCTGCTCAAAACTGCCGTTTCTTACAAGGTTTTGTGAGGAAACAGCAAAAGGTACTGCTGCCAAAAATAGCAGCAGTATCCAATTTCTGAATTTATACATACCTAATAACTGCATAAAGATTAGTCAATTTTAATCTTATAAGTGTTTATATCCCCGTTGGCAGTAATTCGGAGCAAATAAATACCTGTGGCAAACTCACGCGCAGGGATTTGATATTGTGTGCCAACAAAACTCTTTTTTAACAGTATTCGACCGTTTATATCATATAGCTCCACTAACTGCTCACCCATAATCACACTATTATCTTTATTGTCTGTGGCTATTGCTGTGATTACAATAGTTTCCAACCCCTGATGATAAGATACAGTGTGGGCAGGTTTAGAATTATCGCGACCAGGTATGATACTAGGCACCATTTGATTGAGCCAAAAATGATCATAAAAAGACACATCAAGCACAGGCTCTGCAATAGACTGACCCATAGCGCCAGTGTCCAATCCTAAACCATCCGGATACAAAGCATGACAACGGGTTGTGTCTATCTTAACCCAATAATAAGGAGTATCAGCCATAAAAAAGTCCATGTACTTCTCTCCATCATCTTGATTTGAAACATACTGCATGCATGTAATCTTTGACCCCAAATCTTTAAAATTATAAATGAAGTGGTTTGCACTAATTACCGTTTCGGTTGTTTTAGTTAAATCGATTTTCCCTTTAAAACGAGTAAGCACTTCTGTATTAGATGAACTTGTCATTAAAACCTTAAAAACCATCTTTGCATCTTCTTTGGTATGAAAATGACAGTAATAGTAATTATAGGCATCGTTACCTAAGCGATATCTCGTAACCAATGTCCCGCTGAGTGTGTCATACCAGCTTTTCCATGGGTCTTTTTCTATTTCAAAATCTTCATCTATGGAAATAGACGGATCCAAATAATCATTCATAAATGGCTCAAAAGCCTTGTCACAATCACAGTATTTGTTGTGCTGTCCGCTAGTGGGTGGGGATTCGCAATAATCGTAACTTGAACCGGGCAAACCTACTCCGTCAGGATATTGAATTATATTCAAATCTGGTAAATATCCATAAGCTCCATGTCCGCCTACTCCGTTTCTACCGGATTTGAGATTTACCCAGTTTGTGTCTATTCCAAGTCCGTAAAGGGCATTTGGCACTACTGTTTGAAAATTAAAGGCTTGAGTACCTGCCGGTGGATTCAGATACAAGAAAATAGTACCTGCCTTTCCTCCATAACTGCCATCCCCACCTCCGCTTGGCGTGCCAACCGCTCCATGTCCTCCATTGGCACCACTATAATAAACATCGCTACCCACTATTGTACCTAAGCCTCCCAAGCCTCCTTTTCCCGGCTTACCGCCAATAACGCCATTCTTTCCCTTTTCACCACTTTCGCCCGATGCATCAAGCCATCCTGACATTTCTCCTTGTTCTCCATTAGTAAAACTCATGTCGTCAAAGTACATGGTCTTGATTAAGATGATACCGCCTCCTCTTGCTCCTCCCCCTGGTCTGCCACCTTGACCACCATCTTCGCCTGGTTCTCCCATAGAACCGGTAACATTATTTCCCGACTCTCCACCTTTACCACCATGCCCTCCGCCACCGCCTCCATCTCCGCCTTTAAAACCTGGCACATAATAAGCCGGCTCTCCCATTTTTGCAATATGGTTGATGTAACTTGGGGCTCCCGGATAAAACCCAGTATAGGTTTGATTCGCATTACCTGCTCCTCCTGCCATACCTCCGTCTTCCCCGTCTTCACCCTTCGTGCCATCTGTTATATTTATGAAACTCGGTTCCGGACTCAAACAAGGTCTGTAATACAGAGATGAAACTCCTCCGCCTGAATTTGTATATGTAATATCTCCTGCTCCGCCTATACCCCCACTCCCTAATTGTGTCGGTGCATATTCGGGGTAGTATCCGCAACCGGCTGCGGATATTACCGTTTTGTTTAATTCGGTTACTCCGGCACTAAAAGCTATTACCCCTCCGGTAAAACCATCCCATGGATGACATTTCACAAGAACATTGTCTAATCTAATAACATCATATCTGGGTATTTTGACTGCTTGGACTATTGCATTTCCCCCCATGGTTACAAAACCGGTTACTGGGGATGCAATCTCTAAGATATTTCCACTCACATTAGCCACAGTGTATTCTTTAAACCAACCTCCTGCAACTGCACTATTTACTCGCATCTGGATTAACATAACCCTGTCTCCTATATTCCACGTCCCATAAGAGTGATTGGGATCTAAATGTAATTCATCATTAGCTCCCGCAGGCACTATTGCACTTACTCGAGAGCGAGTTTCATCTGTGTACCACTCTTCGTTGCTCTTGTTAAGAATACGCTGTGGTGAGTATGACGGATACCCCATCATAAACTGACCCCACGACAGTCCCGAAAATAAAGTCAGTATGCCCATCAACAG
>JAIXKU010000328.1 GCA_026936045.1 Flavobacteriales bacterium
CTCATGAGCCCGTTAAAACAGAAGAAACGGAACCAAAAGAAGTAGAACTTATCAGGGCACAAATAAACAAGCTGGAAGGCCCGAAAATTCTTGGCAAAATAGAATTGCCTAAAGAAGTAGCAAAGAGTTCTTTGGCTGATTTACACAAAGAGCACGTTAAAGGTGAGCGTAAGAAGCGTCAGCGGATTAAGAACGAGCCTGTCAAAAAGGTAGAACCTACCGGCGAACAAACGACGAGACCATTTCGCAAGGATGATCATTCTAAAAAGGGCGCTGCAAAAGAGCGTAAGCCTGAATTATCAGAAGAGGATATTCAAAAGCAGGTTAAAGAAACATTGGCCCGTTTGAGTGAACGGACAAAATCAAAATCTGTCAAGCTTAGAAAGATTAAACGCGAAGAGATTAGAGAAAAACTGGAAGAAGAAGCCCTTAGAGCTGAAGAAGATAAAAAAGTATTACAGGTAACTGAATTTGTCTCTGCCAATCAGTTAGCACAAATGATGAACGTCCCTGTGACAGATATTATTTCTGCATGTATGAGCTTGGGATTATTTGTATCTATTAACCAACGTTTAGATGCCGAAACGATCTCCATTATTGCAGAAGAATTCGGTTACACCTTAAACTTTGTAACAGCCGAAATTCAGGAGGCTATTGCAGAGGAAGAAAAGGATAATGAAGAAGATATCCAAGAACGCCCGCCTGTGGTAACAGTCATGGGACACGTAGATCACGGAAAGACATCGTTACTTGACTATATCAGAAAAGCCAATGTGATAGCCGGTGAGGCCGGAGGTATTACTCAGCATATCGGTGCTTACAATGTTGAGCTTGAAAATGGCAAGCAAATTACATTTATTGATACGCCCGGACACGAGGCCTTTACAGCTATGCGTGCACGTGGTGCTCAGGTGACGGATGTGGCCATAATCGTTGTAGCTGCCGATGATAGCGTAATGCCTCAAACTGTAGAAGCCATCAACCACGCCAAAGCAGCCGGTGTGCCCATCATCTTTGCCATCAACAAAGTGGATAAGCCCGGTGCCAATCCTGATAAAATCAGAGAAGCATTGGCTAATATGAATTTCCTTGTTGAAGAATGGGGTGGGAAATATCAATGTCAGGAGATATCTGCCAAGTTTGGAAAAAACATTGACTTGTTACTCGACAAGATCCTTCTCGAATCTGAGATGTTACAACTAAAAGCCAACCCGAAACGACGCGCCTCCGGTACTGTAATTGAAGCACAGTTAGATAAAGGTCGTGGCTTTGTAACAACCTTATTAGTTCAAAACGGCACGTTACACGTTGGAGATATATTATTGGCCGGCCCATATAGCGGTAAAATCAAGGCTATGTATAACGAGCGTGGCTCCAAGATTGACTTTGCCTGCCCCTCAATGCCTGCCCGCGTTTTAGGTTTGTCCGGGGCGCCACAGTCAGGAGATAAATTTAATGCCATGCTTGATGAACGCGAAGCGCGTGATATTGCATCAAAACGACTACAACTTCAACGCGAACAAGGATTAAGATCCAAAAAGCATATTACGCTTGATGAGATTGGAAGACGTATTGCTATCGGTAACTTCCAGCAGCTCAAAATTCTTATCAAAGGTGATACCGATGGTTCTATTGAGGCATTGACTGATGCGTTACTAAAACTTTCAACTGAAAAGATACAGGTAAACATCATTCATAAAGCCGTAGGAGCTATTAGCGAATCGGATGTCTTGTTGGCTTCCGCTTCTGATGCCATCATCGTCGGATTCAACGTAAGACCATCGGCAAATGCACGTAGAGTAGCAGAAAAAGAAGAAATTGATATTAGAAACTACTCCATCATTTACCAGGCCATTGAGGAGGTTAAAGCAGCTATGGAAGGTATGCTTGCCCCCGAATTTGTGGAGAAAGTGACCGGCAATGCCGAAATCAGAGAAGTGTTTAATATCAGCAAAGTAGGCACCGTAGCCGGTTGTTATGTAACGGAAGGCAAAATCACCCGCAATTCAAAAATTCGTATTATTCGTGATGGTATTGTTATCCATACAGGTAAGCTTTCTTCTCTCAAACGCTTCAAAGACGATATCAAAGATGTGGCGCACGGCTATGAGTGCGGGTTATCCGTTGAGAAGTTCGACAAAATACAACCGGGCGATATTGTTGAGGCCTTCGAAGAAGTACAGGTAAAAGCTAAATTATAAGCACTTGCTCTCGTTTGCCTCATTAAGCAAGAAAAAGATTTTCACAACATTCTTATTTTAAGCATCCAAAAGGTAGAGATAACTATTTCTATAACCCTGATAATCTATTGCTTAAAATCTTTTCCCATATAAGGAGTTATTAACAATACCAAACCATTAGTTTTTCTCTTTTTAAAAACAGAAAAAAGGTTTTACATTCGAATCATTGTTTTTGGTGAATTAAAATTTGCCCCCTGTCTGTAAGGTAGGGGGTTAATTTTTAAAAGCCATGCATACAGTTGACTAATTCCAATGCCAAAGGCATGATTCCTCTTAGCGTTGTCATCATCACTTACAATGAATCTCTAAACATCATGCGATGTATTCAATCGGTAAAGTCCGTTGCAACAGATATACTCATTGTAGATTCTGGATCAACCGATAATACCGTTGCATTAGCCAAAGAAGCCGGCGTCAGAGTGGTTTATCATCCATTTGAAGGTCATATCGAACAGAAAAATTTTGCCATCACACAAGCCGTCTATCCACATATTTTATCGTTAGATGCAGATGAAGCGCTGGATGAAGAAGCTGCTAATGCTATTAAACAATGCCTGCAAAACTGGGATGCCGATGGCTATACCATTAATCGTCTAAACCATTATTGCGGGCGGTTTATCAGACATGGCGCCTGGTATCCGGATGTCAAGCTGAGACTTTGGGATAGCCGAAAAGGACAATGGGCCGGTATCAATCCCCACGATTGCTTTGCCATGCAGCCATCAGCCACCATTAAGCATTTACCGGGACACATCTTACATTATTCATACAATACAATAACTGAGCACCGAGAAAAGATCCACTATTTCTCAAGCATTGCCGCAAAAGCTTATTATGAAAAAGGGAAACGATCTAACCGAGTAAAAATCATTCTGCATCCGATTAGTCGTTTTATGAGGGATTATATCCTAAGAGCCGGTTTTATGGATGGACGACACGGATGGATTATAGCCCGCCTCAGTGCAAAAGAAGTATATCTTAAATATGAACAACTATTAAAGCTACAGAAAGCCGATAATTAGATTTTTAGATACATTTGTGCTTCATCAAATCTGTATATGCCCATGGAGCGTAATAATCAGGAATTTCATTTCAGTTCATTCGGACTTATCACTTTTATGGTTAAATGGTGGAAACACATTGCTATCACCACATGTATCGGTGCTATCGCATCGATTATTATTTCTCTCACCATGAAGGACCGATTTAAGTCTGTTGTCGTATTTTATCCAACAACCACCAACTCTATTGCCAAAGCATTATTAGATGTTTCTAATAACAGCAAAAAGGACTTTTTAGAGTTTGGAGAAGAAGCGGAAGCGGAACAGGCATTACAAATATTACAATCCGATGAAATAAGAGAATGGGTAATCATTCAATACAATTTGTATGAACACTATCGAATCAATTCAAATGCGAAATACGCCAAAACCAGGATGATGAAGAAGTTTGCCAGGAATGTCAACTTCAGGCGCACTGAATTTAACTCCGTAGAAATAGCTGTATTAGATGAAGATCCGGTTATTGCAGCGGGTATGGCCAATGATATAGCAGCACGTTTAGATAC
>JAIXKU010000037.1 GCA_026936045.1 Flavobacteriales bacterium
ATACATAATATTATTATTGTAATATGGGGTTGGATTTTTGATGAAGCAGCCATAGCCAAAGTGCATGTTCAGATTTCATATTTAGGATTGATGGGTTATGCTTTATATCTCGTCCCATTCTTTCTGAATAAAGTAATGCGTTTTGGAGCAGATGAATTTTTTAATCAATATTATTTATTAGCAGGCATAGGTGTTTTAATGCTTTATCAGGCTATTAAGATATTTACGGCAGGAAAATCAAAAGGAATTCTTTCTGTTGTATATATATTTTTATATTTTTGCACCCTCGAAGTGATTCCTTTGCTATTGATTGCTATTTTGATTTCAAAGCATTGATTAACTGACAACTGACATACTAAAACCCAAGAGAATGAAAATCAGAAATGTTCTCATCAGTCAGCCCAAACCTGAATCAGAGAAATCGCCTTATTACGATATCGCTCGTAATTATAAGGTAAACTTTGAATTTCGGCCTTTTATCAAGGTAGAGGGCATGCCTTGCAATGATTTTAGGAAGCAACGAATTGATCTGTCACAGTATTCTTGTATTATATTAAACAGCCGAAATGCGGTAGATAATTATTTTCGCATAGCATCAGAAATGCGATACACCGTTCCCGAAAAGAACAAATATTTTTGTTTATCGGAAGCGGTTGCCTTATACCTTCAGAAATATATTGTATATCGTAAAAGAAAGATATTCTTTTCCCAGCAATCTATTGAAGAATTATCAGACCTGATTCGAAAAAATAAGGATGAGAAGTTTTTATTCCCATGTTCGGATAAGCATTTAGACAAGATTACAGAATTTCTTCAGGCTAATCGTATCAACTTTACTAAGGGCGTTTTTTATTGTACGGTAAGTTCTAATATGACGGATTTGGCCATTAAGTCATATGATATGATTGTATTCTTCACGCCACATGGCGTACAATCATTATTTGACAATTTCCCTGATTATGCTCAAGGCGAACAAAAGATTGGCGTATTTGGATATGCAGCGTATCAAATGGCTCTTTCTTTAAATTTACATGTGGATCTCATAGCACCGATGCCTCATGCACCATCAATGACAATGGCTTTGGAATGGTTTATTCGCGAGACAAATAAAGCAGGTGTTTCTCCTGCGCCTATTATTCCGCCTGCTCCCGAACCGCCGAAAGTGATTATCCCTGTTCAACGCAAAGCGAAAGGGAAGAAGCAAAAATCAGAAATCACAGAAAAGGTGACTAAACCTGTTAAAGAAAAGAAACAAAAACCGGTTAAAGAAGCGAAACAGATTCAATCTAAATCCAAGACTGCTTCTCCCAAGAAATCCATAAGCCGGAAATCAGCTAAACCAGTTTCGAAAAAAATAGCAAAAAAATCAACAGCAAAAGCAGCTTCATCTATAGCAGTGGCAAAGAAGACGGATAAAAAGAAACAAGGTTTAGTAAAAGCTAAATCGGTAGTTAAATCCGTTAAGCCTAAATTTAAAAAAGTGGCTGCAAAGAAAAAGGCTGCAACAACAAAGAAGCCAGTGATTGCCGCAAAAAAGGTTGTTAAACCAACTAAGAAAACGACTTTATCTAAGAAATTAAAATCAGCAAAGCCGATAGTTGTTAAGAAGAAGATTACTAAAAAACCGTCTAAAGGCTCATTGGCAAAGGCAAAGAAAAAAGTGACAGTGCAAAAAAAGAAAGCCGTAACAACTAAAGCAAAAGCTTCGATAACACGAAAAGCTGTTGCGACCAAAAAGACAAAAACACCGATAAAGAAGACTGTAGTACAGAAGAAAAAAACCTCATCGGTAAAATCTTCTAGGAAAAAGAAATAATACACCTTGCTTCCGTTTTATAGTTTTCCTAAAGCACATCGTCTTTGTCATAAAAAAGACATAGAGCAATTGTTCTCGTCCGGGAAGTCTTTCTTTGTCTTTCCGCTTCTGATTCATTATAAAAAAGTCTCATCTGCCCAAACCAAAGTGTTGATATCCGTTTCAAAACGTAAAATCCGATTAGCAACAAAAAGAAACCGAATGAAACGATTAATCAGAGAGGCTTTTCGACTGTATTTGCCTGATTTGATTAAAAGCGATAAACAAGAAGCGTTTCATATAGCCATCACCTATGTGCATGATGAAGAAACAACGCTTGAGCAAATTAGATCTGCGATGTTGAAAGGGATTAAAATGCTTATGAAGGAAGGTGGTAACGTTATACCTGATTAGATTATGAGTATAACTTTGGATTTTGGTTATGTCTGTCCCTATCGCGTAGATTCCGTTTTTGCATCCCATCCCAAAATGCCGTTGTCAGATCCACTCCTGTTTGATTCGCGATACAAACCAATACAAAGAAGATATCGTTTATTTCATCGGCAAGAGAATGTGTCGTTTCGTCTTTGCGCAGCGATTGTTCACCGTATGTTCTAGCCATAATACGAGCTAATTCTCCAACTTCTTCAGTGAGAATGGTCATGTTTGTCAGTTCTGAAAAATACCGTACGCCAACGGCCTTAATCCAGGCATCTACTTCTTTCTGAATGTCTGTTAATGTAAGCTCTTTCATTTGTGCATATTTGGGTTATACATTGAATCTGAAATGCATAATATCGCCATCCTGTACAATATATTCTTTGCCTTCTACACGCATCTTCCCTGCCTCTTTTACGGCTTGTTCAGAGCCATATTGTATAAAATCGTTATAAGATATTACTTCGGCACGGATAAATCCTTTTTCAAAATCGGTATGAATAACGCCGGCCGCCTGTGGTGCAGTATAGCCTCTCCCTATCGTCCAGGCGCGCACTTCTTTTACACCTGCCGTAAAATAGGTTTGCAGATTTAGAAGATGATAAGCCGATTTTATAAGTTTGTTTACGCCGGCTTCGTTAAGTCCTAAATCCTGAAGGAATATTTTCCGCTCTTCGTATGATTCGAGTTGGGCGATCTCTGCTTCTATAGCTACAGCTATTATTAACACTTCAGCCTTTTCATCTGATATGGCTTTGATTAATGCTTCAGAATGTGCGTTGCCGGTTTGTGCATTTTTTTCTTCTACATTGCAAACATAGATAACAGGTTTGGCTGTCAGTAGGAATAAATCCTCTGTTAAGGCCCATTCTTCTGGTGTAAAGGGTGCACTGCGTGCTGATTTTCCTTGCTCAAGCAATGAGCGGATAACCGTATATAAGTCCAGTTTCTTTTTTGATTCTTTATCACCACCCACACGTGCTTGTTTTTCAATGCGAGAAATGGCTTTATCTAATGATTCCAAATCTTTGAGCTGTAGTTCTGTATCAATAACCTCTTTGTCTCGTATGGGATTAACTGATCCGTCAACATGTACAATGTTGTCATCTTCAAAACAGCGAAGTACATGAATAATAGCATTGCATTCACGGATATTAGCTAAAAATTGGTTGCCTAATCCTTCACCTTTACTGGCTCCTTTAACAAGTCCTGCAATGTCCACTATCTCAACGGTTGTTGGTACAATGTTTTGTGGTTTTACAATGTCCGATAACTTATTGAGACGTTCATCGGGTACAACGATGGTGCCTAAATTAGGTTCGATGGTGCAAAAAGGAAAATTAGCTGCCTGTGCACGGGCATTTGATAAACAGTTAAATAATGTTGATTTCCCAACATTGGGCAAACCGACAATTCCGCATTTTAATCCCATAAATATACTTTCAAGGCCACAAACATACTGATTTCTGTTTATAGCACTGAAAATGTTTCTTTATAAATGAAAATTGAAAGTCTTTTTCGCATTCCTTAAAAAAGCGTTAAATGTGATATCTGTCATATTTTTATCC
>JAIXKU010000335.1 GCA_026936045.1 Flavobacteriales bacterium
ATATTAAATGTGTAAACTATGTACACGCTTTTTATAATGTAAATCAATATTATTTTTCTGACCTTCTCTTGTTTTTGTCATTTAGGTTTATCAGTTTTGAGCAACGTTTAATAATCAAAACATCAATTAATTAAAAACTATGAACCATGAAACTACTCAAATTATTTACCAGCCTGCTGGTCTGCTTATTTTCAGGTATTGCCCTGAATGCTCAAAGCCTACAAATTCCTGATATTTCAACAATCCCTTATATTTTTCAGGGAGAGATTACCAGCGTTCGGGTGTTCGCTGGCGATGCCGAGGGAAATGAACTACCTCAAGGAACCTATCATTTGACAGATGGTTCAGGTGCAATAGCATATAGTGTTGCTACTGTACGAATATGCAAAATCCTTCGAGGCTCAGATAAAATCGTACATGGAACTATCCAGGTTATAACTACCAACCCGGATGTAGTTCTATATCCTGCCAAGGATGCAAACGGAAATGATATTACAGGGTATGCTTATTTCCCGTCAGTATCGCATGGTGGATTTAAAAGTCCGTTCATTCACACAAATACAGTAGGAACAAAAGCAATATTTTTCGCTGCGGACAGCAAAGTGCAAAATAGCAATGGGTTGTATGACAATGCCCTGACTATAGAGCCTACCACTTTTGGGATTATCTTCAACAAAAATTGGGTTCAGATAGAACAGGAACCTCTTGCTTTTGCATGGGGATTCGGAAAAGTATTTTATTCTGAACAAGAGGTGATAAATTTTATTACGCAGCTTAATAATATTGATATTTCATCCGTAAACCTATGTGAAGAAACATTCACTAACGAGGAAACTACCGAGCCAGGAATAACATATCAGCAACGGCTGGACAATTATCAGACCTGGATTGATTTCAAACAATCATTTCAACCACAAATCAATCCTAATCGAGATGTAAATGCTGTAGCGTTGGAACTTGAATTAGCAAACCCTTTCCTATCAGGCAATGCAACAACCAAATACCTCGAATTTGATATTTTAGTTTATGCCAGCGATAATACAACATACTTCGATAATTGTTTAATCAGATTAGCATACGGCGGTGGTGCTTTTGGAACTAATGTTGTTGCAAATAATAATATCACTATAACAAGAGGACCATTATATAATAATGCTACCTATACAGACCCTAATACTGACATGATAGACCAAACTCCTACGGCGGTTGGTATTCCTATGGGTTCTGACTTCAATCAAAGTTCATGGAATAGAACAGCAGTTACTATCTTTCCTGAAGTTTTGATGCACATTAAAATGGAAATTCAAAATTGTAATCAGTTAATGGGCATTAATTTTACTGATATTTCTTTTACACCGATTTTTAGCTTTTATACTACAACAGCCACTGCGGATATTTTTGATGCGGTTTCATATGACCTCACAAATTATTACGGACAAATTAATGATGCATCCTGCGTACCAATAATAACCAGTTTTACGGACTATGTTCCTGCCGGCACAGGTTCTTTGATTACTATTACCGGAAATTATTTCGGTCAGAATCCGGGAACATTGGGTACTGTATGTTTTAAGAATGCTGACGCCGGAAATGTATATCCTCCCTTGACCGGTTCGAAACAAGGGGGAACAGAAGATTATGATACTGTTTCTTGGTCTGATGATGAAATTGTTATCCGCATACCAGGTGTAATTGGAGATGTTCCAGACCCTGGAAATCCATCTACAAATATTGACCCTATTCCGGGTAGCGGAAAATTTCAAGTAATTAATTTTACCAATTTCAAAACAGAATCCCCGTATGCACTGACAATACCATACGCAGTATTTGAAGGCATAGAATCTTTTCCTATTTATCGAAAAGTTCATGCACAACTAACGGACAAGAATAATGCGGGTGGCTATACAGTTCATTGCAAACCTAACTTGGACTCTAACTTTCCTGGTGGCCGTGATGCTGTAAGAAAAGCAATGCGTGATTGGTCGTGTGCTACAGGTATAAATTGGACATTGGGTGGAGATACGGCCCTTGGCCAAGCTTCTGATAGTATTTGTGTTGTTTCTGTTGCAACATTAAATCCCGGTGTATTACAAGTAACAAACCGACAAATTGTATTTTGTCCCAGTTCAAATCCCAGAGAATATTACTTGTTAAGTTTCGATATACGAATAAGCGATAACTATAGTTGGGAAACAGATACTATTGGTTCTATTCCATTCGGTGTATATGACTTTTACCATGCTGTTGCACATGAATTGGGGCATGCTCATTTGCTGTCACATATTAATGACAGTCTTACTAATCTTATGTGGTGGAATGCCGGGTCTGGCCCTATTGCAGAAATAAGCAGAAAAAGAGTGTGGAATTCATATACTGCAATGGATGGTGGTCAATGGGTAACATCAAATTTAATTTCCGGCATTGCTCTCTGTACTCCTGTTCACGTGTTAAGTTATCCAAGCCCTGCTTCCTGTCTTGGTATTGGCATAGAAGAAGCTGATGGAGGATTCCAGATTACTACGTTCCCCAATCCCACATCAGCAGATTATATCACAATTCAGTTTACTTTAACAAATCCGGCTAATATTCGATATATTCTCTATAATAAACTTGGACAGGTACTTAAACTTACGACCGGTATCCCAATAGTCGGGACTATAAAAGAAAATTTGTACATTGGGGATTTAGCATCCGGTACATATTTTATCCAGGTTATGATTAATGACGAACCGTTTGCAATAAAGCTGATAAAAAATTAACTACTAAGGGACACTCTTAGGGGTGCCCCTTTTTACTATGCGCTTTTGGACGTTTATTATAGGAATAATATGTTATATTTTGGGTAATTCTGCCTGCGCCCAGCTATATACCCAATATACATATCCAAATACGGTGTATAATACTGTTCTTAATCAATTTGCCGGACCAGGTGTTCAGATTAGCAATGTTCAGTTTACCGGCTTCAATCTCAATAGTAATGCTGAAATTAGGGATATTGGCACGTTTAATGCCCAAAATACCAATCTCGGCGTTGATAGTGGTATTATCCTTACTTCTGGCTTTTTAGCGCCTCCATATGGATTAGGAGTACCTGCATCCAATTCAGCAGATTTTATTAAAAATACCTATGGGGATTCATTGCTCAATACATTGATTGCTCCGTATTATACAGTTAATGCTGTAGTTCTTGAATTTGATTTTATTCCCAATGGAGACAGCATAAAGTTTAATTATGTGTTCGCTTCTGATGAATACAACCAAGATGTATGCAATGTAAACAATGATGTTTTTGCTTTTCACATTTCAGGCCCAGGTATTGCAGGGAATGAAAATATTGCGGTAATTCCCGGAACATCATTACCAGTAAGTATAAATTCAATAAATAATGGAAATGCAGGTGGATTTTGGCTACCAAGTAATTGTATTTCATTGGGCTATGCTCAGTATTTTGTAGACCATACATCAGATACAAATTTTATTTTTAATGGTTCAACCTCTGTTCTCACAGCTACGGCTCCCACGGTTCCATGTCAAACATACCATATGCGTTTTGCAGTCGCTGATGGTGGAGACACCTATGAAAACTCTGCGGTGTTTCTCATTGCCAATTCGTTTAATTCAGAACCTATACAGATAAGTTCAACAGTTTCATACGGAGGCCCTGATACGCTGCTGTATGAAGCCTGTGGATATGCAAATTTGGTTATTAAACGCACCTATAATATTCAGAGTGCTAAAACCTATAC
>JAIXKU010000252.1 GCA_026936045.1 Flavobacteriales bacterium
TTTAATCAGGCTATGCAGGTTCAGTATGCATATATAGATGAATGTTTATTGCATAATCAACTGGTATTAGCGTATTCGTATTTAACCGCAAAATAAAATTATCATGAATAAAATAGTTATATTATTCTTTCTCGTGTTAAGCATGTTTACCTCATGCTCAGGAAAGAAAGACACAGCAAATTCAGACGATTCAAGTCTTGAAAAAGATATGATTAAACTAACAGAACAACAGCAATCGTTGGCCGGCATAGCGACATCGCCACTTGAGCGTACGATTAATCCGGAGGTGATTCATTGTAATGGGGTTATTGAAATTCCTAGTGATGCCAGAGTTTCAATGTATCTACCAATTGGAGGCTATGTTTCTGAGATTTATGTTCTGACGGGCGATAAAGTAAAAAAAGGAGAGGTACTAGCGGTACTTGAGCATCCTGATTATATCGCGCTACAGCAACAATACATTGAGAGCCATGCACAGATGTTGTTTTATCAATCAGAATGGGAGAGGCAACAAAAATTACAAGTTGAGAATGCTACGATGCAACGTACTTTAGATAAAGCCAAGGCTGATTATCTTGGTGCTCTAAGTCAAACTAAAGCCCTTGAGTCAAAAATGGAAATGCTGGGAATAAATACGGAAACACTACTGGCCGGAAAGGTGTCCAATAAAGTATATTTACGTTCTCCTGTTAATGGATTTGTAGGTAATGTAAATATAAATATGGGCAAATATGTGACGCCAACTGAAGAGCTGCTCACTGTTTTAGGAACCGATCATTTACATGTAGAGCTTCAGATTTTTGAAAAAGACATTGCTCGAGTACATGAAGGACAAAATGTGGTATTCACGGTGACGGGGTCAGATTTCGAATACAAAGCACATGTTAAACTGATAGGGAAGGAAGTAGATCCAACGACACGTACTGTAAATGTACATGCACATATTGATGCGCATTACCCGGATCTTATTACAGGTATGTATGCACATGCAGTCGTTTTGGTAACCTCTGATAGTGCCTATGTTTTACCTACAACAGCCGTTAAAGAAGAAAATGGCAGGAACTTCGCCTGGATAGAAGATTCACCAGGAGTTTACAGAAAGATAGAGGTACGTTTAGGCAGCGAACACGATGATAAAATTGTCGTATTACCAACAGAAGATCAAAAGAACCATTCATTTGTAATCAAAGGTGCATATTCCCTTTTTGCCGAAGAAAAGAAGCAGGGCGAAGACTAGTTATTTAAAAAATGATATTTTAGGGAATTTACTTTCTTGGATGACGTTAATGGCTTTCTTGTAAGAATCATCTAATTGGTTCCAGATTCTGAAAAATTCAGTACGGCCCCATTGGTTTTGGGCTATGCCGGCTTTTATTCTGTTTTTTAACCATGTGGCAGAACGGCTGATTTCATCTTCAGTTCCTGTTATATCTTGTTTCTTGGCATAAGAAAGAAACGCCTCGAAAATGCCATTGTCCATATTGAAATTCTTCTCAAACAGGTCAAAACTTTGGTATGTTTCTTTTAGTTTTTCCCGATTCTCATTCACATATTCTATACAAAAATCATTAATAATGTTTTTACCAGAAAGGCTCATGAGAAAATCTGAGAAATAAGATGTATCCATAGGGATAAACAAATCGGGCATAATACCGCCACCGCCATAAACGGTACGTTTGTTTCGTGTATAATGCTTTAAAGAATCAGGGAACGGGATATTCTTATCACCTGTCAACTCGCCATTTTTAAAGCGGCTATACAAATTTTCGTAATATTTCTCTACTCCTTTATCGTATGGCGCTTGAATAAAACGCCCGGAAGGTGTGAAGTAGCGTGCTGTGGTGAGGCGTACAGCCGAACCATCAGGAAACGGGAAAGTGTTTTGCACCAATCCTTTTCCAAAACTTCTTCTGCCGATAATTATTCCACGATCTAAATCCTGAATAGCGCCAGAAACAATCTCCGATGCAGATGCTGATCCTTCATTAATCAGTATGACCAATTTCCCTTCATGAAATCCGCCCTTAGCCGTAGCATAATAATCTCTGCGGGGGCTTTTTAAACCTTCAGTATAAACAATCAGTTCGCCACTTTTTAAAAATTCATCAGCCAATTCAACAGCTGCATGAAGATATCCGCCGGAATTATCACTTAAATCCAAAATCAGATGTTTGGCGCCTTGTGCCCAAAGCTCTCGCATGGCTTTATGGTATTCATCCATTGTGGTATTGGAGAAACGATTGATCTTGATATATCCGATTTCAGGCGCAGCCATATATGCGGCATCTACGCTAAATACAGGTATTTTGTCACGTATAACAACAAAGGTTAGTAAGTTTTTTTCATTTTTTCGTAGAATTTTCAACTCCACTTTGGTGCCCTTTTTACCTCTTAACCATCTAAAAACATCATTATTCGTAATTTTCTTTCCCGCCACTAACGTATCATTGATATATATAATCTTATCTCCACTTCGGATATCAACCCTTTCAGAAGGTCCTCCGCTGATTGGGCTAACAACCATTATGGTATCATGAAAAAGATTAAACTGAATGCCAATGCCTTCAAAATTTCCCATCAAGGGCTCTTCCGATTCCTTTAGTTCTTTGGCCGAGAGATAATAAGAATGGGGGTCAAGATCTTTTAACATGGCTTCAATGGCATGTTCCACCAGCTTATCCTCGTTGAACGTGTCCACATAAAAACTTTCAAGAAAATACATTAAGCCACCTACTTTCTCAAGAGGTTTAAACACTTCATTTTGTTGTGCTTGTACTTGCCATGAAATGGTTACTAATAAGGCCGCTATCCATCTGATTTTTTTCATATCTCTGTTTAAATTATCTGTTCTAAAATTATGCCCAAACTAATTGTAGGGTATTGATCATCTTAATTATGTGCTGTCTGAGATTTTATTTTATAACGTGAATATACAAAAACTGATATAAGAATAAGGATACTTCCGATGTAAAAACCTGGATGAAGCTCATTGTACTCATTAAAAATAAAAGCAGCCATAACCGTACCATAAATTGGTTCCAGATTGATAGACATGACAACGGAGTATGCCGATAAGTGTTTTAATACGAATACGATAGCCCAATAGGCAAAGGCGGTACAAAGCGTGCTTAGAATAATCAGATATAACCAATCGGGTGTTGATACCGACAGAAAAAAATGTTCTGGATTAGCCAGTAAGATAAAAAGGCCAACGGCCATATTTGCTCCAACCATTTCATAACCGGAAATAACAAAGCCATTATGTTGATTAGCGACTCTTCTGTTTAAAATGGTAAATATACCGGCGAGCATAGCTGAGATCAATCCGGTTATAATACCCTGCCAATAATTAAGCTGAACATGTGTTATGAGTAGCATGCCAATTAAAATACAGATTCCTCCGATGACATCAATACGAGAAATCTTTGTATGGAAGAAAAAAGGTTCTATTAAGGAAACAAATAAGGTGGTTATAGAGAGGCAAGATAGCGCTATACTCACATTTGATATCTTGATGGCATAAAAAAAGGTTACCCAATGAGCCCCAACGATAATCCCAATACCAATTAATTTCAGCATGGTTTTTATAGGCATCTTTAAAGATATCTTACGAAAAAGGATGATGGCTAATATGGTAAGAATCGCTAAGCATGTTCTATACCAAACCAGCATGTCACCGGGTAAACTGATTAATCTTCCTAATATGCCGGTAAACCCAAATAAAAAAACGGTCAGATGTAAGAG
>JAIXKU010000081.1 GCA_026936045.1 Flavobacteriales bacterium
TTCTCAGGCTGTTCTGGTTTCTCTCTCTTTTCAATCATTTGCAACAGAAGCAAATTACGATTCATTATGGATTTATGACGGCCCCAACATAACTTCTCCGCTTGTTGGTGTGTATCATGGGAATAATTCACCCGGTACCATTCAATCAACATCTCCATATCTGACACTTCGCTTCAAATCGGATGGCGCTACGCGTACTGTCGGTTGGATGGCAACCTATAATTGTGTCATGGATAATCAACCGCCGGTTACGCAAATATCTCCACCGCCCGGATGGATTACATCCGACTTTTCTACCGGCTTTACTGATTCTGACAACTTGAATATAGAAGGCGCCTACTGGAATGTGGCTTCCTTTAATGGTGACGAATGGCGCTCATCCAAGACACATGGCTTTTTTACAGATAATTTTGATTTGCAGATACATCCTGATTGGACGATAGCAGATGGTACATGGTCTATTGCCTTGTATCAGCTGGTTCAAACGGATGAAGGCGCTAATAATACTAATATTTACACATCCCTTGACCAATCTCTTAGCGATGAATATGTTTATGAATGGAAAGGCGTTACAGAGGGCAGTGGCAATAATCGCAGATCAGGATTTCATTTTGCTTCTGACAATGGAGCACTCCCTAATCGCGGAAACTCATACTTTGTTTGGTTTCGTATAGATAATCAAAACTTGCAGTTTTATAAAGTAACTAATGATGTATTTACTTTAGTTCATACGGTTCCTTTTACAACACAAATCGGTCAGCAATATACGTATCGTGTCATGTATAATAGCGTTTCAGGCCTTATACGCATCTTTGCGAATGATCAGTTTGTAGGTCAATGGATAGACGCCAATCCGTATACCAATGGACAATACGTTTCTTTCAGATCAGGGAATGCAATTTATAAGGTTGATGATTTTCGTGTGTTCAGAAGTCGTACAACAACAGAGAATGTATCAGTAGGAACAGGCGAGATGCTATTCGAACAGAATTTATCACCATTGATGCCGGCAGGTCGTATATCTTCTTTAGTGAAAGATCAGGCTCACTTATTTGCATTAAAGGATACGCTTTTTTCGGTTGATTGGACACCGCCTGTTTTTAGTGGAATTGTTTGGGATGGTGTTTATATGGACGAAGATACTATCCTTAACCCAAGCCTTATTACGGCATCATGGCAAGGATGGGTAGATCCGCATTCGGGTATCGCTCAGTACAAATATGGTGTTGGTGATACGCCGGCTTCAGATAACGCTATTCCGTTTACCGATAACGCGCTTTTTGATACCTGTGCTTACGATGCTTTCCCATCGTTACAATTTAACCAGCTGTATTATCATTCGGTTATTGCCAAGAATGTAGCAGGTTTATGGGGCGACACGGTTTCTAGTAATGGATTTGTATTGATAACCAATGCTGCTATTCCCACAGCTTCTTCGGATTCAAAGTATATTATGCTATATCCCAATCCGGCTCAATCTTCTGTTTCTCTTACAGCAAACAACATAATACAGCATGTGCAGATTGCTGATATACATGGCCGGATAGTCATTTCAAAAACGATAAATACAAATAAGTTGGATATAGATGTCTCAGCACTTGCACCCGGGATATATTTTTTATGGGCAGATACCCACCCTCTGCGTTTTGTTATAGCCAGATAACAGAAATTCAGTAGATAAAATTCCAGCCTTTTATGTATATTGCTCTCAAATAAATGATAAATGAAAGGTATAGCTCAAAAATATTATCGTTTTTTTTCAGGAAAGTATCAAACGGTTTTCTTGGACTACCCTGTTCAGACGAGACCTCGGTTAGCTCCTGGGAATGTGGCTTATGAGCGTATGCGAGAATTGATAGCCAAAAATGATAATGTATATAAAGCGTTTCTGTCATCAGCTATTCTTCCGTTTAAAGAAAGATTATGGGAAATACTACCGGCTGACTCAAAGAACAATTCGGACATATTACCGACATGGAATAATGGCTTTTTCCCCGGTCTTGATATGATGGCTTTATATGGGATGCTATCAAAATATAAGCCCTGTACATATATAGAAGTGGGATCTGGGAATTCTACACGCATGGCCAGAAAGGCTATTAAAGATCAGTCTTTGGCAACGCGCTTGTTATCTGTTGACCCATTCCCCCGCCGTAGTATTGAAGGGATCGCTGATGTAATTATTCGCCAACCACTTGAAAAGGTTGATGTGCAAGAACAGATTGTCCGGCAGCTTAAGGCGAATGATATTCTTTTTATAGATAATTCTCATCGCTCATTCGCCAATTCAGATGCTACTGTGTTCTTCTTAGAGATATTACCATTCTTAAAAAAAGGGGTTATTGTGCATGTTCATGATGTGTATTTGCCTTATGATTACCCTCAAACGATGTGTGACCGCTTTTATAATGAGCAATATTTATTAGCGTCCATGTTGCTATCATCTCAAAATTTGTTTGACGTCATTTTCCCTTGCTATTATACATTTATGAATCCGGAGATAAATCAAGTTATATCTTCTGTCTGGCAGCATCCTAATCTAGAAACAGTGGAACAACATGGCGGATCATTTTGGTTACAGATACGTTAGTGATAAGGAAAGCGGCTGCAATTTCAGGTTTAATATGACATGTATTTCTCTTATCAGCCTATTTTAAGAATGAGATTGTATATTTGTAATACTTATCCATAGTAGCTAAGCATCATGAAGCCTGGTATGCGTGTCTTGTTCCTTCATCAAAAAGGTGGCGGTATTTTAAATCGTATCGAAGGAGACATCGGTTATATACTAACAGATGAAGGCTGGGAATTACCACATCCATTATCTCAACTCGTGCTGGTGCAATCAGTCTCAGCATCACTTGTCGATAAGAATGACATAAAAAAGAACACTATTCCACTGCCTTCAATACTAAAGTCGAATGAGGAACAACCCTTTGATTGGGATAGTGAGAAAAGAAAAATTCCTAAGATTAGAGATCGTAATTTTAAAGTAGATGCTGGTGTAGGTGAAGATTCTGATCGCCCTAAATATTCTAAGAAGTCAACAACTGATACGTCATGGGAGATTGACTTGCATATACATGAATTGATGAATGATTCTCGTTCTCTGACCAAAGGTGAGATTGTTCAGATACAGCTTAATGCTTTTCATGCTTTTATGGAGAAAGCCATTCATAATCACATTAAGAAAGTAGTCATTATTCATGGTGTTGGTACGGGAAAACTTAAAGAAGAAGTATATCTAGCAGCTACACGTTATGCTATTCGTAGCATTCATGATGCATCATATAGAAAATATGGCAGGGGGGCTACTGAAATTATATTAGGCTCGTAGACCTGTTACAAATATTTTATACGAAAATATACTTTGCCGGAATGATGACGAGCTACGCACACTATTTTTCCTGAGATAATTTGACAGCTTTTCCCATCTTATCATACTCGCTATCCCGTAAACGCACATAGTATATAATTTGGCATGATGATAAGTTTGCGGCTTCCCATCATTCAGGCCATCTTTTACTTACGTGTAAGTCAAAAAAATCTGCCTGCATTTTTTGTAACAACGATGCAACAGCTATAGTGGCTTATCCTCCTAATACAGCTAGCATTAAAGGCTTCGGTTTTAATCCGGGCACTTCTTTAGTGTCATATTGAGGTGCTCCGTCTAACTAAGGTGGTTGTCACATGATATGAGTCTCCAACTTTCAACCCTCTTCCCAATACAGATCAACAACATATTGTTTCATAAATAAATCAGCAGTATTGTTTGATTATTTGTTCAAGTTGATGCACAGGCATCACACCACTTTGACGCCAAAGAATATTCCCTTCTTTAAGAAGAATTAGTGTAGGGACACCTTGAATACCATAATATGCCGCAGCTTGAGGATTGCGATCAACATCTATCTTAATAATAGAGACGCTGTCGCCTACTTTGTCGGCCAATTCCTTTAGTATAGGTGCCATCATCTTGCATGGACCACACCATTCTGCCGAAAAATCAACAAGTACAGGACGAGAGCCTGAAATAAGATCTTGAAATGATTGCATGTTTTTTTCTGCAAATTTACGATATTAAGATACCGCTTGTCTGTGACTTTTGTCATATAGTCTTGATACGCTGCCCGGTATCTGCCATCACTGGACCAAGATAACATAACAACCTATTGTCAGTAAAATTTTATGTAGGTTTGCTCCAATTAAAAAGATATTATGTGGTTTAAACCTTATACAATCGAAGAAATAAATGCCATACGAGGCGGAAATATGATTGCACATTTGGGTATTCGATTTATTAAAATGGATGAAAAAACGCTTACAGCTTCGATGCCTGTTGATCACAGAACCCGTCAGGCGGCTGGCATACTTCATGGCGGAGCATCTGCCAGTTTAGCTGAAACAGTTGCCAGTGTGGCGTCTTATATGATTATAGATCCATCTGTAAAGATTTCTTTAGGTCTTGAGTTGAATATAAATCACATTCGTTCGGTGACAGAAGGCTTAGTTTTCGCAACGGCATTACCTATTCATATTGGCAAAACAACCCATATTTGGGATGTGAGAATAGTGGATGAAAACGAAAAGTTAGTTGCCTCAAGCCGTTTGACAATAATGATTATTGACAAGCATAAATAATTTATACGATCAATATGTATCTTTACACCTTGAAATAAATGAATGAAGCAGATTATTGGCATATTCTCTTTTCTCTTCGTTGGATTGGGGTTATTTGCTCAGGATGTTTGGGTGGCTGATGCTTCGGTTGGCGTAGCAGTACCTATTAGCACTGCCGCTTCAGATGATCTTTCTTCACCCAAATCCGGTTTCGCCGGTATTGGTGGCGTCATTCGTTTCTATACAGCTTTAAAACCGTCTAAGCATTTTGGCCTGCTTGTTCAGGTTGATGCAGCGCTATTTCAACCTAAAACCGGCGCTACATCTAATTTTGTTTTGCAGCAATATGGTTTAAATCTCAAACCGACAACAACGTATTATCGCTATGGTATAGTACAAGGCGGTCTCTTTCTAAGCGGAATTATTAAAGGTGATTATTGGGCGCTGACCGGCCGGCTTACCGCCGGCTATATGTGGGCCAATTCGCCATCTATAGAATACAGCCAAAACGGCCAGATCTATTATAAACTCTATGAATCATACGGTGGAGGCGTCGCTTTTAATGCCGGCTTCGGTGCAAGATATAAATTCTTGAAATTTATGTTTACCTCTATGGCTTTTGATTTTACCGGCGCTTTCCCAAGATATGAAAATGTTATAACCGAAAGATATGTTGGGAACGATACAGAAACCAGTATGAACAGCTATTTTCAGTTTATCGGCAATTTTATTCTAACCGGAGGTATCGGCATTTCTTTTTAATCATGACATCCATACAGCTTTTTTCACCAACACATTGGACAGATTATGAATTAATTGATTGTGGTGGTTTTGAGAAATTAGAACGTTTTGGTCCTTATCTTACAATCCGCCCGGAGCCCCAGGCTGTTTGGGATAAACAGTTATCAGAGCGCGAGTGGGTTCAAACGGCTCATGTGAAATTTGTCGGTACATCCAGCAATAGTGGCCGATGGGATAAATTGAAACAAATGCCGGATAATTGGCAGTTAGCCTATGATTACAAGACAATGTCACTGCGATTTAATTTAGCCCTCACCGGTTTTAAGCATGTTGGTGTCTTTCCGGAGCAAGCGGCTAATTGGGATTATATTTATGATTCGGTAAGAAAGATTAAGAATGAGACACCACGCTTTCTTAACTTGTTTGCCTATACGGGAGGTGCGTCATTAGCAGCTAAGGCTGCAGGCGCTGATGTAGTGCATGTTGATGCCATTAAACAAGTCGTGAGTTGGGCGAACAGAAACATGGAGAGTAGTCGCCTTAAGGATATAAGATGGGTGGTAGAAGATGCCATGAAATTTGTTAAGCGTGAGATTAAACGAGGTAAAAATTACCATGGTGTTATTTTAGATCCACCGGCCTTTGGCCATGGGCCAAGTGGCGAAAGCTGGAAATTAGAAAAAAATATCAATGAATTGATTAAAGATGTTTTAGCGCTGCTGAATAAAGAACAATTCTTTTTGATTCTGAACACGTATTCGTTAGGCTTCTCAAGCCTGATTGTAGAAAATATGATAGACCCGCTTTTATCCCAATACGCTTTACGTCCGCAGCATTTTGAGATTGGAGAATTGTTTTTGAATGCGAGTACAAATCTGCGTTTACCATTAGGTGTAATGGCTAGAATGCATGCCTTTTAATAGATTCGGCTATCAGCTACCCCCCATACGCTCTTTTTGACTTTTAAATGAAATCTCTGACAACCTTACGACAAAATGACATCAATGTCAGTATTTTGCATATTTTGACAGGTTTTATTTTACTTATGAGTGAAATTTTATTAGTTTGATTATTAAGGGAATACGATTCTCTATCTATTGAATTGATATGATAAGTTCATTTTTGCATAGGATTTGAGAATGAGAGGATGAACAAAATGAATAACTAAAAAAAATAACAAAACCATGGAACAAGCATTTAAAAACTTTTTGTATGCAGGCGTAGAATTAGCTGCAAGTCTGTCTGAGAAATTCGAAGCCAGTGTCAACGATTTAGTTAAGAAAGGAAAGATTTCTGCTGAAGAGGGAAAGAAAATGGTAGATGAGATCTTATCTAAGGGCGAAACAAAGGCTACAGATCTAGAGAATAAGGTAAAAGAGTTTTCTTCCAAATTTAAGAAAAAGACAGAAGAGGAGCAGTTGGAAGATTTGAAAAAACAAGTAGCTGACTTAGAAGCCAAGTTAGGTAAGATCAAACCTGCACCTAAGGCTGCTGCCGTTAAGTAATTATTTGAGGATTAAAAAAAAATGGCCGAAACTGCTTCGGCCATTTTTTTTGGGGCTTTCTTACATATTAACCAAATGCTCATAGAAAGCTGATGCTATTTTGATACTTTTGCACAAGCGTATTCAGCCACGCGAGGAACCATGTTTAAACAAACATTTAAGAGTATAGGTCGCATTCGCGAAATCATTGCCATTCTCATTAAGTATGGCTTTGAGGATATGGTGACCAACACGACGTTACGTTCATTTGTGACCGAGAAGCGTCGTATCTCATGGAAGCGTCAAGAGAAACCGGTCTTTTCTTATACGCGCTGGGAGCGTATTCGGATGGTAGTGGAAGAGCTTGGCCCTACATTTGTGAAGTTGGCGCAGGTGTTGAGTAATAGACCGGATATGTTGCCCGAACCGTTGATTGTGGAGTTTGAAAAACTTCAGGACAGGGTGCCGCCATTTGCTTTTGACGAAGTGAAACGAATTATTCGTGAAGAATCGGGATATGAGATTGGCGAATTGTTTGATGAATTTACCAATACACCGATTGCTTCAGCCTCTATTGGTCAGGTACATAAGGCGCGTTTAAAAACAGGGCAGCAGGTTGTCGTAAAAGTGCAACGACCGGATGTGGCTGAAACGATTGAACGCGACATGGGTATTGTGCATGAACTGGTACGTCGCACGGATCGTTATTTGAGAAAGCAGGGAGTGCTGAATGCTTCAGATATCGTTAAATTATTTGAGCGCACCATGGCGCGAGAAATGGATTATAATAACGAAGCCAGAAACCTAAATAAGTTTAGAAAATTATATTCTCATAATACGACATTATACATTCCAAGAGCCTATAAGGAATTTTCCACACGTCGCATGTTGGTGATTGAATATGTGGATGGATGTAAGATTACCAATGTTCCCCAGTTGAAGGAATGGGGTTTGAATCCACATAAAATTGTAGAGGCGGGTATGAGCATTTATCTCGAAATGATATTCGAGAAAGGTATTTTTCATGCCGATCCTCATCCGGGGAATGTACTTGTAAGGCAAGATGGCACGATTATTTTGTTGGATTTCGGTATGACAGGCCATCTTATGCGTAAAGATAAATACGCCTTTGCCAATGTCTTTATTTCTATTGCAAAAGGTGATGCACGCCAGGCAGCTGAATATTTACGAAAGCTGGCAATAGAAGATCAGGTGGAAGATTTTAGAGCGTTGGAATATGATATGGATGAATTGATAGAAGATTTCAGCAATCTAGATGTCAGTGAAGGAAGTATTGCAGATATAACCAAGCGTCTGCAACAAATCATGTTGGTTTACCAAATGCATGTGCCGGCAGATATTTTTATGATATTTCGGGCATTGGCTATCTTGGAAGGTATTGGGAAAATTATGCATCCCACTTTCAAAACCTTCGAATTCATTAAGCCTTGGGGCGCCCGAATGGTGAGTGACCAATTGAAACCCGATAATCTACTCAGAGAGCTGGAAAACCGCTATTTTAATTTAGCTGCATTCCTCAGCTCTGTACCAATAGAAATACGTGCTATTCTACAAGCAACACGTAAAGGGAAATTACATTTTGAGATTGAACATCAAGGTTATGGCTATTTGCTGAAAAAATTAGATCAGATAACAAACAGACTATCCCTCACGTTTATCATTGTCGCTATAATTATTGGTTCGTCTATCATGGCGTCAATAACTTTTCCTCCTGTTTTGATGACCTCGTATGGGTTAAATTATTTTAGCCTGATGGGCTTTGTCATTGCAGCCGGACTATTTTTAATATTAATGTACCTCATCATTCGCGTGAGAAAATATAAGTAATCAATACTTGTTTTCTCTTGGGTGCATCATAATTTTATCAGACATTAGCAAAGAAATTACAAGCTATGAATCGTGTATCCATGCTGGAATTAATGCAAAACCATTCCGGAAAACCTTGGGATGTAATTGTGATAGGCGGTGGCGCTACAGGCTTAGGTTGTGCTGTTGATGCGTTAAGCAGAGGATACGATACCCTTTTATTGGAAGCTTCTGACTTTGCCAAGTCCACTTCAAGTAAAAGTACTAAATTGCTTCATGGCGGTGTGCGTTATATGGCAAAAGGAGAGATGAAATTGGTGCGTGAAGCACTTCACGAGAGAGGCATACTCTTCCAATCAGCTCGTCATTTAGCACGTAATACGGAATTTATAATTCCTGTTTACAGTACGTTTGAAAAGTATCTCTATACATCCGGTTTGAAAATATACGATTGGCTTTCGGGCACCTTTAGTTTAGGTCCTTCACATATTCTCTCATCTGAAGAGGTACTGACAAAGCTACCAGGCATTCAGACAGAAGGCTTAAAAGGCGGTGTGCTTTATCATGACGGTCAGTTTGATGATGCTCGCTTAGCCATAAATCTTTTGCAAACCATTGGTGATAATCAGGGAATCGCTATTAATTATATGAAAGTCGAGCAACTGATGAAATCAGATGCAGATATGGTGCAGGGTGTAATAGTGAGGGATATGTTTTCAGACAGAACGTATAGCTTGAGAGCCAAGGTGGTGGTGAATGCTACCGGTGTATTCTCTGAAGCGATTCAGAAGATGGATACTCCTGAGATTCGTCACAATATACAAGCAAGTAAGGGCGTGCATATTGTATTGGATGCTTCATTTTTACCATCTAAATGTGCACTAATGATACCTAAAACGAAAGATGGGCGGGTTTTATTTGCTATACCTTGGTATGATCGTATTGTTATTGGGACCACCGATACGCCAACAACTGATATTACGGATGAGCCGAAGGCTGATGCAGAAGATATACAATTTATACTGGAACATATAACGCCATATCTTAAGCACACCCCTATTGCCTCTGATATCAAATCGGTATTTGCCGGATTGCGACCCTTAGCTGTATCAAAAGATTATCAAGCGACAAAAGATATGTCGCGTCAACATCATATTCAATATTCCGCAAACGGGCTTGTTACTGTTTTAGGTGGGAAATGGACTACATACAGAAAAATGGCTGAGGATGCAATTAATCTGGCACGTGAGATAGGTAATTTACCTGACAATCCTTCTTTAACAGGCCGAATGTCTATACATGGCAACTGTATGCATTTTAACGATAATGACCCATTGCATATTTATGGCTCCGATGCTGATGAGATTAGAGATTTGTCTGTTACGTATCCGGAATGGAAAGCTCCATTGCATCCGGCTTTCTCATATATCTTGGCTGAGTTGGTTTGGTGTATAAGAAATGAAATGCCACAGACCCTCGAAGATTTATTATCTAGACGCACACGTTGTGTATTGCTGGATGCGGTGGCTGCTATGGACGCAGCACCAATAGCCGCTAAAATAATGGCAGATGAATTGGGTAAGGATGACGCGTGGGTTCAAACAGAAATAAAGAATTTCATAGCAATCGCTAAAAACTATAAAGCTTCTGAGATTTTAGCATGATATAGAATAATGCCTGTTGCTACTGCTACATTTAATGATTCGGGTAAAGGATGATAGAAGCCAGGAATAGATAATTTTTCTACACCGACTTTTTCCCATGCTTGGCTAATCCCATGCGATTCGCTACCCATAATAATAGAACAAGGTTCAAACTTTTGATAATTAGTTAAGGCTTTTCCCTTCATATCTGTTGCATATAAAGGATGTTTCTTATTCGTTGCATATTGAATAAAATGCTCTATGGAGTCAATCAGTCTGAATTTAATAGTCGCCAATGACCCCATACTACTTTGTACTACTTTAGGATTAAAAATATCCACGCATGCATTGCATAGATATATATCTGTAATGCCAAACCAATGAGCGGTTCGAAGTATTGTACCCATGTTGCCGGGGTCTTTTATGCCGTCAAGAACTAAACTCCAAACACCTGTTTTTACTTGATTATCAATCGAAATATCTGGCAGTACAAATACACCCAAAATGCCAGGCGGCGTACTTAAACCTGACATGCGATCCATTTCTTTTTTACTTACAGATTCGGCTATCGGATTAATGAATTTGGCTGCCTCAAATGCCTCACCTACAGCATATAAATGCACTATTGTATATCCGAAGCGTTGTAAATCAGAAATAGTTTTATGCCCTTCTGCCGTAAAACGTTTTTCTTCTTTACGATGTTTGCTTTCTGCTAATTGTCGAACTTTCTTAAGATTAGCCAGTGAAATAGCCATAGATCGTATATCCTTTATGCAAAGCTACATATTATTTCAGCTAGATTAGTTTGCCTTCTTATAAAGATGACGGATAACAACAGAAGCGCATACCCCACCAAAGGTCGCAGGTAAATATGAAATGGTGCCGTATGCTGATTTCTTATAATTTTTACCGTCTGTCAACATCAATGACTCTTTGATTACGACTTCATCAGAGAATACCACTTTTAAGCCTTCTCGAATACCTTTTTCTTTTAAGCGCTTTCGAACATACTGCGCGAATGGACATGTATGTGTTTTGGAAATATCAGCAATCTTCAATTTCATCGGGTCAATCTTGCCGCCTGCACCCATAGAGCTGATAATAGGTAGTTTTGATTGCAAGGCTGCCAGCAAAAATGAAATCTTTGGAGTAATACTATCAATGGCATCTATGGCATAATCATAGCGATCAGATTGAATAATTGTTTCAGCCATTTCCGGCGTCATAAATTCATTATACATCTGAATGTTTATTTCCGGATTGATTAACCGCAGCCGTTCCTCCATCAGCTTTACCTTTTGCATACCATGCGTATTGGACAAGGCAATGAGTTGCCGGTTTCGATTAGTCGGATCTACGACATCACCATCAATGATTGTCATCTTTCCCACACCGGCGCGCGCAACGAATTCTGCGGCGTAGGAGCCTACGCCTCCCATGCCTACTATTAATACGTGTGATTGTTTCAATTTCTCTATCCCATTATCACCTATCAAAATGGCTGTTCGCTGCATCCATGTATTGTTCATAAACAGGTATTATTTTTCTTACGTTACTACTAATTATTTCTTCAAGCGCTTCTTCGGAAACAGATAAGAGGTTGGCTGCACATTGATAAATTGTTATTATAGGTATTATACTCTCATCTGTTTCTAGCAAAAGATGGATTGTCGGTATGGATTTGAGTGCTTGCACGGCAGGGTGAGAGGATAAACAAATCTCTTTCCCAAATGATAGATAAGAGCCATGCCGAATCCATTGTAAGACTATTTCTTTTTTACTGTTAAATCCGGGAATAATCCACGCCGACACTTGTGGGAATTGTTGTTTATAGGCCAAGATCTCTTCAAGTGATTTAACGGCATGAATGATTAAAGGCTTTTCTAGTTGTTCGGCTACTTGTATATGTTGTAGGAATATCCATGCCTGTTTGGTTATTGAAGGACCCTTTATTTTATCAATACCTGATTCGCCAATCATTATACAGTTGGGTTTCTTAGCGCTATTCATTAATTGCCGGAACATCTCTTCCTCATCCATATCTTCATTAATATACCATGGATGAAACCCGGCAGAGAATAGAATGCACTCTTCTAATTGCATGTTTTCATGCAGCATTCGGTTATATATGCTGAAAGTTTTCTGCGTCTGATCTAACGCTAAATGATGGATGTGAATATCAATCATCAAAATAGAACTGTTGACGTAGTATTAATATGGCTCATAACAGATATACTCAATTTTTTTATAGACACATAATTTATGTGTCTATTTACTAATTAAAACCCGTCCTATACTAAAAAAAGCACTTTTAAAGTGATACCTCATATTATATTTGAAATGTAGTCTTGTTTGTTTTTGGCGAATCAAAACATTGACAACTTTTAAACTAACCTTACATCCAATCGGGAACTTTATGTTCCCGATTTGTTTTTTAGCATAGGTACAAAGCGATAAGTACCCTCATCATTAATCTGAATATTACCCTGCAAATCTTTTCTTATCACTTTCATGATTTGTATCTCACCTTCACCTACAGGAATAACCATAATGCCGCCCGGTTTTAATTGATCTAACAGTGCTTGAGGTATCTTGGGTGCGCCACAAGTTACCAATATGCGATCAAAAGGAGCAAAGGCAGGCAATCCGGCATAACCGTCGCCAAAATAAAATTTAGGATGATAATTCATTCGACTAAGTTGTATCTTGGCTTTATCATACAGTTGTCGTTGTCTTTCTATCGTATATACTCTGGCGCCTAACTCAACTAGGATACAGGTTTGATAGCCCGAACCTGTTCCTATTTCCAATACTTTCATGCCTTTTTCTACCTGAAGGAGTTCTGTTTGCCTGGCTACGGTATAAGGCTGCGAAATGGTTTGCCCGGCATCAATTTTAAAAGCCATGTCTTGATAAGCAAATTTGTCTAATTGGCTATCAATGAAAAAATGACGGGGAACTTTACCAATAGCCTGTAGAATAGAGGTGTCGCGAATACCTTTTTCTATTAATAGAGCTACTAGTTGCTTGCGCATTCCCTGATGTTTGAAAGAATCTATCATGATAAAATATGCTAAATGCAAAGTTAAACTTAAAATCAATTCTCTTTTTTTTAGGGAATTGCATTTTTTTAACGAATATTTGTCTGAAAATATTTTTGGTTATTCAATGATAAAAATAGGATTGGTAGGCGCCGGCCATTTGGGTAAAATCCATCTTCGATTATTAAAAGAGATTCCGAGCATTGATATTGTCGGATTTTACGATACCGACTCTAATTGTTCCCGGCAGGTTTCCAAAGATTTTCAGATCCGAGCCTTTGACGATTATGCTTCTTTGCTATCGGAAGTGGATGCTGTGGATGTTGTAACGCCTACACCCTCACATTTTGACTTAGCCTCATTGGCTATAAAGAATGAAAAACATGTTTTTATTGAGAAACCACTTGTAACGACGAAAGAACATGTGCAGATGCTCAAGCATTTAGCTTCTGTTCATAAGGTCTGCATTCAAGTTGGCTATGTTGAACGGTTCAATCCGGCTTATTCTACAGCATTGCCGTATATTCATAAGCCGTTATTTATCGAGTCACATCGCATATCGGAATTTCATATACGCGGTACGGATGTGCCGGTGGTACTTGATATGATGATTCACGATATTGATATTATCCTTCAGATTGTGAAATCGCCAGTCAAACGTATCCAAGCCGGCGGTGTGGCTGTTGTGAGCGATTGGCCAGATTTTGCTAATGCCAGATTGGAGTTTGAGAACGGCTGTGTGGCTAATATAACAGCCAGCAGAGTGGCGCTCCATAAAGTGAGAAAAACACGGATTTTTCAACGAGATTCATACGTCTCCATAGATTTTCTTAATAAGAAAGTGGAGGTGTATAATATTGCTGAGCCAAGTCCAACCAAAGACCCAATGGCTGTGATTATCGGCGACCCCAATGGTAAGCAAAAACAGATTCATATAGAGCGACCATATGTACCTGAGACCAATGCCATACGAAATGAGTTGGAGGAATTTGCTCGCGCCATAAAAGATAATGTAAAACCGTCCGTTTCTTTGGAAGATGGTATTGTTTCCATGGAAGTCGCTTTTAAGATTCTAGAACAACTTAATCATAATGCTAAATTGTATGTGTAAAACAGATTCATGCTTTCGTAATAAGTTCTATACACCTGTCATATTGTTATTGTTATTGTGTGTCAGTATTCCTATGATGCATAGCTGTGCCGATAAGGCAGAAATCCCATCGTTTTTGCGCATAGATTCTATTGCAGTAGATTCTACCAGTTACGATTCGACAGGTTCTGTCTCAAGTAAAATTAAATTTGCTTGGGTTTATGTGGACGAAAATCTGCAAGGAGTATATCAACTCCCGTTTCGCGTGCCGATTATTAAGGATGGGACTGCAAATCTTAAGATTTATGCCGGTGTACAAGAGAATGGGTTATCCGATTTGGCATTACGCTACCCGTTTTACCAACGCGATGAAATGATTGTAACATTTACACCGGGCGATACTTTAACAGTATTGCCTCATGTGCGCTATAAAAAAGGATTAAAAATTCCTTATTTAGAAGATTTTAATGTGAATTTTGCTCAAACTATTTATAAAGATCAGGGCGGTGGACATTTTGATTACTTGATGGATCAGGCGAAAGCCTTTGAAGGTAATGGTTGCGGGTATTTTTATCTTGGTCAAAATGAGCCGGCTCTTATTTGCACAACAAAAGTGGTTTATACACCTAAAAATATGTCGGCGTACATGATTGAGTTTAATTATAGAAATAATTGTGACTTTCTTGTTGGCCTTCGCACATCGCAAACAGGTGAAACAATCTTAGGTGTGAGAGCACGCCCTGATTGGAATAAATTTTATATGAATATCACACCGGCTGTGGACGCATTGCCTGGCACAGATTTACAAATCTTCTTTATTGTACCGCAAGATACGCTGGTGCCGATTCAAGAAGTATTTATTGATAATCTGAAATTAATCTATTGATGAAGAATAAGACGGCTCAGGTAATCAGGTATATTTGCTTTGACCTGCTTGCCGCCGAAATGGCGTGGGTATTATTTTACCTTTTTAGAAAAAAGGTAATTGAACCCAGAGTGGTTGGTGTAGAGTTGCCTTTTGTGCCCGATTACAATTTCTGGTTAGGTGCAATTATTATTCCTCTCTTTTGGCTGATGCTTTCATGGATTTCAGGTTATTATCGCGATATCTATCGCAAGTCACGTATCGTTGAGTTAGGGCAGACGTTGCTTACTACATTACTTGGCACCATCATTCTTTTCTTTTTGCTGTTCATAGATGATGTGATTGATACCTATAAGACTTATTATCAAAGCTTGCTAACCTATTTCTTACTCCAATTTCTTTTTACCTATACATTTCGTATCATTCTAACATCTCGCACTATCAATAAAATAAGGAAGAGAGTAATTGGCTTTAACACGCTTATTATAGGAAGTGGCACTAAAGCAAAAGACCTTTTTGACGCTATTAGTAAAGAGAAACATTCATCGGGAAATAGATTCTTGGGTTATGTAAGTATGGAGCAAGAACCTCAATCTTCAATGCCTAACCTTCTTCCTTATTTAGGGAATATCGGCAAAATTCGCTCTATTATACTTTTACACCGCATAGAAGAAGTGCTTATTGCTATTGAACAAACGGATCAGAAAAGGTTGCAGCGTCTTATTACACAGTTGGATGAGAAGAATGTAAAAATTAAAGTTACGCCCGATATGTATGATATCTTATCAGGTTCTGTTCGCTTCAATTCTATTTTTGGAACGCCTCTTATAGAAGTAAATGCCGTGATGATGCCTCAATGGCAGCAATCGGTTAAACGCCTGATGGATATTGGTATTTCTCTACTAATGTTAATTCTCTTAGCACCATTATTTCTCATTTTAGCCATTTTGATAAAACTGGACAGTCCCGGTACGGTTATTTACAGACAACAACGTGTTGGTCGCTATGGCAAGCCGTTTACAATATATAAGTTTAGATCTATGCATTCTGATGCTGAAAAAGATGGACCGGCTCTTTCTTCCGGCTCTGATACGCGTATGACTAAAATCGGACGTTTTCTTCGCAAATTTCGCTTGGATGAATTACCTCAGTTCTATAATGTACTCTTAGGCCATATGTCGTTGGTAGGGCCAAGGCCGGAACGTCAGTTTTATATTGACCAAATCGTAGATATAGCGCCACAGTATAGATTATTGCAACGTGTCAGACCGGGTATTACATCTTGGGGACAGGTGAAATTTGGGTATGCTGAGAATCTCTCTCAAATGGTCGAACGCTTAAAGTTCGACTTGCTGTATATTGAGAATATGTCGTTATTGCTGGATTTTAAGATATTGATTTACACTGTTTTAACAATAATTAAGGCAGAGGGTAAATAAATTTCTCAAATAATATTTGGATGGTATTTATTAAAGTCATAAATTTGTTGCATTAAAATAGATAATAGTAAACACACTATATAAAATTTAATTAGGGTTGGTTTACGAAAGGCGTCTCCAAAAGGGGGCGCTTTTCGTTTTTAGGCAATTCAAATTCTCTTACCTTTGCCCTTACTAAAAATGCTATTATGAAAAAAGTTGCAGTTATTGGCGCCGGTACAATGGGTAATGGAATTGCGCATGTTTTTGCGATGTTTGGCTATTGTGTTTCACTGATAGATGTGTCTCAGTCAGCCTTAGATAAGGCACTTTCTACTATCGAGAAGAATACGGACAGAATGATAGGTAAAGGAAGCCTACCGGCAGATGCGAAGGAGGCTATCATGAAGAATCTTGTTTCTTTTATATCTATACAGGACGGCGTGTCGGGTGCAGATTTGGTAGTGGAAGCAGCTACAGAGAACGTAGATTTGAAGCTGAAAATTTTTAAAGATATCGATCAGTTTGCACCTAAAGATGCTATTCTTGCCAGCAATACGTCATCTATCTCTATTACACGAATAGCCGGTGTTACAAAACGCCCTGGAAAGGTGATAGGTATGCACTTTATGAATCCGGTGCCTGTTATGAAATTAGTAGAAATTATTAATGGATATAGTACCTCTAAGGATGTTACCAATATGATTGTTGAATTATCAAAAGCATTGGGGAAAGTGCCGGTAGTTGTTAATGATTATCCCGGATTTGTGGCTAACCGAATCTTAATGCCTATGATTAATGAGGCTATTTATACATTATATGAAGGAGTGGCCGGTGTTGAAGAGATTGATACAGTTATGAAATTAGGCATGGCACACCCGATGGGCCCATTACAATTAGCAGATTTTATTGGTTTGGATGTTTGTTTATCTATTATGCAGGTATTATATACCGGTTTTGGTAATCCTAAATATGCGCCTTGTCCATTATTAATTAATATGGTAACGGCAGGCAAGCTTGGTGTAAAATCCGGTGAGGGGTTTTATGTGCACACGCCCGGATTGAAAGAGCTGCGAGTATCTTCCAGCTTTTTATAAGTTCTAAAGAACCTATGTCTTAGTTTACAGCCAGTGAATCCGGTAATTCTACAGGCGTTTCAGACTGTTTGGTGTTGCTTGCTTTGTCAAGAAGTAACTGTGCCTGCTCTACAATATATTCGTGTCTGCGTTCTTCCTCCTGAATAGATTTTGATTTGGTTTTCAGTTGGGCATAGTATATCAACCATTGATTACTACGTTCCTTAAGTCGTTCTAAAATATGTTTAGCCTTATCAGATTCACCCATTGTGACATATAAATCTCCCATAAGCAAACTAAAATAGTTATACGGTACTTTGCTGTCAGGTAACAATTCTTCTGCTTTGTCAAGTACTTGAATGGCTTTGTCTTTTTTCCTTTCTAGCATGAGCTTACTGGCTAATCGTATGAAATTATTACGGAAGTTTAATGTCATACGCATGTTTGTTTCATCTAAATACACATCAGGATCATTCATGTTGCCCCAATGAAAAACTTGCATAAAGTTACGATACATGGTTTCGGAATTCACCTCTCCCTCCTGACCATCATGACTCTCCGTTTCGAAAGGCACTAAGCGATAAGCCATACCGTCTAAAATAAAGAATTTTTCCAAACCAAAATAATTACGACCGCCAACCGTAATGGCAAAGTATATGGGGCGATCCCAATTAAAATTCGCCAATAAGTCGAGAATCATAACTTCGGCTTTAAGGATGTATGGTTTATTTACTTCCCATCTTAACTCTTTTAATACTTTAGATTCAGATCCTGCAGGAACAATGCCATTGCTTACCACTTTCTCGGAATCAACAGGTAGAACAAATTTATTAGAGCGTAAATAATATAATTTATCTGTTTTGTTAACCTGAATTTGGTTACTGCCATCATTTGCCAACAGGAATTTCATCTGTTCTTTGATGGTGAAATACTGTTTATTTTCTCTGTCCATCAGAACCTGATCACGTGTACCTTGCCTATATTCAGTCTCTTTCATGCCAAAAGGTACAGGCAATCCATCATATGCTTTACGTTTCATTTGATTGATATACCAATCGGTATTTAATAAACTCAAATTAATGATGCGTACATCTGTTCGCACACCTTCTACTTCTTGCAAATACCATAACGGGAAAGTGTCATTATCTCCATTTGTAAATAAAATGGCATTAGGAGCGCAGGAGTTAAGATAATTATATGCAAAATCACGCGCTGTATAGCGCTTGGCTCTGGTATGATCATCCCAGTTCTCACGCGCCATTAAGGCAGGAGCTACAAGTAATGTGATAGTGAGCACAAGCCCCCCAACAGCCATTTGGTTTTTAACAGATTTGAATAGAAGATGCGGTAGATATATGAAAGCCGCATACATAGCAGAGATAATGATAATCATTAATCCCATGCCTTCGCTGTTAGTAGCTGCGCCAACCAAATAAGCCGCAACGCCAAAGCCGGCGCCTACGGCCGGTATCATAATATCATTCCTTCTCATCTCTTTCATATAATGCATAATAGCCATGAACGCCAGCCCTATCCAAATAGCAAAAGCATAGAATGAACCTGCATACGTATAATCTCGTTCACGTGGCTCAAGCGGCGGTTGATTGAGATAGAATACAGTAGCCAAGCCCGTCAGGATGAAGAAGAGTAGAACAACAAAAAAAGCTTGTCGGTCGCGCGTAAACTGGAAAACGATACCTATAATTCCTAAAACAAGCGGAAAGAAGAAGTAGGCGTTACGCCCGCGATTGTCTTTGAGTTCATCGGGCAGGTTTGTTTGAGGCAGGCCGGTACTCCATTCATCAACGGCTTTAATACCGCTAATCCAATGTCCTTTATTTGCATCACCGTATCCCTGATTATCATTTTCACGACCGGAAAAGTTCCACATAAAATATCGCCAATACATCCATCCAAACTGATAGCGGAAAAGGAATGTGAGGTTGTTGCCAAATTCAGGCTTTGCTCCCTTTTTGATATTACCCCAAAATTCATATTCGCTCCGATGATTAGGATCGGGGCTGTGCAGGCGCGGAATAAATGTCTGACGATTGGGATCATAAACCACCTTGGGTTTATATCCATTGAGCATATATTGGTTGACAATATGTAAGCCTTCTTTATCTGTATTTTCTTTAATAAATTCTTCAGCTTCTCGTTTGATAGCAAAGACACCTTGATTTTTATTTTTCTTGTCTTTTACTACAAACGCTTGGATGTATATAGGATCTCCATTCTTTGATTCAATGATTTCCGCATCATAATATGGGCCTCTTAAAAGGGGTCTATCACCATATTGTTCGCGGTTTAGATAAGAGATGAAAGCATAAACATTCTCAGGATTGTTTTCATCCATAGGCGGGTTAGCTGCTGAACGAATAATAATCATGCCGTATGAAGAATAACCGATAATGATGGCAGCAGCGCTCCAAAAGGATAAGTTCAGAAGCGGTTTTCGTTGTTTTACCGAATATCTGATGCCAATTGTAAATAGGGTGATGAGTAATAGGATATAGAATATAATGCCCCATCCAAAAGAGAAGCCAAATGAGTTAACAAATAATTTGTCGAAAAATCCGCTGAGTTCGACTGTTCGTTGAATGATGCCGTACTGTACAAAAAGCAGAATAGCAGAAGAGAAAAGTAATGTGATGATAATGCCTTTGGTTGTTGGCTTGTATTTTCTGAAATAGAAAATGAATGCCAACGCCGGAATGGTAAGTAAGTTCAATAAGTGCACACCTATTGATAATCCCATTAAATAGGCGATTAATACAATCCAGCGATTGGCTCTGGGTTCGTCAGCCACTTGTTCCCATTTAAGCATAGCCCAGAATACAACGGCCGTAAATAAAGAAGAAAGGGCATATACTTCTCCTTCAACAGCGGAGAACCAGAAAGTGTCGGTAAATGTATATGCTAGAGCTCCCAATAATCCGCTACCGATAGCAATAAAGACTTTATGATTATCCCATTGGAAGCTATTATCTTTGGCCATATCTCGATATATCTTATATACAAGCGCGGTAATAGACCAAAATAAAAAGGCAATAGTCAGCGCACTGGCTAAGTTTGAAAATAGGTTGACCATCAAGGCAACCTTGGTCACATCACCACCGGCCATTAATGTAAAGATACGTCCCATCATGGCAAATAATGGAGCCCCGGGCGGGTGTCCTACCTGTAATTTATAGGCTGTACTGATAAACTCTCCGCAATCCCAAAAACTAGCAGAAGGTTCAGCCGTTAGAACATATGTAATCATGGCAACGGCGAAAGCCACCCAGCCGAAAATGACGTTAAGTCGCTTAAAATTATTCATAAACTTCTTTATTACACAGATTGCGAAATTAAGAATATTCCTAAGAATCTGACAATATTTAATCTGCGGAGTAAATAATCTTTCTAAAGATATTCAATAACATAGAAAAGAGAGGGTGAGCGCAAATACAATTTACAGATACCTTAAAAAAGGATAAAAGAGAAAAACAGGCCTTATTAAGACGTTAAATACAGGTCTTAAGTTTCATTAAGAGCATAAAAATATGTAAGTTTGTTCAACGTGAAATGTAAATACATACGGCCATGAAAAAAATATTAATTCCAACGGACTTTTCGGAGAATGCGAATCATGCATTACGCTATGCTATACAAATGGGAAAGTATATCGGCTTTGAAGAAATATTTTTACTTAATGCTACTACCGTACCGGTCAATCCGGGTGATACATTGCTTCCTGTGAGCAAAATACTTTTAGAAGATTCGCAAAAGCGTATGCAGGAATTTCTAAAAGAAGTGAAAACATGGGATGGCGCCGAATTATTTACTTTCCATGTACATTCATCAGTTGATGATCCGGTGGCTGCCATCATTGCCTATGCTGAGAAAATTCGCCCTGATATGATTATTATGGGTTCTAAAGGCGCATCCGGCATTGGAGAATTTTTGTTTGGCACTGTTGCGGCGTCCGTATTGGAAGAGTCTGATATTCCTGTTTGGGTTATTCCGGGTAATATCTCTTTTGATAAAATTCGATCTATTGCGTTTGCTGCAGATCTCAAAACACTAGAAAATTTAGACTCACTACGATTGCTTAAGAATATCTGTATTGCTTTAGAAGCTAAGCTGCAAATGGTTCATGTGACTAAAGACAAAAATCTGGACATAGATCAAAGTAAAGAGAAAGAAACCCTCTTAAATTATTTTCATGGTATTCAGGTTCAGTTTCATTCTGTTATCAGTGAAAATATATATACCGGCATTGAAATTTTCATGCAGGATGCTAATCCAGATGTTGTGGCAGTATTATCGCGTAAGCGTAACTTTTTTGATAAGATATTTCATAGCAGTATGAGTAAACGTATGGCATATCGCACATTTATTCCTATGCTTAGTATGAAAGAGATACCATTCTGATTCTTTCTTTATCTTTTATCTTCCGGGCTTGACCTAATTTATGTATGTTTGTTTTTTCAAAACAAATATTATGTATAAGCGCTTTTCCCTTTCAATCGTTAGCCTATTGCTGATTTCCTTTTCATTACATGCTGTAGAAGGTATGTGGTTACCAATTCTGCTCAAAGAGTTGAATGAGAAAGAAATGAAAGCCATGGGTATGCGCATCAGCGCGGATGATTTATATGCAATCAATCAGGCGAGTTTAAAAGATGCAGTTTTTATTTTTGGAGGCGGTTGCACGTCTGAGATTATTTCTGATCAAGGGTTGTTACTTACTAACCATCATTGTGGATATAGTCAGATTCAAGCACATAGCTCATTACAAAATGATTACTTAAAATATGGTTTTTGGGCTAAATCATTGGATGAAGAGTTGCCGAATAAAGGATTGACAGCAACTAGAATTGTGCGAATGGAGAATGTTACATCACAAGTGCTCAATGGCGCTACACGCAATGATGGAAGCTTGGATCAGCAAATAATAGATAATAATATCAAACGTATTATAGAGCAAAGTGTAGCAGGTACGCACTATGATGCCAGCGTGAAACCTTTTTATTACGGTAATGAATATTACTTGTTTATTACCGAGACCTTTAAAGATATTCGTTTGGTAGGAGCTCCACCTTCGCTTATTGGTAAGTTTGGCGGTGATACGGATAATTGGATGTGGCCTCGTCATACAGGCGATTTTTCTATTTTTCGTATTTATACGGATGCTAATAATAATCCGGCAGAGTATTCACTGAACAATCGTCCTTACAAGCCGCTGCATCATTTTCCTATTTCACTGAAAGGCATTAAAGAAAATGATTTTACGCTAATTTATGGATTCCCTGGGCGCACGCAAGAATATTTACCATCGCCTATGGTCTCACTTATTATGCATGATTTAAACCCGATTCGTATCAGAATTCGTAGCAAGGCGCTTAGCATCATTGATCAGGCTATGGCTTCCAGCGATGAGTTGAGAATAAAATACGCGGCTAAGCAATCACGAATCAGCAACGCATATAAGAAATGGATAGGTGAAACTCGAGGATTAAAGAAACTGGATGCCCTTAAAGTAAAGAATGTGATTGAAGCCCAATTTGAAAGAGCTACAATAGGGACATACTATGAGACGTTGTTAAACAAATTTGATAAATGGGTATTAGATTTTCGGATGTATGCTTTGGCAAATGATTACTACAATGAGCTTATCTTCTCAGGCCCGGAAATCATTAGATATGCCTATAATTATGTGAAGTTTGTAAAGAATTATCCGGATTTAAAATCAAGCGGGAAATTAGATGAGTCTATTGAGTCATTAAGAAACGGAGCCAACGGCTATTTTAAAAACTATGATTTAGCGACAGATAGAAAGATTATGTTGGCCGTATTACCAATGTTCATCGATGGGATTAATCCGTCATTGGGACCTTCTTATCTCTTTGATGAATTATCCCGATATAAGAAGAATTATGATGTCTTTGTAAATGATCTTTATACTCGTTCTTTATTCAGTGAGCAGAAGAAAGTAATAGATTGTCTTAATAGTATTAATGATAAATCTATTCAGAAAATTAAAAATGATCCGGCATATAAACTAGCTGAATCAATCTATTCATCCTATTTTGACAAGATTAATAATCAATATGAGGAAGCGGACCAGTATATTCAAACAGGCATGTACCATTATATGAAAGCGCTTCTGAAATATTTGCCTAATGCAAAGAAGTATTACCCGGATGCCAACAGTACCTTGCGTGTAGCTTATGGAAAGGTAGAAGGGTTCTCTCCCAATGATGGTACTTGGTATCATTGGCAGACCACCATTGATGGTGTTATGGCAAAATATATACCGGATGATACGGAATTTGATTTGGATCAGCGGTTTATTGATTTATATAATAAACGTCAATATGGTCGTTATGGTGAAGGCAATACGTTACCTCTTGCATTTACAGCATCGAATCATACAACGGGCGGAAACTCAGGTAGCCCGGTTTTAAATGCTGACGGACATTTAATTGGAATTAATTTTGATCGTGCTTGGGAAAGCACCATGAGTGATATTATGTACGATCCGGAACGTTGTAGAAATATTTCTTGTGATATCCGTTATGTACTATGGGTTATAGATGTGTATGCCGGTGCATCAAATCTGATAAAAGAGATGACTATTGTACAATAATTTTTTAGTAGAAGAATAAACGAGTTTCATGTTTTTCACGAAAAAAGGCTTCATTTTTGAGGCCTTTTTTCGTTGGTGATCCGGATTGGATTCGAACCAATGACCTACTGCTTAGAAGGCAGTTGCTCTATCCAGCTGAGCTACCGGACCCTAAAAATCGCTGCAAATATACTAACTGTTTGCGAATGATAAGCATGTCCTAAGACTTTCTTTAAAAGCATTAAAATTAAATGACTTGCTATCATGTTGAGTTAAAACGGGGATACCTTTTGCTTTCAAGTCTTGTTCGCTTATAGAGCTAAAAAGCTGTTGAGATTGTAAATACCCGGCAAGATATATTTGTTCAGGTTGCCCGGGTGTGGGAACGAGTATGGCTTTTATGCCTAAGCAAACCCAATCCATGATACTAGAATACCCGGATCGACTAATGATAATCTCTGATTGCGTTACTATCTCATACAATGTTTGCGTGTCTGCCAGGTTTATTATCGTAAGATGAGATACCGGTTTGAACGGTTCAGCTTTTTCAGTACCTCTAATCATAACGCATGGTTCCGATGTTTGCTTGATAAGATTAATACAAATTTTCTCAAAAGCCGTTCTTCTCGGATCGGGACCGGAGATCACAAACGCATATCGGTATTTCTTTATGTATTTATTCCCTTTTTCATGAAGATAGAATCGTGATAGAAGTCCAATATATCGCGTCTGAACATTGTGTGGAGATGGATGCGTTAATTGCCCCGATAGGTTAGACTCTCCCTCTGTATCCGGTATCCAGACTTCATTAAATGATTTGATGAATTTGTGTAAAAGCCTTTCCATCCAACGATTGATAAAACTAAAAGATAACCCGAGAATGCGAAGCTGATGCGTTATTAGAATACTCTTAACATCTGGATGAGATAACCCATAACGGTTGTCAGAGAGAATGATGTCTATCTTTTCTTGTTTTAGAAATTGGCTTAGCCATTTTTTTTCTTCGTTTATACTTTGCAGAAATCGGTTTGCCTGCAAGAGAACAGAGAACCACGCGGGGCCATTTCGACTATATCTTATGCTATAAGATGGTAGAGGATAACTAATAAGATTCGGGAACTCTTTCTTGAGCCATTCACCGGATTGGCCGGATACACCCAAAATGACACGATGCCCCATTTGTTGCAGCTCGTTGATAAGCGGGTAAGAACGAGAAGCGTGCCCTAATCCCCAATCGAGTGGCGCAACTAGCACGGTAGATACTTTCACGATACTAAAGATTTTTGGTTAACGTTCTTACAACTTTAAAGTTAGTCAAAAATTGCCGAGCAATGATGCGTAGAAACGTATAGGTGGGTACGGCGAATATCATACCCGAAACACCGGCAATACTGCCTGCTATTATAATAATTAAAAGGATTTCAAGAGGATGGGCATTAACGCTGTTGGAGAAAATAAGTGGTTGAAATAATACATTATCTATTATCTGCACAATAGCATATACGATAACCATCTTACTTAACAATGGCATAATCTGTGTTGCATAATCAAGATCAATATTATTAGTTAGCCCAAGAACAAGTCCGATAATGCCTCCTATAACAGGGCCTAAGAATGGAATAATATTGAAGAACCCGTATATAAAACTAATGATCAGAGCTGTTTTGAAATTGAAACCGATAATGACTAATCCGATGGTTACACAGGTCATTATAAGCAGAATTTGGATACAAAGACCAATGAAATATCTTGAAAGTAGGTGCCGGCTGTCATGAAGAATAATGACCGTTTGTTTTTCATATTTTTCAGGGATAACACCCAATACCATGTTGTAGAATAAATTTTTATCGCGAAGAAAGAAGAAAGCAATAAAAGTAGAAACGAAGATTATTGTAAATATACTTGTGAAAATAGAGAATACGGATTCAAAGATGTTACCTACCTTGGTAAAGTTGAAAAACTTCTGCAGAAGGCCAAGTAGAAGGTGTTCGAGTTGCTCTCTATGTTGAATACCGGTGTTTTGAGTACTGTCATTTTTTTGTTTCAGATAAGGTAAAATAGACTTTTGACTGATTGTGTCTAAGGTGACATAATAAACCGAATCGGGATTCAGAGAATCTCTTTTGGCCTCTATTACAATAGTCTTTTCTTCGTGTTCTAACCAATAATTTTGGTTGGTTGTATCAACAAAGTTTAATACGCCATATTTTTCTAAAAAGTTAACAGTCCTGTTTACCGGATACTCCAGCTCTTTTAATACGGTGTCAGGATTGAGTTTTGATAATTTATAACCTTCGTTAATAAGCAAAGGAACCAAAACAGAAAAGAAAGCAAACACAACAGCCCAGATGGCCAGTAATGAAACGATGGCTGAAATAGGATTTGGAATCTTAAAACGCCCGAAATGAATCTTTTCCAGCACAACGTATAAAGGACGTGCTATCAATGATAGAACCACACCTAAAAGAATATATATGGCAATGGTCCTGAAATACCAAAGAAGATATAATACAGCTGCAAGTGTAACCAAGGTTATACTAATACGGATATATCGGTTTATTTGCGAGGTAGGCTTCTCTTCCATACAAAGAATTTGAAAGTAAATCTATTCATTCCTGATTTGATTAACAAGGGAATTTAATGTCTTTTCATCTACCTGATGCCGTCCCTCAAAAGAAATAATGCGATAGGGAAGATGGTGTTTTTCTATAAATGCTATGCTTTTGGCTTGTTCCTCTGCTGTCACGATTCCATCTTGCTGACCATATATGACATAACTATCTATTTTCATTCTTTCAATAAACGATTCTTTCTCTGCCAGCTCCGAAGGGATGCTGCCTGCCCATGCTACTATATGATTGACCGATATGTTGGACGTTGTAAGCCAGCGGAATAGAGTTGCTACCCCTTGCGAAAAACCCATCAGGATGAGTTTATGCGCTCCTATCATTCTTGTTCGACATACTTCATGATAGACTTGTGTCAGATAGTTAGAATAATCGGCTATTTCTGCTTCTCTGAATTCACTGGTCATCCAGGAAGCGCCAATTGTTTTTTTGTGATGGCTTATATAAAACCGCGATAACGCTTCGGGTGCTACAATACAAACACCCGGTTTTAAGACAGACTCAAATGTTTTTATAAAATCCTGTGCCAACTGCCCATAACCATGTAAGACGATCCAAACTTCTCTGATAGGTAGGCTATTATCGGAGAGAATGTAATATCTGGCGGTACGATTAATCATTATTTGCCCTTCTTGCATACTTGCTGTTTCATTCTTTCGACAAAGCTATATGCTTTCATTTGTTAATCATAATAAGTAGCTAAACAGAACTAAAATTTGCGTATTTTCGAGCAAAATTCATTTTATATGATTCATGTATTAGGCCATAACCACTCCATCATCCAGCAATTCATAACAGAAATTAGAGATAAAGAGGTGCAAAAAGATCGTATGCGCTTTCGCCGTAACATGGAACGCATGGGCGAATGTATTGCTTATGAAATAAGTAAACAACTTACGTATAAAATGAAAGACGTGGAAACGCCGTTAGGTATGGCTTCCTGCTGGCAGTTAGATGAAGATGTGGTACTGGGCACAATTTTGCGTGCCGGTTTGCCATTGCATTATGGCATGCTAAACGTGTTTGATAAAGCGGATAATGCTATTATTTCCGCTTATCGCAAGCATTCATCTGAAGTGGATTTTGAAATTGAAATTGAATATATGTCTTCTCCATCACTAGAAGGCAAAACGTTGATACTCTCAGATCCTATGTTAGCTACCGGGATGTCGATGGTTTCAGCGTATAAAGTACTGACAGTCCAACGCGGACAGCCGTCAAAGATTCACGTGGTTTCTGTGGTTGCCAGCGAACAAGGTTTGGAATATGTTCGAAAATATCTTCCTCAAAATGTAGAATATTGGATTGTTGTTTTAGACCCGGAGATGAATGCCAAATCATATATTGTACCGGGTATAGGTGATGCCGGCGACTTGTCCTTTGGTGAAAAATTAGAATGACAACTGATTGGTTAGAAACAATAATTTTTGCGCTTTTGGCATCCGTGAAGTTTGCCATCGCCACACCATTCTATATACTGGAGAATAAGTTAAGTTTTGGAGAGGCACTTCTTTTTGCATTATGCTCAGGAGTATTCGGGATTCTTGTTTTTATGTTTCTTAGTACGAAACTGCTTCGTGCCTGGGAATGGCTGATGGAGAAAATAGGTGCTAATAAAAATAAAAAGAAGAAAAAAATCTTTACCAAACGAAACAGAATGTTGGTTCGTATGAAAAATAAGTATGGATTAGCAGGGATTGCATTATTAAGTCCGATTATTATTTCTATACCTGTTGGTGCGTTTCTAGCGGTGCGTTATTTTAAAGACAAGAAGAAGATTTTTTTATATATGTTGACCGGCGTGGTTTTATGGTCCTTAATCTTTTCTAGTTCGGCGTCTGCTATTATAAAAATTATGCATAAATTAGGTGTTGCAGCGATATGAAAGAGGTGCAACATATCTTCTTTGATTTGGATAAAACGCTATGGGATTTTGAAACGAATTCCTGCGAGGCCTTAAAAGATATTTTTATTGATGAAGATCTGAAAGAAAAGGGGATAGATGATTTTAATCAGTTCTATCAAATCTATGCAAAGATTAACGAACAGTGTTGGGATCTGTATCGTCAGAATCTTATGAATAAAGCCTATTTACGTTACCAGCGCTTTTATCTTACATTGAAGTACTTTAATATTGATAATCGTCGTTTGGCAAAAATCATCGGAGAGGCATACATCGAAATAAGTCCGAAGAAAACAGCGCTAATACCCGGAACGAAGGCATTATTGGATTATTTATCCGAACGACATCTTTTGCACATCATTACGAATGGATTTGAAGAAGTACAATACCAAAAGCTCCATAATACAGGTATTAAGACATATTTTCAACATATCATCACATCCGAAAAAGCCGGAAGGCGGAAGCCGGACCCTAAGATATTTCGTTTTGCATTGCAACAAGCCGGTGTAAAAGCTGATCAAACAGTGATGATAGGCGATGATTATGAAATAGATATTCAAGGTGCTTTAAAAAGCGGTATTAAAGCAATTTGGTATAATCCTTCGCAATCACCTATACTGCAAGAAGATATACATGTCGTAACAGATTTGTTGAATATATGTAAACTTTTCCCTTAAGAATTAATTTATTATATAAACTCATAAAATAGTAAGTTTGTATTTTATTTATGAATCAATTACAT
>JAIXKU010000033.1 GCA_026936045.1 Flavobacteriales bacterium
TTTATTTTTTACAAAAGTAATCTGAGTAATGCTCTGCAAAAAGTAACTGTCTGTTTCTCATGTTTCTTCATGGCAAAAAGATATTATTTTTGTTTATCGTCTGTCTTTAACATATCTTTTCTTCACGATTGCATTACTTGAGATTCTACACTTACTCTAAACGTTGACAAACATAAACAAATTGGACTTTAAAATACTTCTAGTGGACGACGATCCGGATGTTATAGAGTTTTTAAGTTTTAATTTGAGAAATGAGGGCTTTCAGGTATCTACATGTTCTAATGGCAAAGATGCTGTTCATTTAGCTGCCACGATTTGTCCGCATCTTATTATCTTGCCTGATCCGGAAATAGCTAAGACGTATTTATATAATGCTGAAAAAAATGTTGAGCACATGATAGCTCGGGTAGGAAATTTTGATTGCTTTAGTCAAGGAGTTGATAGATATATTGGAAATGAAGGCTAAGTAAAGATCGGTTTGGGCCTATTTCAATGAAGATTATGATTGGCCGATATGGGTGTATGCAAAATAAAGAGACTATTAAACAGGTCTATACGAATTTGATTGTAAATGCAATTGTATATGGACATGAGCAAGGCTCTATAAAGATTTCATTTTATGATATGGATGATCATGCCTTCTGTGAAGTAGCTGATGATGGGCAGGGCATTGAAGCGGATCGTCTGTCGCGCTTGTTTGAGCGTTTCTATCGTGTAGATAAAAGTCGGAGTCGGCATCAGAGAGGTACGGACTTGGGTTCATCTATTGTAAAGCATATAATGGAGGCACACCGTCAGTCTATCAATGTTAGAAGCACTATCGGAAGAGGCACGACCTTTTCATTTACATTGCGTAAATCCAGAGCGTGATTGTCTATTGTTTGGTGTCTAAAACAGTAATTTCTACTCTTCTGTTAACGGTATGCTCTTCTTCCGTACAGGTAACGCCGTTTTTACACCGATTTTTAATTTTAGACTCACCATAGCCTTTGGCTGAGAGATGCTTCATGCTAACCCCCTGACTCATTAGATAGTTTACACAACTCTCTGCACGCCTTTGAGAGAGTTTGAGATTGTAGGCGTCATTACCGCGGCTATCCGTATGTGCACTTAGCTCCACTTTTGCTCCGTTCTCTTTTAAGAGATCAGCCAAACGGTCGAGTATCAATTTAGAATCAGGCATTAGATCGGCTCTGTTGTATTCGAATAAGATATCATTAAAGGTAAACACCATGCTCTTTTCTACAATGGGTGTCATATACATATTTAGCTCCTTAAGACGAGATTTTCTTGGTGTAACAAAGAGTGTATCCGGTCTAAATTTGGGGAACTCGGGAATTAGTTCATATTCTATATCAATTTGAAAACAGGGATAGAAATAAAATCCATCCTCATCTGTTTGAACAGTGGCCAGTAAAGTATCATTCTGATAAATTTTAACATTTACGTATTTCATTGGCTTGAGTGTCAGACGATCCACTATCATTCCTTTTCCCTCAATGCATTGTTTGGGTAATTCGAAAGCATAAATCTCATCTTTACCGGGTTCGGCTTGTCGGTTACTGGCAAAATATCCATGACGGTCATCTGTCATCCATAGCCCAAAATCATCGTAAGATGAATTAAATCCGGCACCCAGGTGTACGGGTGTCCTAAAGGAACGATGCTCTATTCTCGCTTTGTAGATATCGGCACCACCTAATCCCGGTTTTCCGTCTGAGGCATAGAATAAAACCGTATCACCCCAGATATATGGAAACATATCATGACCAACTGAATTAATTTGAGGCCCAAGATTTATAGGCTCTTCCCAGTCAGAACCAGATTTATAACTAACATATAAGTCATATCCGCCCATCCCTCCCGGTTTGTTAGATGCAAATATCATGGCATTGCCCTGTTGGAACACATAAGGATGAGTGGTGTTATGTGCTTCCGCATTCCAAAAGAACTCTTTTTCTTCGGAGGTCAAATCCTGATTAAATAATGAAGAAAAAATATGCAATCTGTTGACGGCATCCGAGGGTAAATGGTTTTTGCCAAGTTTCTTCTTCCGAGTAATTTTTGTATTAGAAACATTCTTGCTGTAATAGAGTATATGATTAATGGAATCGTAAGAAGGCGAAGCAATATAAAATTTGGAGATAATCTGGTGATAAGCAGAGTCAATAGTTAATTCATGGCCATTCCATTTTCCGACAGAAAGACCATAGGCAGGATAATCAAATTGCTTAGATAACACACTTTTAGGATGAGCTTCCGCAAACAGCCATTGTTTTCCAATATAAGTTGCACCTAAATAAAAACCCTGCGGCTGAAAAGTAGATTTGACAAAACGAATTTTCTCATCCGGTTTTTCTTGTTTGAGACCTTCTTCACATTGCTGAAAATAAATGCTTAGTAAAGGGTGATCAATACCGGCTTCTCTGCAATTTGTAAATTGAGCCTTAGCTTCGGCATATTTCCCTTGTATTAAAAGCACACGTCCTAAATCAATAGGCATATAATCATAACCGGTTTTGGTCGGATTCTTTACGGATAAGAAATGCTTCTCAGCTTGTGCATACGCCTTCATATAGAAGTAGCATCTGCCAATCTGTGATTGAATATAATCTGCTTTCTTCTTAGATTTTATCTTCTTATATAGTTCAACCGCATAGCTGTAATCACCTGAATTAAAGAGTTCATCTGCTCGCAAGTCAATCCAAAGCTGTGTATGCCCAACAATACTTAGGCTGATAATGATAGTTACCGTGCTAAAAAATCTTTTCATGACAAATTAGAATCTTGGTACTTCAACAGGTATGCGTAATTTGGTATTAGGTGCCTTAAATGCCAGCATGATCTCGTGTCCGGTATATTGGGTGCGATCTGAAAATCCTAATCCCATATTAAATGCATAACCGATAGTAAACATTTTCTTTATTGTATAATTAGTTTGCACGATAAGAGTATTCAGTGTACGATAAGAAGCACCAATACCCCAAGCATCTCTGAAAAGAAATTGCACATTCACATCAGCCTGTATAGGAGAGCCAATAATTTGTTTAAGCAATACAGATGGTTGAAATTTCCAAGACTTACCCATTTTAACTTGCCCACCAGCTTGCAGATAGAAATGAATATCTCGAATGTCTGCGGTGATTTTTGGTGTAAAAGTATTATCAGCCCGCATGCTGATAATGTTTCCTACGGCTAACCCCACATAAAGATTTTGAGTAAAATAATAAGCTCCTAGTCTGAAATTGGGATTCCAATATGTTTGGGTGTATTGTGAAATGAGCGGATCGTTTGGATCCTGAACAATTAAAGAGGCAAAATCAGCTTGTGTCATCTCGGCTGTTGCATTCATGCCGAGAGATAAATAATGCCGGTGATGAAGTCGTATGCGATAAGCCAAACTGATACCAAACGTACTTTTATGCATAGCGCCAATTACATCTTGGCCAATAAGAGCACCTATAGATAATCCTGTTTTATTGACTGGAATACAAATATCTGCCGAGCCAACCATAGGTGCACCTTTAAACCCTATCATCTGAGCATTGAAAAGAAGTGCTGCATTTATTGATTCATAACTTCCCATAGATGCCGGATTGATAAGTGTGGGACGGAGCATATACAATGAATAATGCGCCTGTTCCTGAGCAGAGGCAAGACGAATGCCGATAAAT
>JAIXKU010000070.1 GCA_026936045.1 Flavobacteriales bacterium
AGATGGTTCCATCGGAATGCTTAATGGCAGCGATGATACGACCAATGTAATCGGTTGTTTTTTTTTCGAAATAAGGTATAAGATGATGTTCTTTAAGCTCAAATATAATACCCTCGTCATTTGCTATCATGACTTCTCCATCCGGACTTATAGCACCTGAAGTGAAATTATTTGAACCGGATTGAATAACCGTCGAGTAAACATATATAGGATTAAAGGGTATAAAAAGCAGACCTTTACCGAGTGTGGATACCCAGTAATTGCCTTCAAAATCAGATATAATACTTGATATACGAAAATCAGGGAGTATATATCTTTCAAAAATATAGTCATCATCACTGTTTCTAAAAAGATCAATACCTTTATTTGTACCCACCCAGATATTCCCATCATTATCTTCAAATAAGGAGATAATGATACGGTCTTTGAAGTGAGTTTTATCGAAAAGGATGTTTGGCTTCTTTGTTTTCTTATCTATAATACCCCAAAAGTTAGTACCATAAAATGCAATATTCTTATTATATAATATCACCGGATATCGTGAAAAGCTATATATCTTTTCTTTAGTCGGCGGTTTTATACTTTGCATGGTATGTCCATCAAAATAATATATATAGGTTATTGAAGAGGTGGAGATCCATAGTATTCCCTCGTTATCTTCACGCATGCCCGATACCCTTGAATTGAGCTTGTCAAAGATATTTAAGATACTGTCGTTACGGGTTTGGTAGAGTTTGTTGGAATAGGAGCCAAACCAAATTTCACCATTCTTACGAGCGTACACGGTAGATATTTTTTCTTCTAATAATTCAGGAATAGCATTATAAGAGTATGCTTGATTATTGCTGATATATCCAGGTATGCCGCGAAGGGTTGAGAACCAGATGCGTCCTTTGTAATCTTCAGAAATGTCGAATACTTCATGATCGGGCATTCCGTCTTCAATGCCGAAACGGGTAAATGAGAGGCCGTTAAAACGAGCTATACCGGCATTGCTTGTTATCCAGATATACCCTTTATTATCAGTGTACACACGATAAAGTAGCGAGGAAGGAAGCCCGTCTTCCACGGTATATTGTTTGGTAAATTCTTGAGTAAGAGTTTGAGAAAACGCATTAGAGAAGAATACATATCCACATGGAATAATTATTCTTATCAGAGCCTTCATTTTTAGTTGTATTCCCATGCTTTTCCCGATTCAGGCTAATCGGGCTAATATAATTAAAAATATAAAAGTGGCTTTATGTATTGACTAAGAGCTTAAAGCCTTTGCCATGTACATTTAATATCTCAATACGTGGATCTTCACGCAGATATTTACGTAGTTTTGTAATATATACATCCATGCTTCTAGCGTTGAAGTATGAATCATCATGCCAGATAGTTTTAAGGGTAAAATTGCGATCTAGTGTTTTATTCATATTCTGACATAGCAAGCGCAAAAGTTCAGATTCCTTCGAGGTGAGTTTACGCTCCTCGTCTCCCATTTTTAATATTTGCTTAGTCGTGTCAAAAGTATAGTTGCCGATAATGAAATTGCCTTCTTCATCATTGATACCCGGCACGGTAGAAGCTCTCTTCAGGATAGCTTTAATTCTGAATAACAACTCTTCCATATTGAATGGCTTAGTCATATAATCATCTGCACCGGACTTAAATCCTTCTATTTTGTCATCCGGAAGTGACTTGGCGGTTAGAAAAATAATGGGTACAAATGGGTCTGCCTGCCTAATTTCTTTAGCCAGCGTAAATCCATCTTTAATTGGAAGCATGATATCAAGGATGCAAAGATCAAATTTACTTTTGGTAAAGGCATCAAATCCTTGTTGCCCATCTGTACATAAAACAGGATCAAATCCTTTTACACTCAGATAGTCATTTAATAGATTGCCTAAGTTAATTTCATCTTCAACCAGCAAAATTTTTGGCTTAACTTCTTCCATGGTTTATGTTTTTATGATTTCAAATGTAATGAATTGTTATGATGTTGGTGCAGAGGAAGTGAAACAATAAAAGTACTATTCTCGCCTAATTGGCTTTTTACATTGATTGTGCCATTGTGCCGCTCAACAATTGATTTGACATAACTTAATCCCAATCCAAATCCCTTTACGTTATGTACATTACCTGTAGGTACACGATAGAGCTTCTCAAATATACGTTTTTGATCATCTTTGCTGATACCTAAACCATTATCAGAAATCTCGATAATAATATTTTCATCAAGATTATACGTTTTAATCTCGATATGAGGAGAAGGCTCTTTTGAGTATTTTATGCCATTGTCAATAAGATTGAAAATGAGATTGGTTATCATCACCTCATCCGCTTCAATGATTGATTCTGAGGCATCAAGTTGTCGTGAAATAACAATACCTTTTGATTTAGCCTGCATGCTAAGACTGGAAATGGTTTTCTCAATTTGTGTATGAATATCTACATTTTTTATCTTAAGCTTAAACCCGTCTCTTTCAAATACAGCAGACTGTAAGACATTCTCTACCAGTAAAGCCAAACGATTATTCTCTTCGCTAATCATGTTCAGATAGTTCTCCCGCAAGGGCGATTTTATTAAATCAGGATCACTCATTGCCTGACAGGCTAATGATATGGTAGAAATAGGCGTTTTGAGTTCATGCGTGATGTTGTTTACCAGATCATTTTTAATCTCTGATATCTTCTTTTGCTTGTATATGATGGTAATGGTGTAGGCAAACGAGAAGATGATAATAATAATAAGGAATGCCGATGCTATAAGCAAGAAGAATAGATTTTTAAGAAGGAAATGTGTTTTGAAAGGGAAGAATAATACTAAATAATCTTTATTATTAAAGGGGTTGATGGAAAGCGGGATGCGGTATTCGGAATGTGCAAGCTTTTTGACCTGATCCGAACTGGTATACGTCATTTTATCCTGAAAAATATCATATATGCCAAAATTATAACCGGTATTGATGCCTTGCTCTTTGAGCTTCATATTAATGATAGAGTCCAGCATCTGAGTATCTAGCTCACCGGATGCCATAGAGAGGTAGCCTCCCAGCATTTCTTTAAAGAATTCGCTAAAGAAGTTACCGTTTACTCCGAGCATCTCATACGTCTCATCCCATTGGTCCCAAAATGCGGCCGTATCATCGCCAATTTCCGGTAGTATATAATCAAATTGCTCTGCGCCGTCAACATCGTACGGGTCAATCAACGTTCTAGGCTGCTCTATTGTTGCATCGCCCTGATTAAACCAAATTTGCCCCTTCCCGATACCCGGCCGATTTACATTAATAACAACGTCTTTATTTTTCTTCTTACTCTTCTTCTTCCCTAAGGAATCAAGCTGCATTTGCATCTTTTCTTCCATTGTCTTCCAGTTAAACAACTGGCTCATCTCTTTTTCTATGCGTTTCTTCTCATAGTCATACACAGCATTAGCCATAGCCTCATACACACTTTGCTCAAACTGCATTTCACGTTGCTCAATAGCCTGTCGTATCCAGTATAACTGAATACCAATAAGGCCTGTCATGGCCATAAACATCAACGCGATGATAAGACGTATTAATTTTGGATTCATGTATTACAGACAAATGTAGTAACCGGAGAGCAAGTTCAATATAGAACTTAACATCATTTAACCGATAATGGATAAAATTACGACTTTCTTATAC
>JAIXKU010000238.1 GCA_026936045.1 Flavobacteriales bacterium
GAATTGACTGTCTATACCTTATATTAAACTCTCAAGATGTTTATAACTAAGCTTCTTTAGTGCATCTCAAACCGCATATTTTTCTACTTTTGTTTTTCTTTTGTTATGACAGTCAAAGTTGCACCTCTTTTATATTGCAGTAAAAGCCTATTTATCCCTAAGTTTATACCATATATCAATGATAGATCCTAAATATGATAAGCCGTGGCTTGCTATTATGAATCCCGTTTCAGGAGGCAACCAGGCAAAGAAAGACCGAAAAAAAATATTGGAAGTGATAGATTCTCATAAGATTAAATATGAGCTTATGGAAACTCAACAACCGGCACATGCTATTGAGATAACACGTCGGGCTATACAAGAGGGATATAGAAAGATTATGGGTATAGGCGGTGATGGCACGATGAATGAAATTGTACATGGTATCTTTTCTCAAAATGAAGTGCCCAGCACAGATATAGTCTTCTCTTTTATTCCTGTCGGCACAGGTATTGATTGGGTGCGTACCATTGGCATCCCGTCCGATTATGTGGAAGCGGTTCGGAATATTAAAATAGGCAATTATTTTTTTCAAGATGTGGCGGAAGTATCCTATCAGCAAGATGGGCAAACTCATAAGCGATTCTTTGCCAATATAGCTGGTATGGGGTATGATGCTTATGTAGCCAAAGCGGCGAATGAGAAATCAAAAGGCCGTAAGAGGATGGGTAAACTCACTTATCTCTTTCAATTATTTCGTTGTATGATGAAGTATAAGCTCACTAAAGTAAAGGTAACGATTGATCATGCAACAGAGATAGAAGATCAGATGTTTTCGCTGAATGTGTCTATATGTAAATTTAACGGTAATGGTATGATGCAGGCGCCCAATGCCATCCCGGATGATGGGTTGCTTGATATTACATTGTATCATGGCGCTTCAAAATTACAGATGTTAAGCAGCACATCAAAACTATATGATGGCAGTATTGCCGAGAAGTCGTTTGTTTTATTGCTTCACATGTCAGGGTGGAGTCCGAACCGGCTATCATGCTTGAAACAGATGGCGAATCATTGGGCTTTAGCCCTTTTGAATTTAGCTTACATCACCGCGCATTAAAGATTATTTCTTCTCTTACTAATAAGCAGGTTTAAAGCCTTAGCCTGATTCAATCAATGGATCAGTTGTTTGGCTTTTTTTAGTTTAAATAAGTCTTTCAGTGTAATGTCAAATGCCAAGCAGTGTACGGTGTAAATATTATTTGAGCCGACGAGGTGATTCATATAGCCGATATTTATTGAGAAGGGTAGTTGGGATGGTACATACGAGTAATAAAGAGTAAAACGACTATCTCTATAGTTAAAATCAGACCATATACTGGAAGCATTTTCCATACTGATAGAGAACAGTTGTTCGGAACCGAATATCAACTTGTGATTTTTTTTCTTAGTCAGATCGAAACTAAGTTGTAGTCTGAAGCGTGTGCGAAATTGCAAAGCTTCGTTAAATAATCGAAAGTCAGGTCTGAGAAAAGTTCTTATTTCTTGTCTTACGGTGGTTGAGACCTTGACAAAGCGTATTTGTGTTTGAAATGTGAATCGGCTGTAAAATCGAAATTCCTGCTTAAACCTCGGATCGTCTTGCTGGTATGGCGCATTATTGTCGTACTCTTCCTGTCTGCGATAACTGATGGCTAGAGAGGATAGCCAATTCTTGTGAAATTGATAATAAAATTCCTGATTGACAATCCAAATGGAGGATTTGTAAAATAGATCATAATTATTGGGATTGCTTTTTCTGCCAAATCCAATATACGTTACGGATTGCCATCCTTTATTTTTGAGGGTGTCAAGCTCTTGCCTTAAGCCTATGGCAAACCATGAAGTTAAGTTGGCCTTACCGACGCCCGGTGGAATAATCTGACAGTAAGAGAAGGGAGTAAAGCAAACAAAGACAAATATAAAGGTAATTTTAGATTTCATCTGATTTAAATATGGATAAACTTATGGATGTCAGCGATGTATGAGAATATTAAGAAAAAGCTAAATGTCAGCAATAAAGAAGTTAATAGTCTATTTGAAAATATGGCCATTTACCTCATCCATCCATTGACGCGTAAGTTCTCGAATAAGAATAGCGTACAGCTCGTCTTCTGATTTCTTATCAGCGGCAGCCTCAAACCGGCTTCTCCATTTGCGCAAATCTGTTTGAGACACATAGCCGGTAGTGGGATATAAATCCTCAACCACGCCGGCGTACTCTGCATATTTGACCTGATTGATTACAGATTTAATGATTTGATTTGACTGTATCAATGTGTTATTCGTAGCATCAAAAATACGATAGCGTATAGTCATCGTTACTTTTGTTTCTTCCAATATCTCTTTGTATTTGGACTCACGGTACTGATAGTTACTCATCTGTGTGCCGCTCCATTGGTCGTAATATAAAACACGTTCTTTTAGGTATGCAATTTTCACATCTTCCTGACGGGGCATTTTCTCGGTTTGCACCTGGTTTAAAGAACAAAGGATATAGCGGCTAGCGTCTAAAGATTTAGCTATGGTTAATGCATCTTTGTCGGGAACCGGCATGTAAGCAGGTATATTTGCCTTACGCAGCGCATCCACAACCGATTCTTTATTCACTACTTTCATGAGCTGATTACGTTGCTTATACAATTCAGATTCTAACGAACGAAAAAGTTGGTCGGACAGTTGTATATTGGGCGTATTGTTTTCAAGAGGAAAAAGCAGAACATGAACATTATAGTTCTTGCTTAACTCATCCATGTAGTTTGCCGTTTCTCTATAGTTAGGTATTATATCCTGCGTTTGTTGAAAGTATTGATAAGCTCGTGCATATTCGCGGCGGTTATATGCATCTATGGCATTGCTGTAGAGTGGATCCGCTTTGACGGCATCTCTGAGCCGACCAAGATGTTCGTAGGTAGGATCTAGTTTTTCAATTTTCCGAATGTACTCGGAGGTTAAATTATAATCTCGGTTATCAATAGTACGTAGTGCGCTGTGATAATAGTCTTTACATTGATTATCTATGCAAGTTTTATAGGCCGTATTCAAATCATCCGGCAACTCTAAATCCACTTTCCGGCGTTCGACATTCGATCTCAGTCGTTGGATATCTTGGTATTTCTCAATCGCTTTGAGATAGTCTTTGGATTGATAAGCATCTTCAAAGGAGGTTACCAATTGATTCATCAGTTTTTGCCCTGATTTCTTTAATCCCTTTTTGGCATCTTTATTATTGGGGTCTTGCAGCAACGCCTCGTTGTAATTGATTACAGCCTGCTCATAGTTTTTGTTTTTCTCGTTTTTTTGGGCTTGTTTGACATAGTATTTTGGCCCGGTACATGAAACGACCGCTATTAATAATCCCAACCAGGCAAACTTTCTCATAAGTACTATTTTTATGCAAATTAACAAAATCTGTGCTAAACTATCTCTTTTTGGGTTTAGCCTTATATCCGGCTTCATGCAAAAGACGTATGACCTTTTCGGCATGCTCTCCCTGAATAATAATCTGACCGTCTTTACTGGAGCCACCAACACCACATTTAGACTTTAACATCTTCTCTATCTCTTTCAGTCCTTTTTCAGAACCTAAATACCCATCAATAATTGTAACAGC
>JAIXKU010000055.1 GCA_026936045.1 Flavobacteriales bacterium
CAGAAGATATCAGTGGCGTGGCGGCAGGCACTTATACGGTCACAGTGACGGATGCCAATGGCTGTACCGCCTCAACCAGTATCACCTTAACAGAACCTCCTGTATTAACAATTATATCCGGTACAACAGATGCCGATATTTGTTATGGCTTATCGTCTGATGTTTTTGCTTCACCGAATGGAGGAACAGGTGTTTTAGTTATATCATGGAATCAGGGCCTTCCTGATGGCTCTCCTAATACCGTAAGTCCAACCACTACCACTGTATATACAGCAACAGTTACTGATGAAAATGGATGTACAGCTTCTGCCAGTACTACCATTATTGTTTTTGATTTACCCATACCTATTGTGGCTAATAATGGACCTGCGTGCGAAGGTTTTTCTATTACTTTAACGGCTAATGGCGGTGTCGGATATAGTTGGATTGGGCCGAATGGCTTTGCTTCTAATATGCAAAATCCTGTCTTGAACAATGTAGATGTATCACATGGAGGAATCTATACTGTCACAGTAACCAGTTCTGATGGATGTACGGCCTCAACTACAATGAATGTAGTTGTAAATCCTCTACCTGCACCCAACTTTACTGCAGTTAACTTAATTGGTTGCAGCCCTGTCTGTACGGAATTTTCTGATCTAAGTACGATATCAGCAGGTAGTGTTACAGGTTGGGAATGGAGTGCAAATGGCACTATATTCAGCAATCAACAAAATCCGACTCAATGCTTTGAGACACCTGGTATATATGATATATTTATGACCGCCATGTCTGATCAAGGATGTACAGCATCATTTATTATTAATGATTTGATTACAGTCTTTGCTAATCCTGTAGCTAACTTCTCATCTTACCCGGAGGTTATTACATCAGAAGATCCAACGGTCTATTTTACAAATAATAGTACAGCAAATGCTGTGACATGGAGTTGGAATTTTGGCGATGGAGCATTTAGTGATTTGGAGAACCCTAAACACATGTATGCAGACACAGGTGAATTTTGTATAACACTTACTGTAACGACAGTAAATAACTGTCCTTCAACAGTAATAAATTGCATATACATATATCCCGAATATCAAATTTATATACCTAATTCGTTTACGCCTAATGGAGATAAGATTAATGACTTCTTTTCAGTAGGTGGTATGGGTTATGTAAGCTTAGAAATGGAAATTTTTGATCGTTGGGGTGAGTCAATTTATTTTACAGATAACAATATTGGTTGGCCAGGAACGATTGGTAGTTCTGATATAATAGCCAAGCAGGACGTTTATGTATATAAAATTTGGGTGACCTCCAACTTAGGAGAGAAGTTTGAATATTATGGGCATATTAATCTCTTGAGATAATATCTGTTTAACTCTCTTAAGATTTTATTCTCTCCTCTTCTTTATCAATTCTGCACCTATGATTCATTAGGTATTATTCAGGTTGTGTTTTCTAGTAAAAAACATTTTCCCAATGTTATTATATTAATACAACCTTAAGTTTAAAAAACAGCTTTTTTTAGAGAGATCAATAGGGAAGATTATAATCCCTTAAAGGCCTGAATATATTACTAAGTAGAGAAGTTCCTTCTAAAAAAAATGAAAAAAGAATTGCGCGTTGTGCAACCTTTTTATTGATTTTGGGTACAATATTAAAAAAGGGAGGGGTTATGAAAAAGATATACTTATTAATCGTAGTTTTTTTCTCATCTCTAGTTTCGTTAAAAGCTCAAAATGCTTGCCAAAATGCAAACTTTTCGATGGGAAATTTTACAAACTGGATAGGTCGTACAGGTACTTGTTGTCCTATTAACACACCTACAGTTGGTATCGTGCCGGGGCGTCATACAATTATGACACCTGGCACTGATCCTGTTACTGGAAATCAGCTGCAATTAGTACCGTCCGGTTATAACTTTTCTGCCCGCTTAGGTAATAATGGAACAGGTGCACAAGGAGAAGCGCTCCAGTATTCTTTTCTCGTTTCACCGGCCAATGCACTCTTTATATATAATTATGCTGTTGTATTAGAAGATCCGGGGCATACACCCGCACAACAACCACGTTTTGAACTAAGGGTGATGGATGCAGGAGGTAATACTATTCCCTGTACATTTTATCAGGTAGCAGCCGCTGGTAGTATTCCGGGCTTTCAGAATTTCGGTGCTGTTCGCTGGAAAAACTGGACGCAAGTAGGTGTTGACTTATCCTCTTATACCGGTCAAATAGTGACAATAGAAGCACGTTCAGGCGATTGCTCATTAGGAGGTCACTTTGGTTATGGTTATATAGTTGGTGATTGCCGCCCTCTTGAAATAGTAGTTCAATATTGTTTGGGAGACACCTCTGCTTTACTGATTGCTCCCAGTGGATTCCAAAGTTATCAATGGTCAGATGGTGTTGGTATTGTTGGCACAGATGATACTTTGGTTATTTACAACCCTGTACCTGGCCAACAAAATTATAGTTGTACCATTACTTCTGTTACCGGCTGCTCGGCCACATTAACTACCCTTATTAACCCCATCATCCCATTATCCGGTTTCTTAAGTGATTATGTTTGCAACAATACACTTAATTTTACTGATACAAGCTTGGTTTATCAAGATATAATTAATAGTTGGAATTGGGACTTTGGTGACGGAAATCAGTCAACAGCTCAGAATCCATCTCATACATTCCCTGACTCTGGATGGTATAATGTTTCATTACATGTACAAACAGCCGTAGGATGTGTAGATGATATCGTTATGCCAGTTTATGTGGAGGCTAATCCCGAGGCAGATTTCTCAGTACCTGACTCATGTAGTTTTACACGAGTGTTTACTGATCTATCTAATGTTTTTAGCGGAAATAATCTTACTAATTGGAATTGGAATTTTGGAGACGCAAGTACTTCTAATATGCAAAATCCTACTCATACTTATCCGTCTAACGGAAGTTATACCGTTACCCTTACAGTTACGGATGATGAAGGATGCACATCAAGTATTTCTCATCCAGTAGTAATAAACCCGCCTCCTGTTGCCGGTATTACAGGTACAGCAGCTATATGTGCTGGTCAGAACACAACTTTGACTGCTATCGGTGGCGGCAGTTATTTGTGGAATACTGGAGCCACAACAGCAGCGATAAATGTTGGCCCTGCTAGCACTACAACATATACCGTCACTGTAACTGATGCCTATGGTTGTACAGCTACAGCTTCATATACACTTGTTATTAATCCCAATCCTACGGCAACAATTACAGTTAATAATAATGTCTCATGCTTTGGTTTGACAGATGGTTCTTTAACAGCCAATCCATCCGGCGGATCACCGGGTTATACTTATCTTTGGAATAATGGTAATGCTAGTCAAACGGCAGCTGGATTGGGTATTGGGAATTATACAGTAACAGTAACAGATATAAATGGATGTACAGGTACAGCTACAGCTAATATTACACAGCCTCCTGTCTTAAGCAACAATGTGACTGCTGCAACGTATGTGGGCGGCTGGAACATCAGCTGTAACGGATTGAGTGACGGCAGCATTAACCAGACCGCTACTGGCGGCACGACCGTTTATACCTATCAATGGAGTAGCGGTCAGACAACAGAAGATATCAGTGGCGTAGCAGCGGG
>JAIXKU010000089.1 GCA_026936045.1 Flavobacteriales bacterium
TCTCTGTACAGATACAGCGGCTCTTTTATATTAGACATTGGAGCAACATAACTAAGTCGAACGTAGTAATCATAGTCTTCGGAAATGGGCAGGCTTTCATCGAAAAAAAGCCCCGCTTCCCGTATTTGTTTCATATCCCACATAGATGTAGGATTCAAAATAGATGTTTTAAAAAGCAGCTTTGCCTTAATCATCTCCGGGTCGTCACTAACCGTAGCCATATATTCTTTTGCGCCTCCAAAGCGCTTTAGCCAAGTGCCACAAACGGCATATTGGGGATTTGATTTTAAGAACGAAATTTGTTTTTCAAAGCGTGCGGGTAGGTTGATGTCATCACAATCACACCATGCTAAATACCGTCCCCTTGCTACGTGAAGTCCGATATTTCTGCTTCTTGGTATCCCGATATTTCTATCGTTATTGACTACGCGGATCCTGATATCTTCAAAGGTAGAAATGATTTTCAGTGATTGATCTGTTGATCCGTCATTAATGATAATAAATTCAAAGTTCTTGAACGTCTGATTGAGGACACTCTCGATTGCTGTCCTTAGATACTTTTCCCCGTTGAATACCAACATCACGACAGATAGCTCGGGGGAGCCGCTAATTTCAACTTTTTGAAGCAAACAGTTGTTCTTTTAATTTATTGTAATCTGGTCCAAACTGTGATTCTGAATCCTTGTATCGAACCTTGGACGATGTATGCCATATATTCGGCATCATCTTCTCTGTAAATTAATTAAAGGCATTATGCGACGTTTTAGAGGGTGTGCCTCTTTGTTGCTGGAATAATTGTTGATAGATGTACAAAGCCAAAACGGTGCTAATCAAAAAGGAGTAGTGATATACACTATACCAGGTGAGACTGGTAAGAAGGAGAAACCATAGATAATACTTTAAGTAAAGAAATTTAGGCGGTAAGGAAATGGTAAAACTTTTTATCCATATTAGCAGATAGCCTAAAATGGCTATTATCCCAAACATTACATAAACGGCTATTATTCCTACATCAGAGAGATAATACCCATGATTATCTGCTAACCTTTGCTCAAAACGCCCATAAGAGGAAAAGCCATAGTACGGAACGCCATTACCTACAATAGTGCTTAAATTATTATGTGAAAACTCGGTTAGGAAGTAGATTCCTGCTTTTACTCTTATGTATTCCTCTCCCTCTTTAAAATTGTTGGCCAGCGCATCTCGTATTCCTATGATGAGGTCAAGATCGGAGTAATAGAAAAAGAAGATAAAGAAAACTACCGAGACAACGGTCAATATTCTCAAATAGAGTTTTTGGCTTTTCAAAAGGTGAATAGTATATAAAAGCACTATGCCTATAATAAACTGTCTCGTAGCCTGTAGAATGGGAATCAAAATGCCGAGCCCACTTAGCAATATCCATAGCCATCTTTTTTTGTTTTGGGTGGTAAGCCTGTTGATGGCAATAAACGTTGACAGAATAAATACACCGCCGCCCGGAAAGATAATTCGAATTGTACCTCTGTCTTCGGTAAATTCATCACCCCACAAGGGGTGGCCAAAGAGCACTTCGGGCTTCGTTGTGTGAAAGAGGTAAAGAATTACGTGGATCTATTATTTCAATTGGTTATTTTTTGGCATGGTGAAACCATATAAAAATAGGGTGAGGTTACTATTAGGCTATCCTTTATGCTTTGATTCCAAAAATTATAGGCTGAAAGTATCGAAAAAAGAACTGAAGCAATGATTAATTGAATCGGTAACACGAAGCCGTTTTGTTTTGGAAACAGATAGGGTAATGATATTAAGAAAATACCAATCAGGGAAAAAAAGACGACGTAATTGACAATGCTTTTATCTATAAATTTGGCATCGAAAAATCTCAACGAGATCAAAATTATTAAGAATAAGACGATCGCTTCGGCTTTTTCACGAACGTACAAATTGTTTTAGAGTGTATGAAGATAATCGTTACAATAAAAAGTATGCCGAGAGCCAACAAGAGTCTATATAGAATAAACAATCATCCTTAATGAAATAGGAAATAAGGAATAAATAACACCTAATCCTAAAATGCCCCATGATTAATCCTGTTCATCATATTTGAAAACATGAGTAGTAGGTATATTAAAATAATGACATAGATATTATATAGCTGTAAGAGAGACCAATAGCCCCCTGGTACTTCATAGTATAAAATGGGCGTGCAGAAAATAACCTTGATGATGCGAACTTTAATATTAATTTCTTCTTATTGATGGCTCAAGGACGGTGCCAATCAGCTGTCTGTGATGCCAGAACAGATACCAGATTTGCAATTGACTTGTGGAATAGCAGGGTGATATTTGCAGGAATAGCAGTTATCACTTCCTTAGCGAATAGTAGAAAACCATCAGGAGCGAAAAGATGATAAAATATTTAAATCCTATGGAGAGCCGATGTTTAAACTTCTCCTGGTCTTTTGTCCACAGAGCGAAATATTTGGGAAGATTGCGGTTAATCCCAGATCATAATTATGGCTATCGGCGATTAGCTTCTGTGCCAGGTTGAAGTACCCCATTTCTTCAATAGTTGAATTGATGTCAAGAAATTACTGAAAAAGTGAGCAACTGTTGGTGAACAAAATACGGCCAGCTTTGTGTAATAATTTTAAGGAAGTATTTTTTATATGTTGAACCTCACCAGTCAGCATCCTCTGTTGTCAGAGAAGCAAAGAAGGCTTTAAATGCATTTAGATAAATGCATAAAATAAATGGATGGAAGCAAATGCCTGGGAATAAGATATAACAATGATAACCAACATATACTGTATAGTAGATTGTACGGAAGGAATAAACATTTTTCTACCATAGAATATCTCTGAAAGGAATCAAATAATAATGAAAAATAAAGCAAAGTAAATACAAAGAAGGAGATGTTCCGTTTTAATCCTCTAAGAAATGGTTATATAGGATATATAGAAATGAACCTATGAATAACTGATGAGCTTCAATTTATTCATTGACCATTAGGTTTTTGTTATGAAAGGATCTCAGCCATCGAGCGGATGATGATGTTTTATCCCAAGCCGGCAATGGACACTATTACAGCCTTGGATTGAAAGAAAAACGAAACAACCCATAAGTCTTTTGGGGAGGCGTGCTGTGATTTGGAGTATTGCAAATAAACTGATTATCTGAGAAAGAGCATTGCCTATTGTTAAATAGGAAAAGTTCCGAATAATTTTGTTGTTAAACGACGTTTTGTTTTTCAAGGATTCTGCTAAAACTTATGAGGGAGAAAAATTATTAAGTGATATATCCCTTGTACCCAGACTAAAAGGATTGAACGTTAATATCACTTTCGTTAACGTAATTGTCTGAAGAACTCCGATACAGCTCTTTGTGTTTATTTATATAATTTCTATCTGATTGAAGCGCTGCTTTAAGAACGTATCCAAGTGAGGGTAAATGTAATTCTGTTTGAGTACTATTTATAGTCTTATATGGGTTATTGACTTTGGTGCTATCTATCTTTTGTCGAT
>JAIXKU010000257.1 GCA_026936045.1 Flavobacteriales bacterium
CACTAAATACCGTATGAAAGAACAGAACTTAATTTTAGGCCTTTTTCTTGTTTGCGCTGTGGTCATCTCAGCTATTTTTATTCTAATCTATAAATCATCAAAGAAAGCAGATGAAGAAGAGGATGGCGTTAAGAATCCACTTAAAAAGCGGATGATTTTGTTAATTGTTTGGAGCGGTATTTTGGTAGTGGCGTTTTCGGTTACTCTACCCAAATCGCCTTACTATTTATTTGCAAAAGAAACACCGGGCAAAGTGGTATATGTAGCTGCCATGCAATATTTTTTCATGATGTCGTATGATGCGATAGATCCAAAAAGTCCGAAGAACGAGCCAAATATTGAAGTGCCTTCAAACGAAGTGGTGGAATTTCGGGTTACCAGTTTAGATGTAAACCACGGTTTTGCTATTTACAACGAGGATTATGAATTAATTACACAAACACAGGCTATGCCGGGTTATGTAAATAAGCTTAGATGGAAATTTGAGAAGCCCGGCACTTATCATATTCTATGTTTAGAGTTCTGTGGTGCCGGTCACCAGATTATGAAATCATCATTTACTGTTCTTTAACTAATACTATAAAATGAATACTATGAATACCTCATCATTAAAAAAGATTACTTCTGTTTGGATTATTACCATTCTAACACTGTTTGTTGTAGCTATTATTTTTGGTATTACAATGCGTTTAAACCAAGGCACAAACATTAAAATCATGCCGGATACATTTTATTCGCTAATGACCATTCACGGTATGACCATGATTGGTATCTGGTCTTGTGCCGGTTTGATGGCTGTAAATTATTTATTATCGAGATACGTCAAAGTATCGGTTAAACTGAATGTGTTTGCATACATCTTTACGGTCATCGGTGTGGTGATGCTCTTAGGTGCTACCCTGATAGGAAAGTTTCATGCCGGCTGGACCATTTTATATCCTTTGCCTTTCCGTATTGCATGGGCTAAATGGGCTACTCCCATGTTTCTTTGGGGATTAACCGTGCTGGCTTCCACATGGCTTATTTGGTCAATAGGTATGATAGCTCAAATATTAAAAGAATACCGTCTGACCGAAGCATTGGCTTTGCAGCATTTATTCAAATCAATCAAATCGGAAAGAGAGACACCGCCTTTTATTTTAATTGCTGTGATTTCACTGATTGGTATCATCATTTGCCTTATCACGGCAGCTATTCTAGCTATATTGCTTTTTGCTGAATATTATTCAAAAGGCAGCTTTGTGAATGACCCATTGCTGATAAAGAATCTGATTTATTTCTTCGGGCATACCATTGCCAACGAAGCTTTATATTTGGGCATAGCGACCCTTTATGAATTATTGCCTGAGGTAAGTGGGCGTCCTAAGTTTAAAACAACCTGGTATGTGTCTTTAGCCTGGAACATGGTATTCTTCTTCATCTTAACGGCATTCTTCCATCACTTATACATGGATTTTGTTCAGCCGGTAGGCTTCCAAGTCATCGGACAAATGGCTTCTTATCTAGCCACCATCCCTTCTGCCGTTGTTACCATCTTAAGCGTGGTCTTCCTTATTTTGGGGAACCGTGTTAAATGGAATATTATCAATATTTTGTTCTTTTTAGGCGTGGTTGGTTGGGTTATTGGTGGTGTGGGCGCATTGATTGACGCTACCATCTCCAATAATATTATCCTCCATAATACCCTTTGGGTGCCTGCACACTTCCATACATATAATGCTATGGGTAATGTGTTATTCAGTTTGGCATTCTTCTTCTGGGTGGCTAATGAATTTGTTGGTGCTAAGGATTATGCCAAGTTCAATAAGTTATTGTTGACCTTATTAATTGTTGGCGGATTTGGCTTTGTATTGATGTTTTATTTTGGTGGTGCTTATTCCGTACCAAGACGATATTCAATGTATCCGACCGAGCTTCTAAAAGCACCGTTATTAGCTACTTTAGGAGCAATGTTTGCTACCATCTACTTATTGGCAATTTTTTGGATTATGGCTGATTTATTGAAAAAATGTGTAAAAGCGTTCTCACACTCGCATTCTTAAGCATCGTATTATATCCTCTTTTTGCTCAGGATAACGGTTATAATTATTCTGAAGAAGAGAAGTTATATAAGCCTATTGCCAATATTGAGTTAAATACACTTGAAGGTCGAAAAAAGTTCTCGGAGATTTATGATAAATCTCCCGTCATATTGGCAATGATATTTACGAAATGTACTGGAGTTTGCAGCCCGTTCATGAGTACTTTATCCAAGTCCATTAAGAAATTAAATTCAAAGGAGAATTTTAAAATCTTGGTGGTAAGCTTTGATCCGACAGATAGCATAGCCGATATGAAAACGTATGCGGAAGCGTTCAGGCTTGACAAAGATGCACATTGGATTTTTGCTACGACACCCGATATTGATTCGCTCAACAGCTCAATAGGATTTAATCCCAAATGGGATGAAGAAAAGAAGCAGTTTGATCATGATGCGCTTTTGATAGGGATCAATGGTAATGGCTATATCGTAAAAAAACTTACCGGTGTAAGAGGCCCAGATGAGTTGCAGCTCATGATAAAAGAAATAAACAATGGGTTTGTGCTTTCTTATCCTCTGCCACGCGAGAATATGCTTTTTTCGTGCTTCACCTACGATCCGAAGACCGGTACTAAGAAGCCTTCATTGGGATTATTAATATTAGTATTGCCGGTAGTGATGGCTGGATTGATTGTAGGTGGATTAGCGTTTTTCAGAAGAAAATAAAATCACTTATCTAATCATTCAGCGATGAGAGCTTCCCTTTAAGTTCGTTAATCACCTGGATGTCCATGATATCCACATTGTTCATCTCAGCCAAGAAATAAGAGGCCCAATCGCCCAGGTGAATAAGATAAAACGTTTGGACTAAATGATGGTCTCCTTCCGCCCAAATATGCGAAACAGATGCTGCCCGGCGTGAAATGGTTTCTGTATTGATATCTATACGGGTTTGGTTACGGGTATAATCATTGAGTGTACGAAAGAAGACAGCTGTATGCAACGGCTGATCCATGCTCCATCCTACCAATTCATTATGATTCATTTCGGGTACAACGTGATGCGAAGCCAACATTTTGGCGTTTTCGTTGAGTTGCTGACGAAATCGGATGGCAATACCTTCATTTTGGACATCGGCATAAACAATAGGGTGGGTCTGAAACAACCGTTGAGCCAGTTCTCTCGCTTTTTCTATAATCTCCGTTTGTTTATCAGATAAAAAATTCGGCAATATTTTCAATACATCCAAATATAACGAAGGCAAACAAGCTAGTTTTGAAAATATACAAACCAGTATGGATAATGAATAACCTAAACACGCTCTCGGTGGGTATCCGCCTGGTACAATAAAAACCGGAAAGGCCTGTTCCGTCGCTATTTTGGCTAACTCACCACCACTGGTAATACACATAATCCGCGCATCGGATTGAATGGCTTGCTGCAAAGCAGAAAGAGTTTCTTCCGTATCTCCCGAATA
>JAIXKU010000324.1 GCA_026936045.1 Flavobacteriales bacterium
GTATTAATGATGTTTCCGGCATGATTGGAAATTGTAAAGATAAAGCTCATAAGCAGATAATGCCCTGTTAGTGCGTTAATCCATATTACCAAAATAAACAAAGTACTTACCCAAAAGAAAGCCATTTTAAATTGCTGATTGGTTAGTTTCCGAAATAAAACATAAAGCAGAAAAAATATAAATGAAAAGGTAAAACCATTTGCTAGACTCAGTGAGAGTCGAAAATTATGCACGAATGCTTGGATGATAGCATAAATAAAGAAATCCGGGAAGAAATAGGGTGCTGGTGTAAGATACCAATCCCATATAGGTTTACCTTCCTCTATGACACTTTGATAAAGAGAGGGCAAATAGAGAAAATCTGCATTAAAAACATATAAATCCAAATGGTTGGATGGAAGAAAGAAAGGGATAATTGCAGTAATCAATCCTATTACAAAGAAAGGAATAACCTTTAATAATACCGTATAAACCCGATGCATCATATACAAATCTATATAAAATAATGAACTAGGTGTTTAGCGTGTCAAAGCGGGTATAAAGCTTCTCGGAAAGAACAGGGTATATGGCATCACAGTATGATGGCTTAAGTAAATCATGACCGGAATCAAGCACGTGCCAATTTATTAAATCATCCATTCCCTGTGTAAGAATAGAGCCTATCTGCGGATTAAGAACAGGATCATATTTACCTGTGAATATGATTGTAGGAATTCGATATTCTCGAATAGTCTGACGCGTTACAGACACGCGTGGCAATAGCTGAGAATAGGCATTCCAAACATGAAAGACTTTTTCTCTGCGTTGGGCATCGCTAAATTGTGCACGTGTAAACTTTTCCATCTTCTTACTAAGAATACCCATGATACGCAAATAACGTATCAACTTGAAAAATAAATCCGGACGCTCTACCATACGGTTAAAAAGTTTTTTTCCTCTAGCATTCTGCGTAGCATAGTGATACCAAAAACTCTTCTTAATACCATCCGGCGCTAAGAGTATCATGCTTTCTATTTGCTTAGGCATTTGTTGCATATACATAAGAGATACACGACCACCTAAACTATAACCCATCAATGAAAACCGATCAATACCGGCTTCTGCCAAAAATAACTTAAACCATTCTAAGTGCCATGCCGGACTAATAGGTGTATTAGGATCTTTATAAGTAGGATATCGGCTCTCGGCATGATGAAAAAGGTTAATTGAATAAACCGTAAACTGTTTCCCTATGGCAGGCTCTATATTATAAAAGACACCGGCATTCTGACCAAATCCATGAAACGCAATCAATGATCTAGGCCCTTTCCCAAACTTGATATATGAAACAGTATGATCGTCGTATATAAATTCCATCCCTTTTAATATGCCTATACAAAGATATAAGGTTCATACAAATAGCATTGTTAATTTTTACTATCAGTATTTAAGAATAAAATGCTGTTTCTGTAAATCCGGATTGAGAAAAAGGAATCCCATCTTAAAGATATCAATGGTTAGAGTAAAATCTTTAGATTGAATAATCTCATCCCAGGCTTTCTGCATTTCGGGAGACCAATGAATATCATCTAATACAATAAGCGAATGGGAAGTAGAATAGGGCAAGATTTGCTTAACATATCGCATAGTAGATTCATAGCGGTGATTTCCATCAATATATACGATGTCATACGTATCCCGATTGCGGAGTAGAGATGGAAGAATGTCATCGAAAAAGCCGGTGTGAAGGTTAATCTTATTTATATTATGACGAACAAACATATCTCCTGCCAATGTGCTTATTGCCGGACTCCCCTCTACTGTATCAATAGATTGCATAGACCTCACGGTTGACAAATATGCTGTAGTAATACCCAATGACGTACCAAGCTCCAACGCATGCTGAAACTCTAAGAAATCAGAGATTCGTTTAAGTAAACGTGCGTATTTAGCTGGCTGAAGGCTTCGATATGCAATATCCGAAACGGTTAATGCCGTTTTCCTTACACGACTACCGGCACCTGCATCTAGAGGGGGAATTATTGCTTTGTTTCTTTTAAAACTACGTCTCTCGGTTTCAATCCATTTACAATCATCGGGAATATTATCAGTAAAAGTATGTTGCATGAGAGAAAACATGAAAGGAGAATGAATATACTGTATGCTCCTTGCTTTAATACAGTAACGAAGATATTGGTTCGCCAAAAAGGCTTGATTCTTCATATCATTATTTTATGCAATACAAAAACAATTACTTCTTTTTTGACAGGCCATATATATCTTCAAGTTGAATGGTATCGCCTTTCTCACTGGCTACTTTCAAATCATATCTAAACGTAACAGACGTACCTATTGGCGCATTATAATATATATACCACGCATCCGATTCTGTAGTACCGACACAACCGTTTGAGTAGGCTTTCCCTAAGGTTTCGGGATTAGTGGTCGGATGAATCATCGCTCCATAACGAATGCTGCCTATGGATGGTTCAAGCCAAGGAATAATCGGCATAAGCGTAAAACGCTTATCATCCCTGTTAGTGCCTTTATATTTTTTTCCTGTTCGCGGATTTATGTAATAGGGCTCGCGCGCAACACGTACAATTTCGCCCTTTCCGATGGGTGTTCGTAAATCCATTTCTCGACCGGCCAATTGAAGATATTGACGAGCATTACGACCAACTCGCACTTTGCAGGTAAGCCAAATTTTATCAAAACGATAAATCCATAATGTGTACTGTGGAATATTTACATCTATGCGTGTATTCTTTAATAGATTCTCAATATTAGCCGCCCATGTTGAGTCAGGAATCCGTAATGTATCATCTGCATGAAGAATAACCAACTGGGTTTGGTCGTAAACAAAACGGTCTTGTTCCATAAGTCGGTAATAGTCGAATGAAGCCAATGAATCAATAATCCAGGCATTAGCATGTACCAAAATATATTCTGAAATCTGATACCCTGTTAGATGTTGATTGGTTGCATTTACAACGGAGTCAATAAAAGAAAAATATTGTTTCACTTTAATATCACGACCAACCGGCACGAGATGAATAACGGAATCAGGTACCGATACACTGCTCGTATAATTGGATGTATCGTGATTGTTCGTGTAAACAGGTATTGTATTAGATGACTGATGCTCTGATGGACGACAAGAGAGTATGGCTAATACATAAAAAGGAAGGATGATTTTTGGGAAGAACATCAATCAAAGAATTTATTCTTCTTACCGGTTGGGAAGAAATATTTTATATCAACGGAAAAGTATGTTCCGGATGCTGGCAACTGGGCTGTCTGATAGCCAAACGGGATCGGGTCTTTTCGTTCAATAAATCCATCAAAGATGGCAAAAAACGGGCGGTGAAACTGAGCACCAAGATAAAAATAGCCATATTTCTCAGTACGATATTCAAAGCCTACGGCAGCTTTAACGCTTGGCACAATCCAAGAGTTACGTCCTCCATATATCTTATATTCCACCAAGGTATCTGTTGGTATATTCTTAACACTACTTGGGAAAAAATCAAGTGAGAAGCCCACTAGATTATTCAAAAACCATTGTCTTCCTAATTGCACATAAAAAAGGCCCATAATCGGAATCTCAAAGCCGGTATATTTTATGTTGTTAGAATAAAACATGGTTTCAATTTTATCGCCTGTCGCATTTGCTCGGCCTATCTGCGCATCATACATGCGCTCTACGTAATACAAACCCGTTTGAAAGGAAAATTTCTTAGAGAAATCGGTTCTCACACACATACCGATCTTAAAACGCACCTGAGGGCTTAATTTAAATAACGTATCTTGATAGTTTACATGCACGCGAGCGCCAAAATCAGTTGGGAACATGACTCCAATATCCGGACCGGCTGAAACAAATACCTTCTGCTTACCTGATGTTGCTTCTATATCCCTGGATTTCTTCTTTTTGTTTTGAGCATTGATAAAAGACGGTGACAATACAAATATTATTATCACCAATACAGCACAGAAAATCCTGTTATTCATACTACAAACCTACATAAAATTTTTATCCATCTAATGCATAATTACAGAATAAGAACTATACTACATCTAACTAAAACAGCCGATTTTTTATTTATACTTTTAAAACAGCCTGATAAAACCTATTTGGTCTCTGAACATTTCTATGGGTAATTTGTTAATTACTCAAACACATTAAAATGAATAGAAGGTATTTCGTACGTAACAGCGCGTTGGTTGGGGGAGCTATTGCTATAGCACCTCATGTCGGAATCTCTAAATCTTTATTTTCATCAAATCAGCACCCCATATTTATAGACTTGGGGAGAATACGTATTCAAGATATTCTAGGTAATAACTCTGCAATGCCTCTGTTAGTAGAAAAGCTTACTGAAAAGAAGTTAAGCCTACAGACAACAACCATCAAATCCACTCAGGAAACCTATAAACCGAGTGTATATTTACAACTACAAGATCAAGTATCCCATTTGTCTCACCAAACAGATATTAATGTAGAAGCGGGATTGTGCTTTGATGAAGCTTTACTGAAACAGGCCATAGAAACAGCCGATCATGCTGCACAAGCCCTATATATTTCTTTATCTAACACGGATATTGCTCATAGTAATCCGGATAAATACGTATCCTTGCTCAACAACATTGATAAGCTATTGTCTGCGCCATTAGACACATGGATAGAAAATAAGCGAGAGGTGCATATCTTCTCATCCGGGGGACGCAATCTTCTCCATAACGATTTAGGTGGATGGGATCATTCCGATACCGATCCTAACGCTTTGCATGTCTTTCATTTCTTTGTCCATCCTGAGAATTACACATTCGGCATCGGCAAAATAAGCTCAATCCTTAATCGTGGATAATAAACGACGTTGGGGTTTTGTTCTGTTATTCTGGAATCTGCGACAAGCTCATAAACCAATAGACCCAATAATAACAGTTGGTTTCAAACCGACCTTACCGTATTTTGGCAAATTTTCATTATTAACCATAACAAAGATGATTCCGAATAAAAATGAAAAAGGTTCAAGACTATTTAAGAGCTGGAATATCTTTGTAAATTATTGGAGTCCAATGAAAAACAAGTATGTAATTCGGAGCCGAATTCCAGAGGTAAATTCAGAGAAATTTTAACAACAACGGGGTTAATATCAGTAACCTACCAAGAGGCTTTCACACTTATTCCGTAATGAATGGGCAAAAAAACTTAATGAGAAGTGGAAAACTTATTAAGAAATAGTGACAGCAGCCTTTCGATTGTTTAGTTAACAAACATGCCTGTACAATAAAAAATTAAAGGCCGTTTCTAATCATTTATTTTGATGTATCTTCGTTATTACGTCACAAACACATAGACACCTGCCCTTTTTTATGAAGACTTTATCAAAAAAATGGCTGTTTATAGCTATCGGTATCCTTCTCATAATACTTGTCTATTTTTTTTATAACAGACATAAGGAAGAAATGCCTCCTCCAAAAACTGAAAGACTAAGTAAAACGCCTTCTTTTCTATTACCTGAAAATGAACTTTGGGCTGATTCCGTTCTAAAAACACTTACAAAGCGAGAGAAAATTCAAGAACTCATTTTTTGGGAACAAAATGACTTGTCTCCATATCTTGACATAGTACCACAACTCGGTGGTGTCTTATTGCAAACACCGGATCTGAGAGCTAGAGCTGTCTTAACCAATCAATATATTCAGGAAAGTAAAGTGGGTGTTATAATAGGTGCTGAAGGAGCATTTGGGTTAAGCCTGCCAGCGCATCCCGACTACGCACCACCCAATGAAAGCAATTTATTAAATCTGAGAAATGACTCTGTACGTAACGTATTATCTGAATATGTTGCCATGCAGTTGCACAGCATGCAGGTTAATCTGAATTTTGCGCCGTCTATTGCTCCTTTAATGCGGCAATCAGGTATGCAATATGATTTACAGGATGAAAAACTCCAAACCGATATGACTTCGACAGCATACAGATATCATAGAACTTTGGCAGAGCATAAAATCATAGCATGTATTACCGGATTTCCAAATATTCGATTTGCTAGTGAAGAAAGGAATATATCAGAGAACATAAAACCGCTATGGCAAACCGAAAATCACAAACCGATTATTCAACTAATTGACAGTGGGATTCAGGCAATGGGGGTGATGCATTACCCTTATTACTTACAAGGCATTGAATATGATAACCAGCTACTGCATAAACCAACCGTTGATAATTCGTTAAGAAAAACAACGGCATTCCAAGGATTAATCATTTCCGATATCAGAGATAAAGAAAATAGCCGAATTTACGCCTATAAACCTTTATGCCTTGATGCATTAGTAAACGGATCAGATATGCTTCTCATACGTGACAGCCTGACTGAAGTCATTGACTTTCTTGAGAAAGAATTATACAATAAGCTTGATAAAAAACGTATTGACGAAAAGGTAAAACGCGTGTTGATGCTCAAATCATGGACAGGCGCCAAAGATCGCCATCTCATACAAATTGAAGAATTATTAAACGCCTATCAACCGGCTACAGATCAACTGATGGCTGAAAACATTTATGGAGAAAGCATGGTACTTCTGCGGGATTATGATAACCTCGTTCCGTTAAACCAAATAAATAAGTACAAGCCGTATGTCTTATATGCAGAAGGTGCTCTTCCTTCATCATTTATTCAAACATTAAATGACCATTTTAAGGTATCACCAATAGCTGTCGCCCCCTTTGAGTCCGAAGCTTATTACCAGACTAAAGAGAAACAAATAAAAGATGGCACTATTATCCTTCTAGCTGATGAGAATTTATGGAATAAGGACGACAGCCGTTTTAATACCTTTATAAATAATCTTAACAAAGCGCGCCTCATCGTTGTTTGGATGGGAGGTCATCGTGCATTGAATTATATGGGTAATGTCCCCACGTTACTTCTTTCTTACGGGAAGAACAAAACAGCACAACGCGTTGCTGCTAATATTCTTTTAGGTGCTATGCCCGTATATGGGAATTTGCCATTTACCTGTAGTGATAATTTCTGTTATGCCGACGGCGAAAAACGTGCTATTTCTCGCCTAAAATTTACAATACCTGAAGAGGTTGGCATTTTATCCGAATGGCTAAGACCCATTGACTCTATAGCTATGAGTGGCGTTAATCGTCATGCCATGCCCGGATGCCAGGTGTTTATAAGCATAAAGGGGAAAGTCATTTTTAGAAAATCCTATGGATTTCATACATACTCAAAGGAATTTCCTGTGCAAAACAACAATTTATACGATATCGCTTCTGTAACCAAAGTGGCTGCCACCACATTGGCCGTCATGAGATTGTATGACGAAGAGAAATTAAGTTTAGACTCAACAGTCAGTACCTATCTCAACGAAACAAACGGCACGGCATTAGGCAATACACGTATTCGTGATATCTTACTTCACAAAGCCGGATTTCCGGCAGCCCCGCCGGTATTCCAATTTATTCGTGCTATGCAGCGCTTTAGAATATCTGGAAAGAAAGAGACAGTCGACAACAAGCATGATACATTATATAGATTTGCGTTTGATGATACAGAGAGTAAAGACTATCCGCTTAGTATTGCAGAAAGTTTATATCTGCATAAAGACATGCCCGACTCAATTTGGAAAACAGTTATCCCTACCAAGCTTAACCGACCTACAGAATATAAATACAGCGATATGGGCATGTATGTTATGATGTATATTATTGAATCAATTACTAAACACTCGTTGGAGGAATACGTTAATGCTACATTTTATGCTCCGCTTCAGCTAGAAAGAATTGGCTACAATTCGTTTCGCCATTTTGAAAAAGAAGAGATAATCCCGACGGAGAATGAGAAAATATTTAGAAGGCAGTTGATACATGGCTATGTTCACGATCCTGTAGCAGCACTTCTTGGCGGTGTTAGTGGGCATGCCGGACTTTTTTCCAACGCTACAGATCTAGGTGTATTAATGCAAATGGTATTAAATGGTGGCAGTTATGCCGAAATAAGATATTTTTCGCCTGCAACCGCTAAATTTTTTACGTCTATACAACCGGGTAGTCACAGAGGGCTGGGATGGGATCACCAATTTCCCTCACGTTCTCCCAACATTGCCGATAGCGCCTCTGTTGAGACCTATGGGCACTTAGGTTTTACCGGCACATGTGTATGGGTAGATCCAAAGTACGAGATGATATTTGTTTTTCTTTCTAATCGTATATATCCGAATGCCGATAATAAAAAATTAATGAGATATCGAATCAGGCAGAATATACAGCAGGTTGTTTATCGCGCATTATGGTTAGGGGAAAAGAAAGAAAGGGCGAATCATAAGATATTAGAAGGGGGCGAAGTTTCAATAAAGCAATCGGTAAACTAATCTACCAATCTGGCAGTTTGAATGAGTTGAGGGATATTAATCAAGCGGATTTTTTTTCCTTCTAAAGCAATAATACCATCCGCATTAAACTCAGATAGAAGTCTGGTAGCTGTTTCACGAGATGTACCAGCCACACTGGCAATTTCTTCTCTGGTAAGATAGACATTAAGCGTAATATTGTCTTCTTCGAATCCATATGTTTCTTTGAGAATGAGCAATGTTTCAGCCATACGTTCTCTCACGTTCTTTTGTGCAATATTGGTGCTGTTTCTTTCGGCTAATTTTAAATCATCAGCCAAAAGTTTCATCAGTTTAAACGACAATTCCGGGCGACGTTGAATAACTTTGTAAAATGTTTCTTTCGGGATATAACAAATTGTAACCTCATCAATGGCATAGGCCGAAGCGGTGTACATATCTCCACTCAGCATAGCTCGATAACCCAACAAATCGCCGGTTTTGGCAAAACGCACTATTTTTTCTTTGCCTTCATCTCCGATCTTAGACACTTTCACCTTACCGTTATGCAAGATATACATACCGTTAGGGAAGGCGCCTTCATGAAATATTAACTGCCCGGGATAAAACACTAAAGACGATTTCTGACCATCTATTATTGCCATTTCCTCGTCAGACAACATACAAAGTATCGAAATAGACTTAGCAACACAATGGTTACAGGTAAGTGATATTTTGGTAGCAGGCCTTCTGTGCATGTTTTAAAGATTACTCATAAAACCATGTAAATGTACAAATAATTTACAATCTGAGAAATTGCAAGATAGTATATGATGCTAATCACCGGGGATTGTTGTATAAATCTTTAGACCAGTTGCCAAACTGATTAAAAATATTCTCATCATCTACGCTAAAAGAGTTGTTGCGCTGGAAAAGGAACAACTCCCATTGCCGGTTGTTTAACTCCCCACGTAAATCGGAATGAAGTAAGGTAAAATCGTTGGAGACCTGGTCTTTATTATAAAAGACAAAACGCACATTTGTTTGTGACTTAAGCTGCCAGTATTGCCATATTTCGTATGGGTACGCACTGGGTTCGTTGTAACGTTGGGAAATGGCATTGGGCGGTCCATACTTTAGATACACCCGACCGCGATCTGTATCATAGCCTTTGTTTATCAACGTACCAAAGTTCTCGTTAGCTATCAATACTTGCTTCCAGTACTCCATAAACGCTAATTGAGGCTGAGATGCGTTTCGTTTTACCCAAAAAGCATAAAGGAACCGTTTCATCATAACCGGATCACCATTTTTAAGTACGTTTTTCCCCTGTTGGTATTCCGATTCAGCGGCAATCGGTTTAATACATCTTATAAACTGTCGTAATGAATCCACATCTGAGAAGCGATCTACAAAGGTACCATCTACATCAACCGATTGTATATCTATATCCTTAAAGCTGTAATATTTATTATCCCGCTCAAAGAATTTTTTTGTGCGCGTTTGAAACTGATTCAAACTGTCTCTAACTTCAAGCACAATATTGTATCTACCCACCGGGAGTTGTGAAATATCCATCTCAGCTAAAACAGATTTAACAGGCTGCGCCATTTCTCGCTTACGATAAGAATACTCTTCCAACTGCTTACCTGATTCATAGTTCTCAATATAATAGTTTATAAGGAACTTACCTCGATTCCCAAAGAATTTATCCGTTTCATACAACTCGGCATAAAATACCATTTTCTTCAGGTTATCATCAAAATAGTTATCATGAAAAGGAATCATATCATATCCGCCACGCGAAAACAGATTGGGCGATGCTGTTTTCTGATAGTATGAGATAAATTGAATTTTGCTCAGATTGACCGTCTTCTTATTTAACTCAACCGTGATGGTATCTTTCATTTCAATAAGCAAACCCTCCACGTCATTTATATCTTTCAATATCATCTCAAACTCCCATGTTCCATCCGCAATGGGGAAACGATGCAAGTCATATACCCATTCATACAAGGTATCCGAAGGATTGTAAGCACGTGTCTTTAATCCATATTTATCGTAAAACGCCACCTGTCCGTTTTGAGAAATAATGACCGTCACCTCGATACTTCCCTCTTTTTGGCTGTTATCTGTTTTATATTGAATCGTTTTTCCGTCTATCCATAAGTATGTTTCAAGATATGGTGTTAAATCTTTTGCATGATAAACCATATAATCAAAACCTCCTGTTAGAGATGCATACATCTGAAAATAATAGCAGAAAACAGAAATAAAAACAAGAAAGAAAGTCTTTCTCATGACCTCAAATTTTGATTAAATATACAAAAAAAGGCGGCATAAAAGATGACGTTCTCATCGTAACTGTTAAAAAGAATTATCGGCGCACCTTAAAAAGATACTCTTCGACACCTTGAGATGGCAGCTCTGCGGGTGAACGGTAAAAATACCCTTGACGTTTTAAAAGAAAGGCAGAAGGATAACTAAACACTTCATATTGATTATCAACCTCTGCATCTACGATCAAGAATGTCCATCTTAGTTGATACGTTTGCATAAAATCATGTAATGAGCGATAAGTGCAATCGCTACACACGCTCACGAAATAAATCTCTTTTTTGTATTTATCATATAAGTTTTTAATAGCGGGTATTTCTTTGATAGACCCCGCATCTTGCGGATTAAAGAATGTCAGATATACCGGCTTATCAAAGAAGCTACCAAGAGAAACTGTATTCCCTTCCACGTCCTTTCCTTCAAATGGGATAGCCGGGCTTCCCGAACGAAGACGATTAATAAGCTGATTAATATTTGATGCTATTTTCTTTATCTCATCATTTTTTGAAGAACTCAAGGCCTGATTAAGCAAAGATTCTATTTTAGTTTTATCAAACTTTCCTGAATAATAGAGCTCAAAAAGACCTTGCATAATAAAAAGTTCAGCTAAATCCTGATTTTTCATCAAATCTAATTTTGATACATAAGTAACCAGTGTATCATACGGGCCGCCTTCCTGAATGCAGCGTTTGATGGTTTCGTTCTGAGAGATATTTACCATTCGAGTCATCATGCCGCCATAGAATGAACGAATAAAATACATATACTCGGGATGATGATAAAGTATCGGCTTATTAAACAGATAGGTATCAAATATTTTTTTCTGCCCCATAACTCTAGAAGAAAGAACTAACTCGGCCAGCTTATAGGTTTTATGTTGTTGAAAGAACGGTTCCGTGACATCAACATAACGGCTGTCTGTTTCTGCAATAAATTTTCTTGCCTCTTCACGAAGTGTACCGGTAATAAATTTATCATAATTCTGAACAGTAAACACATTATATTCATAATTAAACCGGCCTATTCGAAACGGAAGTGTCAACGTATCTGTCGGCTCAGCATAATACATTTCAGTGCCCGATTCATCTAATATATCTAAATAATAGGTTTGATTGGGCTCTGCATAGAAAGGGTTTTTAACCGAGCCTACCATCAGACTCAAATACTCCACATGTCTTAGAGGAACAACTATCTTAAAATTTCCAAGTGAATCTAAGGTTGTTTGTGCAATCTGAATCTGTGTTTCTGTGATATAATCATCTGTTTGGAAAAGGCGAATTGTTTTTTGTTTTAATTTAGGGGCTTTCCCTATCAATGTCATGGTAGGTTCTTGCGCACATACAAAGAGTGGAAATGAAAGAAGAAAGACTATAAGGGTTTTAGGATATGTCATACTTTTCATAACGCAAAGAGACTGCTTCTTAGTATGAATCAAGCGTAATCCCGGAAGGTATAAAAGATGACACATCGCCACCGTGTTGATGAATATCTCTTACAATAGACGAGCTGATAGCGGAAAGACCAGGTGCACTGACCAAAAATACGGTTTCTATATCCGGTACAAGCGATGAGTTGGCTTGAGCTATATTACGCTCATATTCAAAATCAGTGGAAGAGCGCAAGCCTCTAAGAATAAATTGCGCGTTCTTTTTCTTGCAAAAATCTATCGTCAAACCTTGAAAAGAGTCAATAATAACCTGAGGATAGGGTGCAAATACTTTTTCCAGCCACTGTATTCTCTTTTCAATAGGGAAATAACTCTGTTTGGCTGTATTAATACCGATAGCTACAATGATTTGATCAAAAAGCGACAGTGCGCGTTTTACCATGGATTCATGACCAATGGTAACCGGATCAAATGTGCCTGGATACAATGCTGTTCTTTTCATGTTCATTGGTCTGATTTTAACTGAAAAATACTAAAATTTACGTTACCATAACGCATATGACGAAAGAAATCAAGATGTTGTTCAAAATTAACGGATGCCGGATGCTCAATAATAAGCCATCCTTCGGATTTCAGACATGTTGATTTTAAAGTTGTTTCCAATAGCTGATTATAATCTGTTGTATGATAAGGCGGATCTGCAAAAATCAAGTCAAAAGCAGATTGTGATTTCTTCATATATCCTAAGACATCATCCTTTAGTGGATAAATAAAGGGGATATTCAATTTGGAGGCCATTGTTGTAATAAAACGAATACAAGCGGCATGTTGATCAACCGAAACAATATATTTTGCACCTCTGGACGCCATCTCAAATGTCATCGCACCTGTGCCAGCATACAGGTCAAGAAAAGATATGTTGGATAAATCAAAATGATTTGCTAAGACATTAAACAGGCCTTCGCGCGCAAAGTCGGTTGTTGGCCTCACAGGAAGGCCTTTGGGCACAAGAAGTGTACGCCCCTTAAATGATCCACCAATGATTCTCACAAGAATTTATTCCCTCCAACTACCGTTGGTCGTAACCTGTTCCATTGAACCAACACGAATGGAAGAATCAGGTACAGCACGAGAGTAACTTTTATATAACTCTTCAAGAAAATCTTTATAAGAAGCTTTGGCTTCAAACACAGGAGATGTCATATTATCTCCTGTTTCCAAATCTCCCGCATCCATAAAGAATTCCGTGCCGGCCTGAGCGAAAGGCACCCAACGTAATGAATCAACGGGGAAAGTTATAAAATAAGCTTTACCGATAACCGGTACCCAACTTGTATCAATGCGTACCAATCCTTTGGCTACAGCAACGGAGTCATCAATATTCCCAATTTGTTTCACAACGGGCACAGTACCGTTGTTCACAAAAGCTATCAGTTCATCAAAAGACTTACAAAATTTCCCTTTAGCGAGTTTATAGGCTATTTGAGCCTCACGAATTTTAATCAATCGTTGCTTCACAACTTCAAAACGTTCTGCTTCAATACGCTTAAATTCCAACTCATCAGCAATAGAGGCATAATTTCGATAAGCCAATAGCAGTGACGGTACGGCAATGATTGCCGTATATAGAAGCCAATTTTTCCCGCTTAAAACATTAAGAGAGAATAATGCCCAAAATATTGAAAAAATCAGAATCATAGCACCTGCTAACAGAAACCATATTGACTGCGGTCTTTCCGGATTAAGATTAGTAAGAAGTACTGCTAATCCCATCAAGAAGAATAGTATAGGAAGAATAAGCCTGTTTGCTAATATCATGACGTTTTTCATGGGCATCAATTAATAGGATACAAAACTATGTATTAAAATCATTTTACAAAGAAAAAAATCTGCCTAAATTTTCATTTTTTTAGCTTGAAATATTATTTGGCTATCGCTATAGAACGCTTTTCGCGGATAACAGTCACTTTCACCTGTCCGGGATAAGTCATTTCATTCTGTATCTTCTGTGAGATTTGAAAAGCTAGGTTATCAGATTCTGTATCGGTGACCTTATCACTCTCTACAATAACTCGCAGTTCTCTGCCGGCCTGAATAGCATAACTTTTCATCACACCATAGTAGTCCATGCCAACGCTTCCAGTTCCTTAATACGCTTGATATATGACTCTGTCATCTCGCGACGGGCACCGGGACGAGCACCGGATATGGCGTCACAAACCTGTACTATTGGCGCATACAAAGACGTCATCTCTACTTCATCATGGTGAGCACCGATGGCGTTACATACTTCAGGTTTTTCTTTAAACTTCTCAGCCAACTTCATACCATAAATAGCATGCGGCACTTCCGATTCGCCATCAGGTACTTTTCCTATATCGTGAAGCAATCCGGCTCTTTTGGCAATCTTAGGATTCAGCCCAAGTTCTGATGCCATTATAGCACACAGATTTGCTACTTCACGACTGTGTTGCAATAAATTCTGACCGTATGATGAACGATAGCGCATTTTCCCAATATGACGAACTAATTCGGAATGTAGCCCGTGAATACCCAAATCAATGGTTGTACGTTTCCCAATCTCCAATATCTCTTCATCAATTTGCTTCTTTACTTTATTCACCACTTCTTCTACACGTGCCGGATGAATACGGCCATCCATCACCAGCTGATGCAAGGCCAATCGGGCTATTTCACGACGCACCGGATCAAAACAAGAGAGCAAAATGGCTTCCGGCGTATCATCAATGATAAATTCCACCCCTGTAGCCGCCTCCAATGCTCTGATATTACGGCCTTCACGGCCAATGATACGCCCTTTGATATCATCACTCTCAATATTAAACACCGTGACGGCATTCTCAATGGCTGTTTCTGTTCCAAGACGTTGAATGGATTGAATGATGATGCGTTTGGCTTCTTTCGATGCATTGGTTTTAGCCTCTTCCATGATTTCCTGAACATAAGCCAAAGATTCTGTCTTAGCTTCCGCCTTCAGCGCCTCTACTAATTGTGTCTTGGCCTCTTCCTTGGATATCCCAGCAATGGTTTCCAATTGTAAGACTTGTCGATTAATAAGTTTTTCAAGATCTGTTTTCTTTTTCTCAATTATTCCTAATTGTGTTGTGTAATTTTCTTTTGTTTTGGCTAGCTCAGTCTCCTTTCGTCTGTAATCTTCTGTTTTCTGATTAAGTGAATTTTCTTTTTGTTTAATTCTATTCTCTCCTTCTAAGATAGATTTGTTCTTTTCTACTACCTGCTTGTCATATTCAGCCTTAAGCTGCATAAATTTCTCTTTCGCCTGAAGTATCTTCTCTTTTTTGATAACCTCTGCTTCCTCTTCTGCCTTGGCTCGTATCTCTTGGAGTTTGTTCTTTTGTGCAGAGCGCATCATGAAATAGCCGATTAAATAGCCTGCTACCAAGGCTGCAAATGCGGCGGTAGCAATAATAATTATTTCTGTAGTTCCCATAACTTAGTGTGTTTTACACCATACGAACCAGCTAGAAACAGAAATAGAAAAAGGATTAATAATTAGTATTTGCTTAAATACTGTGAAAGGAAACGTTCCATCTCTTCCAACTGTGACGCTGTGCTTTCATCAATCAAAGCTCTGCGTGTTTCCAATTCAAGAGATTTTATAGCAAACTCAAGCGCACACATAGCAAGTAAATCCTGCTTATCCTTAACGGAGTAATTTGCTTCATATACTTTCATTCTTTCAGCTATAAGCTTAGATGCCTTCCGCATATATTCCTCCTGCTCGGGTTTTACCGTAAGCGGGTAAACCCGATCCCCAAGAGTTATTTTAATCGAAAGTTCATCCATACTTTTATCTATCTGTTTAATAGTGCTAAGCACTTATCAATCTCACGAACCATTTCATTTATCTTAAGTTTAAGGTCCAGCGAGCTTTCTCCTTCTTCTGTCATATCTCTAGCCACCCGAATGGCTTTATTTTGTTCTTCTAAATAATTGTTTTTTGTTTTTAATTGCTGAATAATTTTTAATAAGTCCTGTTTCTCGGCATTTAAGCGCATCTTTTCTTCTTCTAAACTACGATGAAGGAAGACAAGCTTTTCAATCTTTGAATTTAAGCTTGTAATTATTGAGGAATAATTACTCATTTATTCTCAAATGTTTAATGCAGAGAATTTAAACCTCAAAGTTAATAACTCTTTGCTAAACTACCAACTGCCTTTAAAGCATTCTTGTATTTTTGTAAGCATGACAAGAAAACACTTGATCTATTTCATACACGGAACACTCATCTTCTTGGCTATCAGTAACCTAAATTACAGCCAATCCATTCTTCCAACTGAGAACATACGCTCACCGTTAGATGGTACATTGGATATATCCGGTACATTCTGTGAAATAAGGAGCAACCACTTTCATACAGGCGTTGATTTGCGCACAGGCGGTGTAGAAGGGAAACCGGTTTATGCCATTGCGGATGGATACGTATCTCGTATCAACATCAATACATACGGATACGGCAATGCCGTTTATGTAACACATCTCAACGGGCTGACCAGTGTTTATGCGCATCTTTCCGCTTTCAATCCATCTATACATGCCGTTTTAAGAGAAAAACAATACCAACTCAAATCATGGGAAGTAGATTTTAAACCGGATTCTAACTTATTGAATGTAAAGAAAGGTGATGTAATCGCATACAGCGGCAATTCGGGTGGTAGTTTGGGACCACATCTGCATTTTGAGATTCGTCGGACAGAAACGGAAGAATGGATAAATCCACTCTTATTGAATTTACCCTATAAAGACAGTAAAGCGCCACAGTTTAAACGGTTACGCGTTTATGTCAGCAACGATAGTCTGCTGCACGAAAGAACATACAAGGACTATACACTAAAACTTTTTTCATCAGGTAATTACGGGGTTGCTGATGGCAGTCTTGTAAAAGCGTCAGGATTTGTCGGTTTCGGCGTAGATGTTCAGGATTTTCAGGATTTATCAGGGTTTCGAAACGATATCCACCAAATGAAACTCATAGTCAATAGGCAAGTTATTTATCACATTCAATTTGACAGTATTCCGATAACACATGCTCGATACGTCAATGCACATACAGATTATCAGGAATATATGGTAAACAATAAGCGTATTCACCGTGCCTTTCAGTTAGTCAATCTCCCTTTAACTAATTATCTGCAATTGATTAATCGTGGAATTTTATCTTCTTCCGTAAAAAAAACAATACCTATAACCATTGAGATATCTGATTTTAAAGGCAATAAAGCCAAGTTGGTATTTGATCTGCATATTGAGCCGTCCGGTAAGGCCGTCACACATTCGCATCAGCATATTAATTGCCAGTTGTCTCATTTTATTTCTCTTTCTCCCGTTACAGTCCGTATTTCCGAAGGTACATTTTATGAAGATGTTGATGTTGAGTTTAAACTGTATGATACGTTAAACGTCTATAAGTTGCCTTATTTGCGTTTGGGGAATGTTTACACTCCCGTGCACAAGGAAATTGATATCGAAGTAGAGCTTAATACTATTCCTGATGCATGGGAAGATAAACTCGTTTTGATTCAGTTCAATTACAAAAATAAGCCTAAAGCCTATGAGCTCAGGCATCAGAATCAAACTTACTATGCCCGCATAAAAGATCTCGGGTTGTTTACACTTTGGCCGGATGTAAAAGCGCCGGTTATTTATGGTGGGAACATGAAAGACAGCAGTTCTTTATCCATCAATACGACATTAGAAATCAAGGTAGAAGATAACCTTTCAGGTATTCGAAAGTTTGATTGCTATATGGATGACGAATGGTTCTTAATGGAGTATGATTACAAAAAGAACTTGCTTTTTCATAAAGCAGAAGGACGCGTCACACCCGGTTGGCATCGGTTCCTGATACAAGTTGAGGATATTGTTGGAAATAAGAGCAGTTATACCTGTTCTATCTTTTTTAAATAGTAAGCAGAAAGTCTTTTTTATTTAAAATTTTCTCGGTACTTGGCGCTGCGCTCAAACACTTCACGCAAAATAGCGTTCTCTGTTTCATCAAACATCAAACCTCTGCGTTCAAGAACGCGTTTGGCCGTTGCTGTTGCCATCTCAAACTGATAGGTAGAAAATCCATGTGAACCGCCCCATGCAAAAGAGGGAATAAAATTACGCGGGAAGCCCGGTCCAAAAATATTCGCGCTCACTCCCACCACCGTGCCGGTATTAAACATGGTGTTAATACCTGATTTACTGTGATCGGCCATGATAAGCCCACAAAACTGCAGACCGGTATTTTCAAAACGATCGGATACATAATTCCATACTTTAACCGTATCGTAATTGTTTTTCAGGTTACTGTTATTGGTATCAGCTCCCAAATTACACCACTCACCGATGACCGCATTTCCCAAAAATCCGTCATGCGCTTTACTGGAATAACCAAAGATAACCACATTATTCAGCTCACCGCCAACCTTCACATAAGGACCTAACGATGTAGCGCCATAAATCTTTGTGCCCATTTTTACCTGTGCATGACAGCCTAATGAAAACGGGCCACGAATTAAACTACCTTCCATAATTTCTGCATCTTTATCAATATAAATGGGACCGGCAGTAGTATTAAGAGTGGTATTGTTTATGACGGCTCCTTCTTCGATAAAAAGTAAATCTGAAGGCCCGATAAGACGATTTCCATCGGGTAATGGTAATGATTGACGGCCGGCTGTAAGTAATTTAAAATCTGATTTCAGATCCGCCTCGCAGGTATCGAAAACCTGCCAACAAGCCATGAGTTTTTCAATAAGTATATCCAATGATACGGCTTTAAACCTATCAAAATCACGATTAATAAACGCCTCCCAATCCGCTTCAGCTATCTGTGCCCAAACCCATTCGCCCTGACTGTAATAAATTGTATTAGGCTGATTCTGCGATTGAATATAAGAGGCTAAATCATTTGACGGCTTGATATGCGAGGCGATAACAATATTTTGTTCTTTTAAGACTAGTGGGTATTTGGTTTGCAGATAGGGCTCTGTATAAGTCGAGGATGTAATCCGCAACAGGGTTTCCCATCTTTGACGCAATGTAAGAATTCCGGTAAGAAATTCGGAAACCGGTCGTGTGTAAGTAAGTGGAAGAAGTTGCTGGCGATTTTCCGATATATCAAAAAGGACAAGATTTTGCATAAATTGTTGATTTACGGGTATAAAAATAAAAAACCCCGACTATGTGTCGGGGTTTTACAAATAAAATATGTCAACTACTTGCTCTCAGCGTCTTTTTTCTGATGCTTTTTGTAACGATTCATGAACTTATCAACACGTCCTGCGGTATCAATCAATTTCATCTTACCGGTAAAGTAAGGGTGTGATGTATTAGATATTTCTACTTTGAAAAGAGGGTATTCATTACCATCTTCCCATACGATAGTATCTTTAGTATTTACGCAAGATTTGGTCAGGAATGCATAGTCGTTTGACACGTCTTTGAAAACCACCAATCTGTATTCTTTAGGATGTATGCCTTCTTTCATAACCACTATTTTGAGGGTGCAAATATACAAACCTCGATTGAAAAAGAAAAATAATCCTGCTTTTTTTCTAAAAATCAATAAATCTGCCGATTAGAATGGTAATCCATCCTGCTGCTCTTGACCTTTGCTGAATTTGATCTGCTTGGTAAGCTGCCCTGATTGGTCATAAAATTTCCAAACACCTTCTTTCTTGCCGTTTTTATATTTACCGGAAACCTGGATGCCGCCATATTCATAATAGCGGATATACACCCCATTGAAATTATCGTTCTTTTTTGTGTAAACACCTGATTTATTCCCATTTGTATAATAAAAAACCCAAGGGCCATCCTCTTTATCATGCAAATATTTTCCCTTTCGCATCAATGTACCATCTTTATAATACTCTACCCAATTGCCGCTTTTTAAACCATCTTTATAACTGCCCTTCTCTTTTAGTGAACCGATCAGATGCCAGTACATCCAAAGTCCATTTCTGGAGCCCTTATTATAACTTCCTTCATATTTACGATTCCCGTTTTCATAATTACCTTTCCAAATACTGTCCATGATACCGTGGTAAAACCATCCTTCATCCTTGACTTTACCATTATCATAATATGAAACAAAATAACCATGTTCTTTCCCGCCGGAGAAATTTCCGGTATGTTCCACTTTTCTGTTTTCGTAATAATAAGTCCATTTCCCTTGTTTCTCATCCATTACAAAAGCACCTTCTTTCCATTTTTCTCCATTTTCATAAAAATAAGTCCAGGTGCTGTCACGCAATCCGTTTTTGTAATACCCGCTATACTGCATCTGGCCATTAGGATAATTCTGCATCCAATATCCGTATTGTTGATTAGCCATAAAAAAGCCGGTCAAATCTATTGTTCCATCCTGATTATACCATATCCATTCTCCTTCTTTAGCGCCATTCTTATACGTATATGATCCTTCTTTCTTTCCATTTGGGAAATAAGAAATCCAAAGGCCATTGGCCGAGTCAGCAGAATAATACGCTTCTTCTTTTACCACACCGCTTTCATACCAGGTAATCCACTTTCCCTCTTTCTGTCCGTTAAGTCTTTTTCCGGCCATTTTTCTTATACCGGATTCGTACCAAATCCAGGTAGAATCGTTTGCATAATTGATAATACTTTTTTTATTGCCATTCAAATACCAATATTTCCACACGCCGGTTTCTTTGTCATCTATATAATACTCCTCTGCTGCCAGATGTCCTTCGTGATAAAATATCTTCCAGACACCTGTTCTCTTGCCCATATTATATTCTCTTGTTGCTTCCGGTTTCCCATCATCATACCAGGTTTTGTATTCTCCGCTCAAGAGGCCTTCTTCAAATGAACAAGATTCCTGTAATTGGCCGTTTTCATACCAGGTTTTCCATAAACCGGTTTTCAATGTATCTACTCGATGACCTTCCATCTCCATTTGTCCGTTCTCGTAGTAATACTTAGATAGGCCATTGTCATAATCTGTTTCTTCTTTTAATTTACCATTCTCATAATAGAGTTTCCAAGTACTAGAAGGCTTATCCTGCATGTATTGCATCTCTGATTCCGCTTTGCCATCCGCAAACCACGTTTTCCATTCACCTACTTTGAGACCTTTATCGTATTGAGAGATGCTTTTCTTTCGGTTATTATCCCAAAATTCCTGCCATTTCCCGTCAGGATTATTTTCTTTATACTCGGATTTTAGCATGGGCTTACCATTGGCATAATAGGTTGTCCATTTCCCTTTTCTGTTCTCCGGCGTACCATCGCCTTCGGTTTGCAATTTACCATTTTCATGAAAGATATGTGTTGTTCCTTTATCATAATCAACCTGACTGCGTAACATGCCACTATCATACCATTGCTTCCAGATTCCTGATTTTTGATTATTGGTATAATATCCATCCGATTGAGGCTTCCCATCTTGAAACCACATCTGCCAACGCCCTACTTTTAATCCATTCTCATAATAAAAAACACTTTCTTTCTTTTTATTCTTATAGTATGTTTCCTGTTTACCATGCAATCTACCTTCATTATACCTGCTTATTTCTTTTAGTTCGCCTGTATTATAATATATTGTCCATTTCCCCTGTTTTTTCCCATTTTTCATGAAGCCCTGATGTGTCAGGGTTCCTGATTCATTATACATCGAAATGGTGCCGGCTGAATAATCTGCTTGCATTTTAACCTTGCCGCTGATATACCATTCTGTCCATTTTCCTACTTTCTCATTATTTGAATAAGACCCGGATGATTGTGGAGCTCCACTGGAATAATATGTTTTCCATAATCCTTCCTTATTCCCGTTTTTCATCATGCCTTCCGTCTTCAACAGCCCATTTGTATGGTATGTGCGTTCTATTTGAGCAGATATTGAGAAAGAGAAAAATAAGATCAGGCCGGTGATAGGAAGTATGGCTCGAAACCTTTTAATCATCATGTTAATTAGTATTTTCATTATGACAAGTGATAGTCAAAGTTAATATAGATAATATTTTTTTTGTTGATGATATCAGATTTATATTAACATTTCGATATTAAAATGATGGAATCAGGAAAAGGCATACATAACGGTGCACTTTTATATGCTACGCCATTCTTATTTGAACCGCATTTCAAACATATTGTGGTGTTGATTACCGAGCATAATGAGCTTGACACAACCGGGTTTGCTATCAATAAAATGTTAGGTTTAAAAGTAAATCAGGTTATACTTGATAAAATATCATTGGATGTTAATGTCTATTTGAGAAGCTTGTTAGGCAAGATGAATTATATTACATTCACAAGAAAGGCGAGAAAGTACCCTGTAGCAGGTTGATACGTGATGGCCTTTCGTGATGCGGTAAATTTAATGTGATCAAGCGCATGATAGATAATGGAGAAATGGTGGCTGATGATATTCGATTTCTTATTGGCTATACGGGTTGGGCTACACACCAGTTAGAAGAGGTAAAAATGAATGATAAACTTTCTTATTCATGGCAACACGCCGATGCGTGGGAGAAGACAAAGTTTGGATGGGCGTTATGCTCTGTGGTCGGGATCCCGCCCTGAGCATAGCCTAATTAGATTAAATCCGATTTAAAAATCCGTTCGGATTGTAAAGATGAGAATTTCCTATCCGGATTTAAAGATTGATAATGCTGTTCAAAAGCCTTTGCCTGTGGATAGGTTTGCATCAGAAAATCTTTTCTCATTCTTACGTCTTTAGTCAAATACACTCTTCCACCGTATTTTTGAACCATTTCATCCATGCCGTCAAGAAACGCCCATAGTTTGGGTTGGATTTTAAAATCCATAGCCAAGGTATAGCCTTCCATCGGGAAACGTAAGAAATTATCCGGTTGATTGCCGAAAAGTTTTAAAACTGTAAGGAAAGAGCCCATATTACGTTTTCCGATATAGCTTATAATCGCTTCCAACCCGTCTCTTCCATTTTCTTTCGGAATCACAAATTGATACTGTGTAAATCCATTTTTACCATATATACGATTCCAATTATGAATGGCATCCAACGGATAATAAAAAGGATCATAATGCACTAAGCTCATGACACTTTTCTGCCATTGTTTGTGATAATAAAAGGCATTAAAGATTTTTACCGATAGACTATTCAGCATAAATGACGGGAAATAAAACGGCACATTAAGTTTACCTTGCTGATGTGTTTTGAGCGGATTTTGACGTTTGCCGTTGTCCAGCTCGGCTAGTGTTGCATTTTCGCCACGCATCATAATACTTCTGCCCATATTCTTGCCTTTCGAGAGGCAATCAATCCATGCCATAGAATAGGTATAAGATGCTGATTCTTCAAAAAGCGAAATTATCTCGTCTAAATTTTTTGCTTTAATTTGTTCTTGTCGGATATAAGCTGTCTCAATACGTTGGAGTTTGAAAGTAACAGTCGTAATTAGACCGGTAAGACCCATCCCTCCGCACGTTAATCGGAACAATAATTCATTCTCTTCTCTACTGCAATTTACTTCTTTGGCATCAGGTGTTATAAGCTGAAAAGAGAGTACGTGATCGGAAAATGTACCTTTCGTATGATGATTTTTACCATGCACATCAGAAGCTAAAGCACCGCCGACAGTAACAAATTTGGTACCGGGTGTTACGGGCAAAAACCAACCACGCGGAACAAACACACTAAGAATGTCATCAAATGTCACACCCGACTGACATGATATGATGCCGGTATTCTCATCAAAAGCCAGGAAACAATGCAGTTTTAAGGTAGAGAGAATATGATTTTGCAGGGCCGAATCGCCATAACAACGTCCCATACCTCGTGGTATCAGATGTTCTGAATCGGATATAAATGCTTTTATGGCAGCTCTATCTGAAGGTTCTGAAAAATCAGCCCTTATCAAAGGAAAGTTACCCCAGTTTGACATCTCTTTATTAACCAGCACGATACAAATGATTAATATATATAATCATAAAAAAAGTAAGTATCCAACCAATCAACGTAAGCTGAATAAATCTATCATTCAATAAGACGCGTGTAGGGTTGCCACTTTTATTCAGCACAAACGTAATTTGTAAATAGCGCATAATACCAATGATAACAAAAAGGCTGGTGATGTATAAATAACGAGTACGAAAGCGCTGAATGGGATCTTCACTGATGGTGTACATTATATAAGAAACAATGACAACAGCTGCCATAATAACCATAGAAGCATTGATAAACTCCAAATTATATCCGTCCAAAGATTTTCGCATACGTTGGCCGCTCTCAATAAAAATAATAACATCATCTCTGCGCTTAGCTAATCCTATGAAAAGAGCCAGCAGAAACGTCATCAGCATAATCCAATGTGATATATACACATTAGCCACAAGGCCGCCGGCTAAGACACGCAATAAGAAGCCAAACGCTATAATGGAAATATCAATAATAGCAACATGCTTTAGCCCTAACGAATAAACGATGTTCATAAGAAAATAAATACCAAGAACTATTGTGAAATAAATATTCAGAAAATAGGCCGATAGAAAAGAACCTAATAGTAAAATAATCGCAATAACAATACCTGTAGCATTTGAAATACGTCCGGATGCAAATGGGCGATTTTTCTTTTCCGGATGCAGTTTGTCATGGTTTACATCTTTTATATCATTTATTATATACACTGAAGAGGCTGTCAGCGAAAAAAGCAGAAAAGCAATAACAACATGCCCAAGCGCTTCCATCTCATCCATAATCTTACCACTAAAGAAGAGAGGCAGAAAAAGAAAGAGATTCTTTACCCAGTGAGAAACACGTAATAATTTAAAATACTGTATCATGCCTGGAAATGATTTTCTTTAGTAGTTTTGTGATTCACGATTGACAAAGTTAAGTGAAAAAAATATTAATTACAGGTGTAGCCGGTTTTATAGGTTTTCATCTTACCCGTCGCATGAAGGAATTGGGCTATCATGTTAGCGGCATTGATAATGTTAACGATTACTATGATGTAAATTTGAAATGGGCCAGACTTGCAGAGCTTGGTATCAACAGAGAGAAGGCCGAGAACAGGTCATCTGTTTCAGAAGACGGCTTTACATTTCACCATCTTGACCTGGCTGAAACAGAGAAAGTATTAGCCATTTTCAAAGAAGAAAGATTTGATGCCGTGATTCATCTTGCGGCACAAGCTGGCGTAAGATATTCTCTAACCAATCCACAGGCTTATACCCATAGTAATATTGACGGATTTCTGTCCATTATCGAAGGCTGTAGAAAATACCCTGTTCAACATTTTATATTCGCAAGCACTTCGTCTGTTTATGGCTTAAACACCAACATGCCTTTTAGCGTAAAGAAACCGGCAGATCATCCTATCAGCCTGTATGCTGCTACTAAAAAAGCCAATGAGATGATAGCGCATGCTTATTGTCATCTTTATCAAATTCCTGCTACCGGCGTTCGTTTCTTTAGTGTGTATGGGCCGTGGGGTCGTCCGGATATGGCTCTTTTTATTTTCACTAAGAAGATTCTGGAAAGGAAAGCCATTGAGGTGTATAACCATGGCAATATGCAACGCGATTTCACCTATGTTTCCGATATTGTCAACGGCCTGATTCATATTCTGAAACAGCCGCCGATTGCCAATCTCTCATGGACTGATGAAACAGACCCATCTACATCCTCAGCACCTTATCGTTTGGTTAATATTGGCAATCGTAAGCCAATAAATCTTATGGATTTTATTCGTGAGATTGAGAAGAATCTATCCTGCAAAGCAGAGATAGATTTCTTACCTATACAGCCCGGAGATGTGCCTGTGAATATTGCTAATGTGGATGAACTGATTAATGATTTTGGGTATCGCCCCTCCGTTTCTGTAGCCGAAGGTGTTTCAGCCTTTATTAACTGGTATAAATCGTATTATAAAATATGATAACACGTCTAAAGCTTATCTTTGCCTATGCAATCATAGGTATTACTTTGCTTAGCATAGACGGATGTCGAGTAAAAAATTTCTTTTCCATACAACCTGATTATGAATCAAATATACAACCTCGCACACTACAATCCTCTTTAATACAAATCCCTATTGATGTGCCCATGGCCGTCTTTAGTAATGAAATGAATAAGATTTTAAATGGTTTAATTTACAAAGACACGCTGTATGAAAATAATGATAATGACAACCTGAAGGTTAAAGTATGGCGTACAAAAAAGGAAATTAAAGTGGATGGACATCAACAAAAAATCCGCTTCCAGTTACCACTTGAGATATGGGCGCAATATCAATGGAAGGCCTGTGATGTTTGTCCCAGTATAGAAAAAAGTACAAGCTTTGATCTGCATCTAACTTTAGTAACACAGATTCAACTCGGTAAAGACTGGTCATTAGTCACTACGACAACGGCAACAGATATGCAGTTTTCAAAAGAACCGGTCTTAGATTTTGGCATGATAAAGATTCCTATAACTCGATTTATCAAGACCATTCTTAACACCAATATGCCAGCCATCACAAGCAGCATTGACAGAGAAGTGGCCAATACGCTGCCATTACGAACATATATTGAAGAGGCCTGGCTTCAGGTACAAGATCCCATATTACTAGACTCAACCTATCAGGCATGGTTGCTAATGAAACCAATATCAGTACAGATTACACCGTTAAACTGTGATTTGCAAAAACTTTCATTACGTGCCGGCATGGATACTTTTATTGAAACACATATTGGTAATAAACCTACAGTTCCTTTAAAAACATTTCTAACATCGCCCGTCATAAAAGAAAAACTCTCAAACCAATTTATGATTGAACTACCTATTAAAATTGGGTTTGACATGATTTCTCAAATTGCAAAAAGCAACCTTAAAGACTCTGCCTTTCAAATTTCCAAGAATAAAAAAATTACGATTATTGACATTCGTGTATATGGGCGAGCCGGATATGTATTTGCCCAAACAGAACTAAAGGGCAGTTTTGATGGCATGGTTTATTTTAAAGGGAAACCGGCTCTTGACACAATAACAAACAACATCTATTTGCAAGACTTCGATTATGATATCAATACAAAAAACGGATTATATTCATTTGCATCATGGATGCTGCATAGCACATTAAGAAAGATGATGGAGAAGCAGTTCCAATATAATATTTTAAAAGATATTGAAGGCGCACAGCTGGCCATTAACCAACTGCTGAATGGATATATTTACAACAATTACTTTCAAATAAACGGGGTTGTATCCCAACTTAAACTCTCTGATATCAGTTGCTTGGACGATGGGATTCAAACGGTCTTTAGAACATCCGGTGAGTCAAGAATTACTTTTCTTAACTTCACTCGTTAAAACATTATTTCTTTTTTTAGAAACTGAAAAAATTTTTTATTTTGCACAGAATGCAGCATCTAAAAAAATATATTATCCTTTTGGGTGGGAATATCGGTGATGTATTAAACACTTTTCAAGCTACACATAATGATATGAGTCAGGAAATCGGGAAGGTTATTCGATGTTCTTCTGTATATCAAAGTCAGAGTTGGGGGTTCTCAACAGAAACACCTTTTCTGAATCAGGTATGTGAGATTGATTCAGAATTAGACGCCAACGAGGTGATGAAACGACTTTTAAGAATTGAGGAAAAAAATGGTCGAAAAAGAGATTTACAAGCTGAAGGCTATCAATCCCGCCGTTTGGACTTAGATATCTTATTTATAAATGATGAGATTATAAATACAACGCAATTAACAGTCCCTCATCCGAGACTTCATCTTCGTAATTTTACACTCGTTCCATTAAATGAGCTAATGCCTGAATATTTACATCCTGTCTTAAAAAAAAGCATAAGAGACTTATTGAAGGAGTCGCCTGATAACGCTATTATTACA
>JAIXKU010000047.1 GCA_026936045.1 Flavobacteriales bacterium
GGAAAATCGCTATACTGTATAACCGCCGCATCGGGATTACAGGTTATACATCCGGTCAGAATCTGTCTGGCCCGACATTGCTTTAAAGCGCCGACAACATAAGGTGTGCGTCCTGATGCCGCAATACCAATAACAATATCGTTGTCCGAAACTTGGTGTTTTTGCAAATCATGCCATCCCTCCTCCTCGCTGTCTTCAGCAAATTCTACGGCGCGTCTGATAGCAGAATCACCGCCTGCTATCAAACCAATCACCACATCAAACGGCAATCCGTATGTCGGTGGTAATTCTGAGGCATCCACAATACCAAGACGTCCGCTGGTGCCGGCACCCAGATAAAACAAACGTCCACCGACTGATAATTTTCCTATAACAGCTTCCACAAGCAGTTCTATTTGCGGGATACATACATGGACTGCTTCCGCCACTTTCTTATCCTCTTCATTGATAGACGTCAACAACTGCCGAACAGTTCTGTTTTCCAGCCCTTCGTATAATGAATCAGATTCAGTGATAGACGGCATACTGCTTAGATCAGCGATGGATAAAGATGTGGCTGCGATTCATGCATGATAGCATATACCGCTTCTATGATATCTTCCACAGATGGCTTGGAGAAATAATCTCCATCGCTGGCATAAGCCGGACGATGATCTTTTCCGGTTAACGTATGTGGTGCGGCATCTAAAAAGCGAAAGGCCTGTTGCTTCTCAAGTACTTGTTGTAACATAAAACCGGAGGCTCCGCCTTCTACATCTTCATCCACAAATAATAATTTATTGGTCTTCTGTACCGACTCGGCAATCAGATGTGTGATATCAAACGGTAAGAGTGTTTGCACATCTATCACCTCGCAGGATATACCCATTGATTCAAGTTGAATGGCGGCATCTGTTACCAAGTGGCAAGTAGAGCCGTAAGTAACCACTGTTACATCCGTTCCCTGTCTCAGAACTTCCGGTATGCCAAGCGGCACGGTATATTGGCCGATATTGGTCGGGTATTTTTCTTTGATGCGATAGCCATTAAGCGGTTCTATTACCAATGCCGGCTCATCGCATTGCAACAAGGTGTTGTACATGCCGGCTGCTTGTGTCATATTTCTTGGTACGCAAACATACATGCCGCGCAGTGCATTAATCACCATGCCCATCGGTGAGCCGGAATGCCAAATACCTTCCAGGCGATGACCGCGTGTGCTGATAATAACAGGTGCTTTTTGATGTCCTTTTGTTCTGTAGCTTAATGTAGCCAAATCATCACTCAGGGTTTGAATAGCATAGAGCAAATAATCCAAATATTGAATCTCCGCATACGGACGGAGGCCGCGCATCGCCAATCCTATACCTTGTCCGGCAATGGTAGCTTCACGAATACCGGTATCGAAAACACGTGTCTCGCCATGTTTTTTCTGCAAGCCTTCAAATGTTTGGTTCACGCCGCCAATACCTCCCACATCCTCTCCAAAAGCTAAGAAGCGTGGGTTGTGTTGAAGGATATAATCGAAATTATCACGCAGAATGATGCGGCCATCTACCATCTCATCTGATGCCAACTCAGCTGGCACAACCGGAACATGTTTTGCCGAACGGCTTGTTTCTGAATGCAAATGAGAGCTGTATCGTTCAAAATTTATTTTATCATAGATCTGAATCCAGTTGATAAGCGGCAACTTCTGATCATGCGGTATCTGTCTGATATCGTAAAGTGCCAAACGGGCTGAAGAAACTACATCACGGCGAAGCGGCTCAGAGATATTAGTCAAAGCCAAGGCACGTTCATTCAGTCCCAAGCCTTGAAGAACAGCGAGCAACTCTTCTCTCTCTGATTTGATTTCCTGCTGAAAAGCCTGCCAAGCGACCCTCTGTTCCTGCTTGACATAACTAACGGCTTCTTTTTCTATCTCGTCTAATTCCTCCGAAGATGCAATCCCTTTTTTCTCTATCCATTGTCTGAACTGACGGATACAATCATATTTTTCTTCCCACTGCAAACGTTTTTTCGACTTATAACGTTCGTGCGAGCCTGAGGTGGAATGTCCTTGCGGCTGCGTACATTCTTCTATATGAAACAAAACAGGTATGTGCTCCTGACGACAGGTGGCAATCCCTTTTTGGTATGTTTCTATCAACTCCACATAATCCCAGGCCTTCGCCTTGAATATCAATAAGCCGGGACCTTCATCATCTTTGGCAAAGCCTTTCATCGCAGCAGAAATACTGCCCTTCGCTGTTTGATGCTCTTTCGGAACGGAAATACCATAACCATCATCCCATACAGAGAGCGCCAACGGCACCTGCAAAACACAAGCCGCATTCATGGTTTCCCAAAACACCCCTTCCGAAGTACTGGCATCACCAATGGTGCCAAACGCCACTTCATTGCCGTTATTTGAAAAATCAGACTGTGTAGATAATTCTTTATGATGACGGTAATATTTGGATGCTAAGGCCAAGCCCAACAAACGCGCCATCTGACCGGCCGTAGGCGAGATATCGGCACTTACGTTTTTCATTTTAGATTGAGGCAACCAGTGGCCTTCCTTATCCACCCATCGTGTGGCGTAATGCCCGTTCATGGAACGTCCGGACGTCATTGGTTCCTGCTCTTCACTGGCATGTGCGTAGAGTTGAGCAAAAAATTGACGAACCGTCATCAAGCCGGCAGCCAGCATAAATGTTTGATCGCGATAATATCCGCTTCTGAAATCACCTTCTCTAAACACCTTTGCCATTGCCACCTGTGCCAATTCCTTACCGTCGCCAAAAATGCCAAACTTGGCTTTGCCAGTCAGTACCTCCCGACGGCCTAATACACTCGCTTCTCGGCTATGATTGACAATCCTGTAATCATTCAGCACTTCCTTCTTAAAATCTTCAAACGATATGCGCGCTGTATCTAATGGCGCTGTGGCAATCATTTCTTGCATCTTATCTTCAATTATCTATATAACGACAAATATACACTATTTCTACAAACTGCATAAACCTCTTACTAACAACTATTTATCAGGAAATATTTTCCCAGGATTTAAAATCTGATTGGGATCAAACGCATGTTTGATACGCTGCATTAATGCTAATTCTGTATCGGAAAATGCCATATCCATATACGGTTTTTGCACCCAGCCGATACCATGCTCTCCGGAAAGTGTGCCGCCCAGCTTAATACAAAGCGCAAATATCTCTCGGATGGCTTTCGGTAATTCATCATGCCATGCTTGCTCAGGCATCTCGCCGCGTATAATGTTGACATGCAAATTGCCATCTCCGGCATGGCCATAGCATACCGATTGAAAGCCATAGCGGCGGCCAATCTTTTTCACCCCATCCAACAATACCGGCAAAGCGTATCGGGGCACGACCGTATCTTCTTCTTTATATACCGAATGTGATTTGACCGCCTCGCCCACTTTGCGTCTGAGTTTCCACATTCTGATTTTCTCTTCATCCGACTCGGCATACCGTAAGTCCAATCCGCCAAAATTTTCCATTA
>JAIXKU010000069.1 GCA_026936045.1 Flavobacteriales bacterium
TTTATAAAGATAAGACTGTAACAATTTTACAGAAAAATCGTCATATTCTTAGGTGAATCTCAATGAATAATCAAATTATTCATATCTTAGTTGAATAAACCCATTTTTATGATGCGAAGACATTTTACTTTCTTGTTTGTCTTCTGCCTGATTTCAAATTTGGTCACGGCACAGTATGCATTTAATTTTATCGAGAATCTTGGTCAGTGGGACGACCCTTTTGATTATCGTTGCGATGTGCCGGGAGGTGCTTTATTTATTAATGAAAAAGGTATAACATGGCATTTGGCTGATCACTCAGCATTGCATAAAGCACACGCAACATCTATAACTGAATTGGATGGTGATGATATCATTCGCGGACATGCATTTCGTACACGCTATCTTCAATCAAACAACTATGCAGAACACTATGCTTTTGAGCCGACCTCTTTTTATCTGAATTATTATCGAGGCAATGATCCGGATAAATGGGTGCATTCTCTTTATCCTAAGAAACGTTTGCATTATCGTAATATATGGTCTCAAGTGGATATCCATTTTTATACCCAAGACGGTCAATTGAAATATGATTTTATGATTGAACCGGGAGGCTCAGTAAATACTATTCAGTGGACATACGATGGGGCAGAAAGTTTCTTTATTAGAGATGAAAAACTGGTGATACTTACCACTATGGGAGCGGTGTATGAGAATAAACCGTTTGCTTATCAGGTTGTACAGGGGGAGAAAGTAGAAGTGCCATGTCGTTATGTTATAAAGGATGGCATTGTATCTTTTGAGATAGGAAAATATAATAAGAAACAAACGCTTATTATTGATCCTACTTTAATTTTTGCTTCTTATTCCGGCTCAACTGCCGATAATTTCGGTATGACAGCTACGTATGATAACGGCGGACACCTGTATGCGGGCGGTACGGCTTATAGCATTGGCTATCCAACAACTTTAGGCGCTTACCAAACTACAACCACTACTAATGGCAGCTCGTATGGTGTTACGGATGCAGCTATTTCAAAATTCTCACCCGATGGCTCAACCTTGGTTTATTCTACATATTTGGGCGGCGGTACAGCCACAGGCGGCACAGAAACATTACATAGCTTAATAGTAAACGATCAGGATGAATTATATATGTTTGGCGTAACCAGTTCATCTGATTTTCCGACGACATCCACAGCTTATGATAAAACATTTAACGGAGGTGGCTTTTTGGGCTTTATGCAGAATGGTACTTATTTTAGTGCCGGTACCGATATCTTTGTTTCTAAGTTTAACAGCACCGGTACCGCATTAATTGGTTCAACATTTATTGGCGGTAGTGGAAATGATGGGGTTAACTATAACAAAAACTATTTGTCCGGCAGTTATTGGATATCAAATTATGATTCGCTTCAGTATAATTATGGCGATCAGTTCAGAGGAGAGATTATGATAGACGCGGATGGCAATTGCTATGTTGCCACCACAACCAAATCCTCTGACTTTCCTGTGAAGAACGCCATGCAGCCAACGTTTGGCGGAAGCCAAGATGCCGTTATCTTTAAATTAGACAGCAAAATGGAAAATCTAATTTGGAGTACGTATTTAGGCGGTACAGATAAAGATGCAGCGTATGGATTGAAGATTGATAAAGATCGAAATGTTTATGTTGTAGGCGGTACCACCTCTCCCGATTTTCTGACTGTAGCAGGTTGTCTCAACACGGTTTATCAAGGCGGTAAAGCGGATGGATTTATAGCTAAAATTGACTCAAGTGGCAGCGTATTATTAAAGAGTACGTTTATTGGCACTGGTCAATATGATCAGGTGTTCTTTGTGGAACTGGATAGTGATGAAGACGTGTATGTTTATGGTCAAACGTTGGATCCTACCACCTATCCGGTATTGAATGTTGCGTATTCCAATCCGAATAGCGGGCAGTTTATTACCAAGCTGGATAACACACTCAGCACAATGATATACAGCGGCTTGTTTGGCAACGGTAATGGACAGGCTAATCTTTCGCCTTCGGCTTTTTTGGTTGATATCTGTGAGAATATATATATATCTGGTTGGGGCGGAAATATTATATCCGGCATACCATTAACCGGCATGCCCGTTACACCGGACGCCTTTCAATCATCCAGCGGCGATGGGTTTAATTTCTATATATCCGTCTTTGAAACGAACTTTAACTCGCTGATTTATGGAACTTATTTCGGCGGTACGCTGAGCAGAGAGCACGTGGATGGCGGTACCAGCCGTTTTGATAAGAGAGGGGTGATATATCAGGCCTCTTGCGCAGGATGTGGTAATTATGACGATTTTCCTACCACACCCGGCGCATGGTCGCAAACAAATAACTCAAACAACTGTAACAACGGTGTGTTTAAACTAAGCATTGATTTGCCCTTTACGGAAGCGGATTTTGATTTTCCGCTGGCCATTTGTTCAGGCTATGACTATCAATTTATTAATCAGAGCTCACCCGGGGTAACCTATCATTGGTTTTTTGGAGACGGTAACGAATCTTTTGACTCCAGCCCGTTTCATACCTATGCTGATACAGGCCTTTATACGGTAACACTTATTGTGGTGGATACAACTTATAGCACCTGTATTCCAACCGATACAATCAGCAAGAATATCATGATTGTTCAAAGTCCGGATAATCCCGATTTAGCCACTTTAGATTTATGTGAAAATACCAGTATTCAAATTGGTATTGCACCGATTTCGGGCTATCAATACAGTTGGTCACCGGTAACAGGCATAAGCAATACGAATATCTCTAACCCATTTGCCAGCCCATTAGTAACAACAGATTATATGTTGGTGATTGACAATGGCTATTGTTTGGATACAGTGTATCAAACGGTTATCGTCAACGATCAGATTCCTGTACCCGGATTTGGGTTTGCGGCGACAGGTGGTTGTGCCAGCGTTTCAGTTGCGCTTCTAAACTATGCCGTTAATTCAACAAATGTCATTTATATCATTAATGGCGATACGTTGGCGCCAGGCGATACGTTATTCAATGTAGCGTTTAATAATAGTGTAAATGTTACACAGGTAGCATTTAATGGGCCTTGCACCAGCTCGCTGACACAAACCTTTACTGCCGGTGGATTTAGCGATTACAATGATAGTTTAGTTATGCCCAATGTCTTTACGCCTTTTGTTTCGCTCGGCTTAAACGACTTGTTTTGCCCGATAGGAAATAATGGGGTGTATTGTTACGAGATGATTATATACAACCGATGGGGCAGATCGGTCTTCGAGAGCTCGGAAGATGAGCCTTGTTGGGACGGGTATGTCAATCATACATACAATGCGGCGGTAGATGGGGTTTATTTTTATGTGCTTAAGTATGGTGGCACAGAACAGCACGGTTTTGTTCATCTAATCCGGCATTAGCAGCTGTTTTCTGTTGTGAACTACTGAGTTTTTAAATAGATTTACATATCTAAAATATTTGAATTGTTTAAGAC